>CALKKK010000110.1 GCA_937995395.1 uncultured Sutterella sp. | reverse complement strand
GACAAATTTATGGCAAACGCTCTCGGTGTATCGAGAGCCTGCGACATTACGCATGCTTTTTCTGGGATTTTCTTCCGGCTTGCCTTTGCTGTTGGTATTCGGAACCTTGTCTTTTTGGATGCGCGAAGCGGGCGTCGATTTAAAGACCATCGGCTTTATGAGTTGGGTGGGTTTGTGTTGGGGTTTTAAATGGGTGTGGGCGCCTTTGGTGGACGCATTGCCCATTCCCGTATTGACGCGTTGCTTGGGCAGACGTCGTGCCTGGTTATTGGTAGCCCAATTCGGGTTGGTTGCGTCTCTTTCGGCCATGGCTTGGACCGATCCGTCCGTCAGTCTCAGGCAAATGGCTCTGTTGGCTTTGACAACGGCTTTTTTCGGTGCGACACAAGACGTGGCTTTGGATGCATTTCGTATCGAAAGCGGTAAAGAAGACGAACAGGCCGCTTTTGCCGCAACCTATCAGATGGGATATCGCATTGCCATGATTTGGTCGGGCGCGGGCGCTTTGGCTATTGCTGCGGCTGCGGAAGGTTCGGCCTTGGGCGCTTGGCGTTGCGCTTATTTGGCGATGGCCGCAAGTATGCTCGTCGGGATCGTGACAACGCTGTTGAGTCGCGAACCTGTCTCAAAGGCAGTGAAGCTCGAGCGAAAACGATCGTTCAAACAATGGTTTTACGACTGTGCCTGCCGTCCGTTTATCGACTTTTTCTCTCGTTACGGCGTCTGGGCTCTGGCAATTTTGCTTTTGATCGCGCTTTATCGCGTCAGCGATATCGTCATGGGGGTGATGGCCAATCCTTTCTATTCGGATTTGGGTTTTAGTAAAGAAGAAGTGGCAGCCGTCAGTAAAGTTTTCGGGGTCGTCATGACGTTGTTCGGTGCCTTCGTCGGCGGCGTGGTCGCCATGCGCATCGGCGTGATGAAGACGCTTTTTACCGGAGCCTTGCTTTCGGCATTGACCAATCTTTTATTTTCCGTTTTGGCCTTGCGCGGCCACGATATGCTGTTTCTGATCTTTGCCGTCAGTGCGGATAACTTGGCCGGCGGTTTGGCTTCGGCAGCGTTTGTAGCGTATTTGTCGGGGTTGACCAACGTAGCCTATTCGGCAACCCAATATGCGCTTTTTTCTTCGGTGATGCTCATCATTCCGAAGTTTCTCGCAGGTTTTTCCGGAGCGGCTGTGGAAGCCGTCGGGTATTCCAATTTTTTTATTTTGACGGCGATGATGGGCGTTCCGGTTTTGGCGCTGGTATTGATTGCCGGTGTTGCACGCAAAAAACTCGGGCTGTCCGCATAAGAAAACCCCGAGATCGTAACGAGCCCGGGGTTTGTGCAAAGTTTGTGCAACAGCAGTCTATCGGCGCGTTTTTTTACCGCGTTGCTGACGGGGCTTGGCCGCAGCAATGTCGTTTTTGCGCGTGACTTCGGCAATTTCCTGTACACATGCCGCCAAGTCGGCAATCGCTTCGTCAAGATCGGCAAAGGTCATGTCTTCTTCGATTTCCTGCATGACGGTTTCTTCGTCGGCATCCCTTTCTTCCGACTTGGATTCGTAGCGCAGGATTCCGACTAAAGCAGCCTGAACGGCTTTATCGTCGCTATTGAGCAATTCCGGCCAGTTGGCACAGGCAAAAGCAAAGCCGTCGGAAAACGGTGCCAGGGGTGCAAATTCGTCCGTATCGTCGTCTTGCGTCGACTCGTCGCCGTCATAAATAATCGGGTCGATGGCTTTTTCAGACAACAGTTGGCGTTCGATTTCTTCACCGCGCGCAAAAATGAGTTTGCGTAACTCGGCTTGACGCTCCGCATTGGGTAATTTGGCGCGGGTATTGCCCTGCAAATCGAAGACAAAGGGGAGCCAATCTTCGATTTTCGGCGGATGTTTCAAAAGGGCGATGGCTGTCAGATAGCCGTCGAGCATATCTGCTTCCATCGGCATAAATGCTTCGGGCATGCTTGCCAAAAGCTCTCCGAGACGATCGATGTCTTCAAGCGAAAGGTTGTGTGCCATTGTGGTTAAGGTCTCCCGGAAAAATCAAGAATCAAGCGGATGAACCGCCAAAAAATCATCGGCTAAAGCGCTGCGCATAATCGGGCTCGATTCCAATTCGAACTCGTTGCTGCAACACTGTTTGATAACGTTGCGAATACCTTTTGTCGTTGAGCAAGCCAAGATTTTGCGCGCAAAGGTTTGCGCATCTTTCAGTGTGTATTCGATGAGTTGTTCTTTGACCGGTAGCAGGCTAGAACAACTCATGGACAACTGTCGTAATCCCATGCCGATCATTAGTTTGGCAAACATCGGATCGGCAGCTACCTCGCCGCAAACGCTCACCGGTTTTTTCAAACGATTGGCCGTTTTGATGATGTGAGACAAAATGCCCGTGACGGCCGGATGCAGGGGATTGCAAATGGCACTGACGGCGGGATCTTGGCGGTCGGCGGCTAAAAGGTACTGAATCAAGTCATTGGTGCCGATGCTTACGAAATCTAAATGTTTTAAAAATTGCGGCAGACAAAATGCCAAAGCCGGTACTTCGATCATGGCTCCGACTTCAATGGTCTCGACGCATTTTTGACCTCGTTGGTTAAGCTCTTGTCGGCACTGCTCGATGAGCGACTTGACATAGACAATTTCGCTTGTTCTCGTCATCAGAGGAATCATGATGCGTACGTTGCCGGCGCAAGCCGCACGCAAAATGGCGCGCAGTTGCGTTTTAAACAGCTCGGGATGATCAATACAAAAGCGAATAGCTCGTCGTCCCAATGCGGGATTGAGAATTTCTTCGTCGGACTCGGCGCCGATAGACTCCAATGCTTCTTCCGAAGGCAGTTTGTCTCCGCCCAAGTCCATGGTACGAATGGTTACCGGCTTGTCTCGCATGGCACGAATCACGCGCAGATAGGTTTCGTACTGTTCGTCTTCGCCTGGGAAAATCGGACGATTCATAAACAAGAATTCCGAACGAAATAGACCCACGCCTTCGGCACCGTTGCGAACCGCGTCGATGACGTCTTCGGGCAGTGCAATGTTGGCAAAAAGTTCGATGCGAACGCCGTCAGCAGTTTGCGCCGGGGTGCTTCGAAGATTTTGTTGTCGACGTCGGTTGCCGTTGAGTTGTCGAATATGGCGGGAAACGGTCGGGAGCAAATCCGGAGCCGGATTGACTAAAACAGTCCCTTCGTCGGCATTTAAAAAGATGATGTCGTCATGCGCGATATGGTCTTTTGCACCCTCGACGTTGACCAACATGGGGATTTCCAAAGAGCGCGCCAAAATTGCCGAGTGCGACGTCGGAGAGCCCAATTCGACGATAAGACCGGAAACGGAGATGTCGCCGCGGCGCTTCAAAATCAAAATGTCGGCGGGGCTTAAATCTTCGGCAATCAAAATCACCGAGCTGTCGCTCATGACCTGGCTGACCGTATCGGCCGGACGGCGACGACCGGTCAAAACGCGTTGCACGCGCTCGACGACTTGCGCGATGTCTTCGACGCGTTCGGCCAAGTAGTCGTCGTCGATTTCTTCGAAACTGCGGCGCAACTCATCCAAACGCAACGATAAAGCCCATTCCGCATTGATCAAACGATCGCGAATAATGTCTTGTGTCTCGCCGATGAGCGATTCGTCTTTGAGAATTTGACAATGCAGTTCGATAAAGGCTTGAGCTTCGGGAACATCGTTTTCCGTCGTGGTTTTCAACAGCTCTTCGAATTCGCGTGTCACCGTGTTAATGGCGGCACGCAAACGGGTAAATTCGGCACGAGTCTGAGTTTTTTCAATCGTAAAGTGAGGGATTTCCAATTCGCCTTCACTTAAGAGCTGAGCGTGTCCGAGGGCGGCACCGCCGAATACGGTTTGTCCCGAAAGGGTATAGGACTCGGTTGCGTTGTCATCGGTTTGTGTTTCGGGGTCTTGCGGCGCGCTTTCAGGCGTTTCGGAAGCACTTTGTTGAGACGAAGTCTCTGGGCTGCCTTCGACTTTATCCGAGCAGGGCGACTCAGCAAGAACCGTTTCACCTTCCGAGACAGGTTCGAGCTTAACGTCTTCGACCTTTTTGATGTCTTCGTCCATAGATCCTACTCGTCTTCACCGAAACGCGATTGAAACAGTGCCAGAATTGATTCCAGGGCAGCCAAATCGTCACGTCCGTCGGTGATGATGGTCAATTCATCACCGCACTTGGCAGCCATGCGCAGCACCGACAGGATGGATTTGGCATCGACCGTTTTGTCTCCTTTTTTGATCGTGACGGAACAGTCGAATAAGTTGGCTGTTTTGGTCAATAAAGCACCGGGACGAGCATGAACGCCCAATTTGTTTAATACGGTAACGGAACGAGTTTGCATGACTGTCGAGGATCTAATGGGTAAAAAAGATTTAAGCCGTCGGAATGCGCGAAATGCTGTCTCGACCGGCTTTCATCACCAAATCAACCAGTTCTTCAAAAGGTTCGTCGCGGTGACACACGGCTGTGAGCACCATCGGCAGGTTGATTCCGGTTGCAACGACAACATCGGGTGCGCGGACAAACGATTCTGCAATATTGGAGGGGGTTGCCCCTACCAAATCGGTCAGAATCAAAGTTTGTTTGTCGGCGTTGGCACGGATACGCTCGGCCACATCTTGTGAGACTTGGGCGATATCGTCATCCGGCGCCACATCGATGGCCACAATACGCTCGCGCACGCGTTCGTCGCACGAGTAAATATGCATCGCGCAATTTTTCAACGCACTGGCCAAGGGGGCGTGAGCGATAATGAAGATGGATTTGGACACGGATAAACAGTTAAGCAACCTTTGCTTGTTGGAACTTTCCGAAGTCTACATGAGCCGGGGAAACGGCGCAGGATTTTGTGGCATTCCTGTCGGCTTAGATGCAGTAAACTTTTTGGGTAAGATCATTTTTTAGAAGATTCGAAGGGGATTTTTATGGCAGTTCTGGAGTTTCGCAGTCCGGCAACAGGCGGGTTCATCATGATGTCGGATACGTTTAAACGTATTTGCGAGGTTTTGGGGCGCACCTATAGCGACTCGGGTTGCCTATTGCCTGAAGACTTGGATGCGGCTATCGCAAAAATCGAAGCCGAGATTGCACGTGAAAAAGCCGTGATGGCCGAAATCAAACAAAAAGAACACGAAGAGGACTTGAAGGGTAAAACGATTTTTCAAACCTTTGCCGAAGAAGACGAAGAGAAGAAGGCACGCGAACGGATCAGTTTCTGCATGCGCGTTTATCCGTTCTTGGAAATGATGAAAGCCGCTAAGAAAAAAGACGTGAAGCTGTGGTGGGGTGTGCCGTAAATCGTTCGGTTAGAAGCGCCAGAATGTGCGCGTAAACAACACGAAAACAGTCACCAGTTCCAGACGGCCGATCAACATTAAAAAAGAGCACAGCCACAATTGTGCATCGTTAAACACTGAAAAGTTCGAATAAGGACCGACGGCACCCAAGCCCGGTCCCGTGTTGGTGATGCATGCCACGGCTGCCGACAGCGCCGTGATGAGGTCCAGTCCCGTAACCATCAACAACCAAGTGGCGAAAATAGAGCAAACCGTCCACAAAAGCATAAAGGACAGTGCGGAAAACACCACTGAGCTTTCGATTGTATTGCCGGCTACCGTGACCGGCAATACGGCTTTGGGACGCAAAGTCAAAGCGAACTGACGCGCGGCTTGCTTAAATAAAATCAACGCACGCATCATTTTCATACCGCCGCCCGTACTGCCGCCGCAGGTGGCAAAGCTTGCGCCGATAAACATCAGTATGGAGGCCGATGCCGGCCATAGATTGAAATCTTCTGTGGCAAAACCTGTGGTGGAAATGATGCTCACGACGTTGAATGCCGCAACGCGAACTGCGGTCAGGGGATCGGCATAGTTTTCGTTGAAGTAAAGCAAGGCGGCGACCGTCAAAGTAAACACAAGCGCCGTGGCCAACCATGCCAGACATTCCGGATTTTTAAAGTAAGCCAACGGAGATTTGGTTTTCCATGCCATAAAATGCAGAGCAAAACTCATGCCGCACAAAAGCATGAAAATGACGGCGGTGGCTTCAACGGCAGGATTGTTCCAATAACCGAAACTGGCATCGTGAGATGAAAAACCGCCGAGGCTGACCGTGGAAAAGGCATGAAGAATACTGTCAAACGTATCCATGCCAGCAAACTTGAAAGCGAAGGCGCAGGCAATACTTAAAGCTACATAAATCGACCACAGTCCCTTGGCTGTATCGGCAATTCTGGGCGTCAATCGGGATTCTTTCATGGGCCCGGAGCTTTCGGCCTTGAAAATTTGTGAGCCGCCCACACCCAATAACGGCAAAATCGCGACAGCCAAAACTAAAATCCCCATGCCGCCGAGCCAACTCAAAAAGCATCGCCAAAAGTTCAGTGAGGCCGGCAATGTGTCAAGGCCGGCCAAAGCGGTGGCACAAGTCGTTGTCGTGCCGCTCATGGCCTCGAAAAAGGCCAAGGTGTAGGAAAGATCGTCGATTTCCAAATAGAGCGGAATGCTGGCAAAAATCGGAATCGTGACCCAAATGATCGTGGCAAGCAAAAAACCGTCTCGCGGCAACAGTTCGCGCTTGTCTCTGAAGGTTAACAAGTGCAGTGCGGAACCGGTAAGCAAACACGACAGTGACGCAATCTCAAAGCCGTCTTGTGCGCCGTCGGCATAAAGAAAGGAAACCAGGCACGGTATCAGCAAAATGAATGCAAACGCAATAAGAACCGGTGCCGTAATGTTTAAAACCGGAAATAAGCTATAGCGTAATGAGCGAAACATGGCTTTGTTCCCGGTTCTTAGAAAAAGCCCACATCAACGGCAAAGAGTTTTTCGATTTGGGGAATCATGCGTTTGCTCGGCACAAAAACAATGACGCGATCTTCTGCAGCAACCCTTAGGTCGCCGGCCGCCACAAGGAGCTGGAAGTCGTCATCCTCGGGATTTTCTCGAACCAGCGCGGCAATCGTTGCGCCTTCGGGCAAATCGATGTCTTTGATGCATTTTCCGACCACACGCGAGCTCTTGGCGTTGCCGTGTGCCACGATTTCCAAAGCTTCTGCCACACCGCGACGGAGACTGTGAGCACTGACGACGTCGCCGCGTCGCACGTGGCGTAGCAATTCGTTTAAACAGGCTTGCGTTTTGGAGACAGTAATGTCGATCTGAGTACCTTGCATCAAGTCGCTGAAGGTCGCGTTATCGGTCAGCGCAATCACGCGTCTGGCACCGAGTTTTTTAGCGAGCAACGCTCCCATGATATTGGTTTCGTCATGCGAACTTAAAGAGATGTAGAGATCGCACTGGGCAATGCCCGTCGTTTCCAACATTTCCTCATCGGTGATAGAGCCCTCGAAAAGGTCGGTATCTGTCGGACGGTGCGCGGCCAGAGATTTGGATAAAGTTCGATTCGGATCGATGATGTTGATGTGATAGCCCTTGCGCCCCTCGGGACCGTTGAGTGCTTGTGCAAGCTGAATGCCGAGTACCTGATTGCCGCCGATGATGATATTGCGGATACGTTCTTCGTGATGGCGCAATTCGCTGATCACGCGCTTGACATTGCGTCCGGAAGAAAGCGCAATGACTTCGTCTCCGCTTTCGATGACGGTATTGGGTGACAAATCGAGTCGACGGTTGCGACGAAATACCGAGACAATTCTTGCCGGCACCTTGGGCAGATGAACGGCCAAATCGCGGATGGGGCGCCCGACCAAGGGACTGCCGGCAACGGCACGTACGCAAAACAGCGAGGCTTTACCTTCGGCAAAATCCAGAATCTGCAAAGTTTCCGGAAATTCGATTAAGCGCAAAAGCGATTCCGTGAGCGTTTGTTCGGGCCAAATTGCACTGGTGATTTGAAAGCCTTCCTCGGCCAAAAGTCGCGGATAACTGCGCAATTCGCTGTTACGGACGCGAGCAATGCGTGTCGGAATATTAAAAAGGCGTGAAGCCAACAGGCATACGGCCATATTGGTCTCGTCATTTGCCGTTACGGCCAAAATCATGTCCGCGTCGGCGGCTCCGGCACCTTGAAGAACTTCCGGAGAAGTGGCGTTACCGGCTATGCCGCGCAGATCGAGTCGGGATTGCAGTGCGTCGACTCGTGAACGATCCAAGTCGACGACGGTGATGTCGTTGGCCTCGTCCACAAGCGCTTCGGCAACGGCATTGCCGATTCGACCTGCTCCGATAATGAGAATTTGCATAGGGTGTTTGCCACAATATCCAAAAGTTGTCGGTACACGACAAAATGTGCACGCAAAAGCGCCATGCCCGAAACTTGAGCATAGCGATTGGAAAGCATTTTACCCGTAAAAACGTTGTGCTCGATACGACTTAGAGCGAATCCAAATCCTCGGGGCCTTCGCTGAGCAGTGCCTGTTTGTCCAAGATTTCGGGTGTCGTACGGGTAACGTTGGCGGCGCGGGGAATCTCCATGTTCAAACTCTTAAGCTTGCGATACAGATGCGTGCGCTCAAGTCCGGCATGTTTTGCCACGCGCGTCATCTGGCAATTTTCACGCTGCATCAGACAAAGCAAGTAAGCTTTTTCGACCGATTCGCGAACTTCCCGCAACGTTTTGCTGAAGTCGACGACAATGCCCGTGTCTTCAATATGGTATTTGGGCAGTTCGGCAGATTTCGGTGCGGGCAAGGGGTCGGGCAATGCACGCGGCTCGGGGGTTGCGTTGAGATTGATTTTGGCAAGAGAAACGATACGTTGACGAACTTCCAGAGCATGACGAACGCACTGCAACAGGCGCTGCATGGGAATCGGCTTTTCCAAGTAGTCCAGGGCACCGAACTTGGTGGCTTCAATAGCCGTTTCAATGGAACCGTGTCCGCTCATCATCACGACGGGACAACGCAACATTTTCTTGCTCCCCCATTCTTTGAGCAACGAGATGCCGTCGGTGTCGGGCATCCAGATATCGAGCATCACCAGGTCGAATTCTTCCTTGGCCATGAAAACGCGAGCAGCCTCGGCATTTTCTGCAGACACAACCGTATAGCCCTCATCGGAGAGAATATCCGAGAGAAGTTCGCGAATGCCGACTTCGTCATCGACCACTAAAATCTTTGCCATATCTGCTCAACTATCCTTTGTTACCCGTCGACCTAAATGAATGGATGTATTGTCTCTCATTTGGAGACGCACCCTCAATATTAAGCAATTTCGCGAGTGTCGCCAATAATTGCAAAAAGACTTTTTTCGATTCGCCAATTTCTTTTTGATGTTCCCGCGGATGAATTCGAAAGTTTGCCGCGTGACTTTTTCTATCAACTTTCCGACCCCGCCTCGTCGGTCAAAGAAGACGGAACCGGGAAAATAACCACGATGCGTGCCCCCAGAACGTTGTCGTGCAAATCCGTTTTATTCGACAACGTAATCTTGGCGTGATGTTCTTCAATAATTTTTTTGACCATCGGCAACCCCAATCCGGTTCCCGTCGGTTTAGTCGTGACATAAGGTTCAAAGGCGTGCGCCAGAATCGAGGGCGTAAATCCCGGCCCGTTGTCTTCCAAAATCATGCGTACGGTACTTATACGCCCCGATGTTTTTGCAACCTTAACAACGCTTAGAGAAATTTCCGGTTTTCCGACTTCGGCGGTCGAATCGATGGCGTTGCCGATCAGGTTGTGCAGCACTTGTTTGAGCTGCGCCGAGTCGGCCAAAATCATCGGAATATCCGGGTCGATCTTAATGTCGACGTGAATGCCTCCGCTGGCATAGAGCTCGACGGCTTCGGCGATGATATCTGCGAGATTTGCCGGTTTAAGGCTTGCTGTGGGCAATTTGGCAAAGTCTCTGAAGTCGTTGACCATCTGTTTGAGTGCGTCGACTTGCGTGACGATGGTGTTACTGGTGCGCTTCAGTAACGCGGCATCGTGTTCGTCGAGTTTGTCGGCAAGCTTGAATTCCAAGCGCTCTGCAGCAAGACGAATGGGCGTGAGCGGATTTTTGATTTCGTGAGCCAAACGTCTGGCCACTTCGCCCCAGGCAACGGCGCGTTGCGCATCGAGCACCGGGGAGATGTCGTCAAAAACGATGACCCAACCGCTGCCCTTTTCCAACTCGGTCTTTGCGGCGCGAATATAAAGCGAAATGGGCGCGGTTAAATCCGGACGCGTCACTTCAAGCTCGAAACGAATGTCGGTATCGTCTGTCGCGACTTGAATTTCTTCGTCCAAAGCTCGAGCCAAGTCCGGGCTGGCTTCGATCAGGGAGCTGCCTTCGGTGATGGCGTTGAATTTCAAAATACTGTTGGTGGCGCTGTTGAACATCAAAACCGTAAAGCGGTTGTCGGTGACCAAAACACCGGAAGACAGATTTTCCAAAATACGTTCAAGCTGAGCTCTGGCATGTTCGGCATGGATGCGTTGGTTTTCAACGATTTGGCGGGCATCGGCAATTTGCGCGACCATCGAATTGAAGCTTCGGGTCAGGGCATTGATTTCGCTTTTGCCGGCAAATTCCTTAATGGGGCGCCAATCGCCTTCGGCCACTTTTCTGGTACCGGCCGCCAATTGCAACACCGGAGCCGTAATCGATCGAGCAAAACTCAATGCTACCGAAATGGCTACCAAAACCGCCAATACCATCGTCAGGGTCAGAGTCACCGTATAGATGTTGCGCAAAGCGTCGCGCGTCAAAACCAATTCCTGATAATTTCGATAGCCTTGAATCAGGTCCTGAGTGTGCTCGGCGACCTCTTTGGGGACAAACTGCGTGAGCTGTAAGAACGTTTTCGGTTTGGTGAGTCTGCCTAACGGCACGATGGCGCGAATGCGCAAAAGTTCTTCGGTTTCGGCTTGATCGCCTTCCAAAAGGTAGATGCCGTTTTCATCGGTGGCTTTGGTAAATTGCGAAAACGTCGGGCGATCGATGATGGTGGGAGCCATCGGTGAAAAAGAACTGAGTTGAATCGTACCGTCCTCGGAAAAAACAATTGCCGAAGCCGCATCGGCCGTTTCCCGCATACGATCCAAGGCAAGGGTTTTATCGGTGTCGGAGGTGACGTTCAAGATGGAGGCAATGCGCAAAGCGGCTTGACGCAAACTTTTTTGTTCCCGATCGATCACGCCGCCCGAGAGTGCCACGCCGGAGTCAAGGGCCTCTTCGATTCGCACATCAAACCAAGAGTCGATCGAGCGACCGATAAATTGACTCGATACCAGATAGATCAACAGACAGGGAACAATGGCAGAAACGGCCAAAACCAAGGCAAGCGTTGCCGTCATGCGCGAGCCGTAGACGCCGTTTTTCAGGCGTTTGACCATGCGAAAAACGATGGCCACGATAAAAATGAAAAGCGAGAGCGTTGCAAAAATGTTGACAATCAACAAAACAGGGAAATAACGCTCAAAGTCCGACGAATTTGCGCCGCCTGCGGCAAGGGCAATCAGAAGCGCCACGCCGGCTACGGCGATGAGATAAAAGGAAATTCGAAGCCACTTGGACACGAGTAACGACCTTATTCGATACGCGGCAAGGAGACCGTAAGCCAGTCGCTGTCCAAATTCCAATCGGAATTACCGCCGATCGTGACCTGCAACGGTTTGGGCAGACGACTTGCATCCAGACGCATACGCACCTCGGCATCCAAGTCGTCCAAGTCTTTTTCAAACGACAGGTCAATGACAGGCCACTCTCGGATGTGTTTGACGAGCGAGAGCGCTTGATCCAGCGAATCGAACGTTTGCGACAGGCCGCCGCGCGACAGACGATAGGTGCGAGACAGCGGGCTGAAGCTGATGCGCTGAACGAGTTCGACGTCGGACAAGTCTTTGTCAAACCAATACCAACGCTGTCTTTGCAACCGGAAATTGCAGACGAAATAAAGCGCAATACCGCGATGAAGACTTTCGATGAGCGTATTGGCCAAATCGAATTCCCAAACGGCGGACAATTGAAATCCGGAAGCATGTCTGGTGATTTCGGACTGCATCAGGACAATGTCGTTGTCCGCGGCGCGCACGACACCGGGCACCGTCGCCAAAACGGGGACGGTGGCAATGGCTCCACAAAGCGTACGGCGCGAGATCATGTCCGAATCAATTCTTCAAGAGTACAGCGTAGAAAAAACCGTCGTGCGTGTCATAAATTCCGGGATATTCCTTTTCGGACGCTTCGCACGGAGTTAAAGTTAACAAAGAAGGAATGTCTTGTTTGGGCGAAACCGCTTTTGCATCGGAGTGTTTTGACAAAAACGCTTCGATTTGTGCTTTTCCCTCCTCCTCGAATACCGAGCATACGACATAGACGAGTTTTCCGCCAACCTTTAAGAGGGGCCAAAGTGTTTCCAGCAGTTTTTTCTGTTGTAATGCGAGCGCACGAATATCTTGCGGTCGACGGGAAAAGACGATGTCGGGATGACGGCGAACGATACCGCTGGCCGTGCACGGAGCATCCAACAGAATCGTGTCGAAAAGCGTTTTATCCCACCAGGAGTCCGATTTGGCGGCGTCGGCCGTTTTCACCTCGGCGCTCAATCCCAAACGGGTCAAATTTTCATGAATGCGTCGGGCGCGCACGGCATCGATTTCAAGAGCCGTGACCCGGCAATCGGCCAATTCCAACAAATGCGCCGTCTTGCCTCCGGGAGCGGCACAAGCGTCGAGAATTGTTTCTCCCGACTTGGGTTGTGCAAATTGAGCGGCGAGCTGTGCTCCGGCGTCCTGAACGCTGACAAGTCCCTCGGCAAAGCCCGGTACGTCGGACACCGGCATTGCCTCGGTCAGAAGAACGGCTTCGTCGCCGAGCAGACGCGCTTGGATGCCTTTTTCGCGTGCCGCAGCAATCCATTCGCCAGGTGTGTTTTTACGGCGGTTGACGCGAAGGATCATCGGAGGACGAGTACGAGCCAAACGCATCATGGCATCGGCTTCGGTTTCGCCGAGCGTAGCACGCATTTTTTCGATCCACCAACGCGGGGCATTAAGGCGAACTTCGTCGGAAGACGATGCGATCGACATGAGCTTGGTACGCTCGCGCGTCAAGCGTCTTAAACAGGCGTTGGCAAAACCGGAGGCGGCAGGTGCCACATTTTTTACGGCTTTGACCGCTTCGTTGACGATGACATAGGCCTTGTCGGGATTTTCGATAAGTTCGGCAAAAGCGACCAACAAAAGGGATTTCACGTCCTTTGCCGGTGCGCGTTTGGCCAGCAGTCGCATCAAAGTTTCACAAGCCATGAAGTGGCGTGTCGAAGTGTAGGTCAACGATTGGCAAGCAGCTTTTTCTTCCGGGCTGACGCTTTGACAGACGACGGACAGTGCTTTTTCCAGAGAAGCGCCCTCGCTCATCAACGTACGAGCCTGGGCAGCCAATGTCATTGCCCTTTCCAGAGAAGAACCCGTTTTCACGAAAGAACCTCCCCTTGGACAATTGCAAAGGATTGCAGAAAGGATGCGACGGGCATTTCGGGTTTGCCGGCCTTTTGCAGTTTGGTGCACTCGAGAGCTCCCTCGCCGCATGCGACGACGAGCTTTTTATCGGCAATCAGAACTTCGCCGGGTTTTCCTTGACCTTCGACGGCCATGGCTTCTCGAATCTTGAAAACTTCGCCTTTGCGTTCGGCCGTCACAAAGGGAAACGGGTTGAAAGCGCGCACCTTGCGAGCGATTTCAACAGCACTCAACGTCCAGTCGACGGCGCTTTCGGATTTGAGAATCTTTTCGGCATAGGTCACGCCATCTGTGGGCTGAACGGTGCACTTTAACGTGTCGGGGTGCGTCAGTGCTTCGACGACCATTTGTGCGCCCAGTGCTCCGAGTCGGTCGGTGAGTGTGACGGTGGTATCCGTCTCGGAAATGAGAGTGGTACCGATTTCGATCATCGGACCGGTATCGAGTCCGGCTTCCATTTTCATCAGCGTGACGCCCGTTTGCGCATCGCCTGCGACGATGGCGCGTTGAATGGGCGCTGCGCCGCGCCAACGCGGCAAAATCGAAGCGTGGATATTCATGCTTTTGATTTCACCGGTCTGGCCGATCCCTTTGGCGGCGTCCAACGCTCTTTGCGGCAGAATCAAACCGTAGGCGGCAACAATCAATACGTCGACATCGGCATCTTCCAAAGTCTTTAAGGCTTGTTCAGCTTCTTCGGGATTGCGTTTGACCGACAGCGTCAAGGGGGTAATGACGGTCAGATTGTGTTTGAGGGCGAGCTCTTTGACGGCAGAGGGCTTTAACTTCATTCCGCGACCGCTCGGGCGATCGGGTTGGGTTAAAACGAGAGCGATATCGTGGCCGGCTTCGATTAAAGCGGCCAGAGCATTAGCGGCAAAAGGCGGCGTGCCGGCAAAAGCGATGCGCATAAACGTATGTATCCTAAAATCAAAAAGAGAATGTGCGCCCGTTGTCGAAATCGACAGGCAAGAGTTTTGTGCCTGCATTGTACCGTTACACGGCGCAAGTGGCTATAAAATTATCCGGATCGAAAGCAGTCGTTCGACCGATTTGTAAAAAACGTTTTAGGGTTCTACCGAAAAGAGAGCAGCTGTCATGCAACAAGTTCAGACAAAAAGAGGCATCTTGAGTTATCGCACATACGGAGATCCCCACATGCCGCCTTTGGTGTTGCTGATGGGGTTGGGAATGCCGGCGGTGGCTTGGCCGTACGAGTTTTTGGAACGACTGGTGCGAAAGGGGCTGTATGTCATTACGCCGGACAATCGCGACAGCGGCGCGAGCGCCATTTTTACCGAAGAAGTCAGCATGGCCAAAATGCTCGGCGCCGTTGCCAAGTATGTGGCAGGCGGCACCGTTACGGCTCAGTATCGACTCGAAGATATGGCAGCCGATGTGGAAGAGCTTCTCAACGTTTTGGGCATTGAGCGCGCGCACATTGCTGGTATTTCCATGGGCGGCATGATTGCTCAGGTTTTTGCCACGCAAGCCCCGCACCGAACGATTACATTGACTTGTATTTCGAGTGCGACGGGCAATCCGCGTACGGGGCTGGGCAACTTGAAGGCGGTCTACGCCGTTTTGCAGCCTCCCAAAGCTTTCGATGAAGAGTCTTTGCGCAAATACTATCGGGAAATGATGCAAAGCATCGGCACCAAAGGGTCGGACTATCCGGATGCGCTCTTAAACGAAATCATTGCAGTCAATAAAAAGAACAATGTGCCTCAAGCGGCTCAAGCACGCCAATTGATGGCGATTTTAGCCAGCGGCGATCGTCGACAACAGTTGCGTCAACTGATGGTGCCGACATTGGTCATTCACGGGCGTGCCGATCCCCTTTTGCCTTTTAAAGCCGGCAAAGAGATCGCCGAATGTATCGAAGGCAGCAAACTGCATGCCATTGATGTGATGGGGCACGATTTGCCGATGAATAAGCTTGACGAGATTGCCGAGGCCATTGCCGAGCATTGCTACAGCGATGTGGTGCGTTGACGCTTTCGGGGTTTGTTACGGGGTTTGCGTCAGTGCAAGTTTTAATCCGAATAAAAGGAAAATGCCGCCGGTGACGCGATTGAGCCAATTTTGGAAACTCGGCTTTTTAAATATTTCGCCGATATAGCCCAGAACAAACGACAGACTCGAGAACCAAACGGCACAAAAGCCCATGAGGATGCCGCCCAAAATTAAAAATTGCGGGGTGAGATCCTCGTGCGGCGTCATGAATTGAGGCAAAAACGTCAGAAAAAACAAAACGGCTTTGGGGTTGAGGACGTTGCAAAGAAACCCCTGCAACCAAAGTCTGGACAGCGTTGTTTCGGGCACGGTTTGTAGCTGAGGAAAATCGACGGCGTCCGCTTTCGTTTTGGAAAAAGAAGCGCGTATGGCTTGAATGCCGAGCCAAAAAAGATAAGCTGCGCCGATCCATTTCAATGTCGAAAACAGTGTGACGGAGTGGGCGACCACTGCCGAAATGCCGACAATGGCCAAAAGGGTGTGAATTAAAATGCCGCAAGCCACGCCGATGGCGCAAGCGCATCCGGCAAGGCGCCCTTGCGTCAATGCAATCTTGGAGACGATGGCAAAATCCGGTCCCGGCATCACAACGATGAGAAATGCGACCGGAATGTACAAAAGGAGATTTTCCAAAGTCATGACGCCTCAATCCTTTCGGTTCTCAATGGAAAAACTCCCGAAGACGGAATCTTTCGGGAGTTGATTTCGTTAAGCTTCTTTTTTGGCTTTGGCGCGCGCTTCTTCTTTGCGGCGTTTTGCCAGTTTTTGAACCGAGCGTTGCTTTTTCAGAGCACTTAAGTGATCGACAAATACGGTGCCGTTCAAATGATCTATTTCGTGTTGCACGCATACGCTTAAAAGTTCGTCGCAAGCGATTTCAAAGATGTTGCCGTCCAAATCCTGAGCGCGAACTTTGACGTGGGCAGGTCGTTTGACTTTTTCATAGATGCCCGGAAGCGACAGGCAACCTTCTTCGCATTCGTTGAGTTCTTCGGAGTGTTCGATGACTTCGGGGTTGACAAACACTTTGAGCGCATTTTTTTCTTCGGAAATATCGATGACGACCATGCGGATGTTGCGCCCGATCTGTGTGGCGGCCAGCCCTACGCCGGGTGCTTCGTACATGGTCTCGGCCATGTCGGCAGCCAATTGCTTTAATTCGTCGTCAAAGACCGTAACGGGGGCTGCCTTCATGGCCAGACGAGGATCGGGATACTGAACAATAGGCAAAAGTGCCACGGTAAAAACCTCCGCAAAAGCGAAAAAAATGAACGAACGCGCTAGTATGCGGCCGATATGGTCGGCTCGTCAAGACGGCGGTGCCGAAAACTATCCGCCCGATTAAGGAAACCGAGGTAAACGTGAAAAAACGAACTCAAGAAGAACTCGATTGGCTTTTTCTGATGATCTGCGCAGCTGACATCGATCCGCAAGCCTTGCAAAAGCTGATGGATACCTTCGGCTCTCCGGGCGATATTTTAAACGCCGGAAGAAGAGCTGTGGTGCCCGTTGTCGGAGAAGAGATGTCAAGAAATCTTTTTTCCGACCGTTACCGCACGATTTTTGACGAAACTTGCCGCTGGTTGGAAAAAACGTCTCAAGCCGACGTTGTGACCTGGAGCGACAGCGATTATCCGCAAGAACTTTTAAGAGCAGGCAAAGCTCCGGCCGTTTTGTGGATTCGAGGACGACGCGAGCTTTTGATGCGGCCCAAAATCACCGTTACCGGAACCGAGACCCCCGATGCCGAGGGGATTCTGAACGCGCAGGACTTTGCGCGCGCCCTGACGCAAAAGGGGCAAGCGGTCGTCACGGGGTTGGCTTCGGGAATCGAAACGTCGGCTGCAAAAGGGGCTTTGGACGGGACGGCAGACACGATTGTGGTGCAGTCGACGGGTCCCGACAGACTGTATCCCAAAGAAAATCGAGATTTGTTTGTGGAAATTGCTCACAGAGGCTTGATCGTTTCGGCTCTGCCGCCGACCACCGTATTCGATCAACAGTACCGTACAAGTCAATTGGAGTTGATGGCAAGCCTTTCTCCCAAACTTTTGTCCGTCCAGGCACAAATCGGGTCTCCGACGTTGGCGGCGGCCCGAGCGGCAGCCGAACTCGGGCGCGATGTCTATGCGGTTCCGGGCTCGATTCATTCACCTCTGTACAAAGGAAATTTGTATCTTCTCAAGCAGGGTGCACAGCTTGTCGAGTCGGTTTCCGATATCCTAGATTGATGGAAAAAGTCAAAAAAAGTTGTTTTAACCCTTGTCAACGGGATCGACAAACAATAGTATCTCGCCTTAACCTAAAAAAGGGAACCTGTGCTTCTGTTTATTTTGACGGTAGAACTTTAAATGAAGACCTTGATTATTGCGGAAAAGCCGTCGGTAGCAACCGATATCGCCAAAGTGATTGGTAAATTGAAAAAAACGGGCGATTACTATGAAGGCGATGAATACATTGTGGCAAATGCCTTGGGGCATTTGCTTGAGTTGGCTTGTCCGGAAGAGTATGAGGTCAAGCGCGGCAAGTGGACGTTTGCACATTTGCCGGTATTGCCCCCGACGTTTGATTTAAAGCCCATTGCTCGAAGCGGGGAAAAGCTCAAGAATCTCGGCAAACTGATTCGTCGCAAGGACGTGGACGTTGTCGTCAACGCATGTGACGCGGGACGCGAAGGCGAGTTGATCTTCCGCTACATCATGCAGGCCGTCAAATCCAAAAAAGAAATCAAGCGTTTGTGGTTGCAGTCCATGACGCCGGCGGCCATTCGCGACGCAATGGCGCATTTGCGTACCGATGAAGAAATGCAGACGTTGGCCGATGCGGCCAAGAGCCGTTCCGAGGCCGACTGGTTGGTGGGTATTAACGGTACCCGTGCCATGACGGCATTTAACAGCTTGGACGGCGGCTTTTTCTTAACGACCGTGGGGCGCGTACAAACGCCGACCTTGGCGATTGTGGTGCGTCGAGAAAACGAAATTCGCGCATTCCGTCCCAAAGATTATTGGGAAGTCAAAGCGACTTTCGAGTTGCCCGACGGCGGTGTTTACGAAGGCCGTTGGTTCGATCCGAAATTTAAGAAAAATGCCAACGAGCCTCAATTGCGTGCGGAACGCATTTTTGACGAAGCTGCCGCAAAAAACATCGTCGAACGTTGTTGCGATCAAAAGGCTACGGTGGAAGAAACCAGCAAACGCACGTCGCAATTTTCGCCTCAGTTGTTCGATTTGACGAGTTTGCAGCGCGAAGCCAACAACAAGTTCGGTTTTTCAGCCAAGACGACTTTGTCTCTTGCCCAAGCCTTGTATGAAAAGCACAAGGTTTTGACTTATCCGCGTACGGATTCGCGCGCTTTGCCCGAAGACTACTTGGATACGTGTCGCTCGACTTTGTCGATGCTGACGGAAACTCACGCTTATCAGCCGTTTGCCCAAAATATTTTGGACAGCAATTGGGTCAAGCCCAATCGTCGAATTTTCGACAATTCCAAGATCAGCGATCACTTTGCCATTATTCCGACGTTGCAACCGGTCAAAAGTGTACTGAGCGAGGCCGAAGTTAAAATTTACGATTTGGTGGTCAAGCGCTTTATGGCAGTGTTTTTCCCTGCCGCTCAGTTTGATGTGACGACGCGCATTTCCATTGCCGGTCAGGATCACTTCAAAACCGAAGGCAAGGTCTTGGCGGTTCCCGGTTGGATGGCCATTTACGGTCGTGCAGCCGTGGGTGAAGATGCGCTTGTGGCGCTTAACGGTGCCAAAACGGCCGATGTGGCTGATATTGCTTCGAGCAAACAGCAAACCAAGCCTCCCGTGCGTTTTAACGAAGCCACGTTGTTGTCGGCAATGGAAGGTGCGGGCAAACTGGTCGATGACGACGAGTTGCGCGAAGCAATGGCCGAAAAAGGTTTGGGAACGCCTGCAACGCGTGCTGCCATTATCGAAAACCTGATCGATCAGAACTACATGCGTCGCGAAGGTCGCGATTTGTGTCCGACGGCCAAGGCACATCAACTTTTCAGTTTGTTGGAAGGCTTGAAAATCGGCGTGTTGTCCGATCCGAAGTTGACCGGCGAATGGGAGCACAAACTCAGCTTGATCGAAAAGGGGCAGTTGACGCGTGCGGCATTTATGCAGGAAATTCGCGAGATGACCACGCACATTGTCGAACAGGCCAAGAGCTATGAGGGCAATACGGTGGTTATTGAAAATCCGGCACATTTGACCGCCCGTTGCCCCAAGTGCGGCGGCGAAGTGGTGGAAAATTACCGTCGCTATGCTTGCACTCGCAACGGTTGCGACTTTAGCATCGGCAAGCATCCCGGCGGCAGAACCTTTGAAGTCGAAGAAGTCGAAGAGCTTTTAACCAAAGGCAGAATCGGGCCGTTGAGCGGCTTTATTAGCAAGCTCGGTCGTCCCTTTGCAGCAGAATTGAAACTCAATGACGAGTATCGTCTCGAGTTCGATTTCGGCGAAGATAACAAAGCTGACGACGATACGCAGGATCTGTCGGCTTTGCCTGTGGTCGGCAAGTGCCCCAAATGCGGCGGCAAGGTGTTGATGGGAAGCTCTTACTTCTGCGAACACACGCAGGGTACGCGCACTTGCGACTTCAGAACCGGCAAAACGATTTTGCAGCAGGAAATCAGCGTCGAACAGTTCCAAAAGTTGATTGACGAAGGTAAGACCGATTTGTTGGAAAATTTCGTTTCCAATCGAACCCATCGCAAGTTCAAGGCTTATCTGGTGTTGAATAAAAAGACCGGTAAGGTCGGCTTCGAATTCCAGGACCGAGTGCCGGCAGCTCCCGCCGATCAGGCCGGAGAAACCAAGACGGTTCGCAAAACGACAGTCAGAAAGACTGCGGCTGCGAAAAAATAAGTCTCGAAAAAATCGAAGTCACGCATATCCGCCCAGAGCTTTGTTCGGGCGGATATTTTTTGGGCGCTGCCGAAAACTATGAAAAAAAGCGCACCGCCGTCAAACGGCAGTGCGCAATCAATTTTTGAGATCTGATGAACAACAACAATCAAATGACTGTTCGTAATGCGAAAAGTACGCTCCGAATCTTTCGTATTCCTTACGAGATCGTCAAAACGCTCGGTTTTGTAACACTTTGATTAACTTTTTTCAGTTTTTGCTTTCTTTGTGACCAGTACTTGGTCGACTTTGTTAGCGTCGACGTCGATGACTTCAAAAACGTAGCCGGCACAAGAGATGGAGTCGGTGCGCTTGGGAATTTTGCGCAACATGTACATCATGAAGCCTGCAACAGTTTCATAGTTTTTGGATCCGGGCAACTCGTCGATATCCAATGTACTGATAAGGTCGATTACGGGTGTAGAGCCGTCGACGAGCCAACTCGTTTCGTCGCGTTGAACGATTTGCGACTCTTCGGGAGTTAAAACCAATTCGCCCATGACGGTGCTCATCACGTCGTTTAAGGTCACGATACCGACGACAAGCGCATATTCGTTTAAAACGACTGCAAAGTCCGTGCGCGTGCGCTGGAAGACGTCCAGGATTTCGGAAAGTGTCAAGGTGTCGGGAACGAACTGCGCCGGATTCAACTGTTCCTGCGCGCAAGCCGTCAAAGGTTTGCCTTCCAATAGGCGGTGCACGATGTCTTTGCTGGAAATAAACCCTACGACATGGTCGATATCGCCGTCGCACACCAAGAAGTTGCTGTGGGGCGTGCCGTCGATTTTTCGACGGATGTCCTTGTCGGTGTCGTCAAGCGTGAGGTAAATGACGGATTCGCGTGCGGTCATGGCCGTCGAAACGGGACGATGATCGAGATTGAAAACGTTTTCAATGAGTGCTTGTTCTCCCGGGGCGATGACGCCGGCGTCAGCCCCCGCGACAACCGTTGCCAAGATGTCGTCGGACGTGATTTTGCTGTGGGGTTTGAGAGGAACTCCCAAAATTTTCAAAAGCGTATTGGTGATGATTTCAAGGCCCCAAACAAAGGGCGAGAGAAGTTTGCCCAAAAAAGCCATCGGAGCCGTGCAAAACGCAGCGTTCTTTTCGGCATGATTCATCGAAAGACGCTTGGGGAAAAGATCGGCAAAAATCACGAAAGCCAATGTGATCAGCAAAAAAGAGGTGATAAAGCCGGCGGTGACCGAGGCTTGCGGGCTTAAAACAAAGGAGTAGGCCCAAGCAAAGTAGGGCGAAAAAACCGACTCGCCCACGATACCGCCCAAAATGGCCACCATATTGTTGCCGATTTGGATAAGAGAAAAGTAACGTCCGGGATTGTCTTTGACGCGAAGAGCGCGTTGTGCGCCGGCGTTGCCTTGTTCGGCCATGGCGCTCAAACGAATTTTGCTGGCGGCGGCAAGGCTGATTTCCGCAAAAGAGAAAAAGCCGCCGATGACGATCAGAAGAAGTAACGAAATAATTTGACCGGTGACATTCATAAAAAAGTCCGAAAAATCATCAATACCCTATTATATGCGGCCGAGCTTATCGCCCCGAATCGAAAAGAAATACGAGCGACGGGAAGCGAAACTATGAGGAAAATCACTCAATCGGCTTGATGAATGCCAATCGAAAGTTTCGCAATATTGAGGATGAAGCGGCTTTTTCGATAGACTTTCCGAAGTCCGCAATCGGGGTGATGTCCTTAGCTTGCGCTTGACAGACGCCGGAATTCGATGAGCATACCTTCTTCTTGGCTGGACAAGTCGAAGGGTGAATCTTTGAACAGCCGACAACGATAACAATATTGGTGAGTTCGCCCGTATACGGGTGTCATTTTTCGGAGCATTTTTATGAACATTAAGGCCATTGGGGTAGCCGTCGGTTTGGCTGCCATGTCGCTTTCCGTACAGGCCGGTGCGGTGCTCGATGCCGTGAAGGCTCGCGGTCAGGTGATTTGCGGTGTCAATACCGCCGCCCCCGGTTTCTCCCACGCCGACAGCAAAGGCGAGTGGACCGGTTTGGACGTCGATACGTGTCGTGCCGTTGCTGCAGCTGTTCTCGGAGATGCTCAGAAAGTCAAATTCGTGCCGTTGTCTTCCCCGCAACGATTCACCGCTTTGCAGTCCGGCGAAATCGACATGTTGGCTCGCAATACAACCTGGACGCTGACGCGCGACGCTTCTTTGGGTGCCGTTTTTGCCGCCATCAGCTACTACGACGGTCAGGGCTTTATGGTTCCCAAGAAGTTGGGTGTAACGAGCGCCAAGCAATTGAACGGTGCGACCGTGTGTTTGCAGTCCGGTACGAGCTCGGTGCAAACGTTGGCCGATTATTTTGCCGCCAACAACATGAAGTACAAGCCGGTGATGTTCGATACGACCGAAGCCACGCAAAGCGCATTTTTGTCCGGCCGCTGTCAGGTTTACACGACCGATATGAGCGACTTGGCCGGCGCCCGTACGCGCGCTCGCAATCCGCAAGACTTTGTGATTTTGCCCGAAACGATTTCCAAGGAACCCTTGGGTCCGTCCGTACGTCGTGGCGATGACGAATGGTTCCAGATCGTACGCTGGTCGTTCTATACGCTTCTGGAAGCCGAAGAAAGCGGCTTGACCAAGGCCAATGTCGACGAAATGCGCGCCACAAGCAAGAGCCCGCAGGTGATGCGTTTGGTGGGTACGGGTGACGATACCGGCAAGCTTCTCGGTTTGGACAAGGAATGGAGCTATCGCATCATCAAGCAAGTCGGCAACTACGGCGAAAGCTGGACGGCCAACTTCGGTCCGAACACCTCTTTGAACTTGCCGCGCGGCTTGAATAATCTTTGGACGCAGGGCGGCATCATGTACGCTCCGCCCATTCGTTAATTCGGGCTTTGTCATAGGGGCATGACTTTGCGGGTCTTGCCCGTTGAACAGACCGTGTGCTTGCTGTCATCCGAAGTTCGGGCAAGCACGCGGTTTTTTATTTTTTTAAACGATTTCGACAAGCATATAATTTTCGGTTGCAAACCAATATGCCCAAGCGGCCGACAGGGAGAGTCAATTGTCACAGGAAAATCGCCTCGACGTCTCGGAATTCGGAGACGATGCATTCAGGCGCAGAGAAAGCGCGCGCAGACGCGTTCAGTGGACGGCACAGGCACTGGTCATAGCGCTTGTGGTTGCTCTGTTTTGGGTTTTAGCCGCTAACGTCAGTGACAATTTGACTGAGCGAAACATTCGTTCCGGTTTCGGTTTCTTGCAAGGGGCGGCAGGATTCGATATCGGTGAGGCCATTATCCCGTTTAATTCCACCGAGAGTGTTTTAAAGGCTTTCATCAACGGTATGCTCAATACGGTACGCGTGTCCTTGTGCGCTATCGCCTCGGCCATGATTTTGGGCGTCGTCGTGGGTTTGATGCGTCTGGCTGAACATCCCGTCCTCAAATTTTTAGGCACCGCACACGTCGAGTTCTATCGCAATATTCCGCTCATTATTCAACTTTTTGCCGTCTACATGGTGATTACGGAATTGTTGCCGATGAGTACCGAACCCTTGCACATGGGATCCTGGGCGCTATTGAGCAAAGCGGGTTTGCAGGTTGCCGTGCCGCATCAAACGGCATTGTCGTTTTTGTTTGCCGTTGTGGCCGGTATTTTGACGGCACTTTTGGTCAGAGAAATCTGGCGTAGGCGCGTCACCGACTTGGTGGCCGCTTTGGCAGGCTTGGGTGCGGGTATTCTGATCGGTTTGATCGTTTGGGTCATTTGCGGTTTGGTCAGCGGTTGGGACAAGCCCCATGTGGCAGGTTTTGCCATTGAGGGCGGTGCGGCTTTGTCGCCCGAATTTTTGGCCTTGTGGTTGGGACTGACGATGTTTACGTCAGCGGCGATTGCCGAAATCGTGCGTGCCGGCGTTTTGGCCGTTTCCCATGGGCAGTGGAATGCCGGTGCCGCTTTGGGACTGACCAAGGTGCAGGTGATTAGCTACATCATTTTCCCGCAGTCGATGCGATTGGCCATCCCGCCTTTGACGAGCCAATTTATGAATTTGACGAAGAATTCGTCTCTGGCCGTCGTGATCGGTTATCCCGACTTGGTTGCCGTGGGCAATTCCACGATTAACGTCACCGGCCAGGCGCTCGAGGCCATTGTGATCATTATGGCTGTTTATTTGGTCTTGAACCTGATCATCAGCTTGGTGATGAACGGCTTGAATGCGCGCGTGATGCGTGCGCCCCGTTAATCGAAGGAGGATATGGAGATGATTCAAAGCAAAAATCCGATCAATCCGACCTTCTTCGATCGTGTTCGCGAGAAGTTTTTCTATTCGAGTTTTGCCACCGGTGTGACCGTGGTTGCCGTTTTTTTCATGGCGGTGATTTTGGCTTACCTTTTGGACTGGGGTGTGGTTAATGCGGTCTTTCGCGCCGACTCCAATGCCTGTTATGAAGCCAGCGGCGCTTGTTGGGGCTTTGTGACCGAAAAGTGGCGTTTAGTGATTTTCGGGCGCTTTCCTTATGCCGAACAATGGCGCCCGGCACTGGCGACGATTGCCATTGTCGGCATGCTTTTTGTGACTGCTATGCCGCGCTTTTGGAATCGCAAAGGCAAGACGATTTTGATGTGGGGGTGGATTATCTCTTTCGCCGTCTTTTTCGTCTTGATGTACGGCGGCGTATTGGGACTGTCGAAAGTCGATACCGACAGTTGGGGCGGATTGCCGTTGACGGTCATTCTCACGCTGTTGGGTATGGCCGTCTCAACGCCTATCGGTATCCTTTTGGCTCTGGGACGTCGCAGTCAGTTGCCGGTAACAAGGTTTTTATGTACCGGCTACATCGAGCTTGTGCGCGGCGTGCCCTTGATTACGGTATTGTTTGTTGCCAGTTTCGTTTTTCCGTTGCTGTTGCCGAGCGGCATTCGTATCGATCCGTTTTGGCGCGTCACGGGCGGCATTATCCTGTTTCAGGCAGCCTATATGGCCGAAACCGTTCGCGGCGGTCTGCAAACCGTGCAAAAGGGCCAATTCTTGGCGGCCGACTCTTTGGGATTGTCCACGGTACAAAAGTATGTTTCGGTCATTTTGCCGCAGGCGCTGGTGGCCGTGATTCCGTCGTTTGTCAATAACTTGCTGTCGACTTTCATGGACACCTCTTTGGTGACGGTCGTTTCCATGTTCGACTTGACCGGCAGCTTGCAGTTGGCTTTGGGCGATGCGCAATGGAGGGACTTTTTCCGCGAAGGCTATATTTTCGTTGCGGCCATCTACTTCTTCAGTAGTTTGGCGATGAGCCGTTACAGTCAATGGTTGGAAAAGCGTCTGCAGGCGGCCGATCATACGACGGCCAAGAAGACGTAAAAAAGCTTTCGAAATCGCTAAAATAGCCCGCTCGACAAGAAAGTACTTGGAGAAGTTTCGCCTTTGACAGGTACTTTTGGAATTTTTTCATTTTTTGAATCAGACCTATGGCCGACATCGCAATTGTGTATCAGCACGATATTGACTTGAGCATCTACCGCGACGCGGGCTTGACTGCCGATATCGTTTGGCGTGCGCTTGAGGATTTTGCTCGCAAGCCGCAAGAATTTATCGAAACGATGACGCACAGCACCGCTACGGAAATTGCCGGCGATACGGCGTTGCGTTTGGAGCGAGAGCTGGTGTTTGGCAGCACCAAAATCGTCGATGTCATCGAACTATCCAAACCCCGTATGACGACATTGGTGCCGGCGCAGGGGACGATTCCGCCTTCGCGTTTTGACGTCGATCTGGTGGAAAACGAGCGCGAGTTTTATCTTCGCTTTTCTTATTCGGAAAGCCCGATTCCCGGCGTCAGCGACAATCGCCAAATTCAAGGACTGCGTGAAAAGGCGTGGTTGATGAAAGATCGCGATATCGTGCGTCGTATCTTGGAGCGCTACTGCGCTTAAATCCTTTTTTCTGTTTTAAAAGTAAATTCAATGACTGAAATTTCTTTAGCCGTTGAGGCGCGTATTGCGCGTCATATTGCCCAGGCTATCGGTGCGCGTGCCGATCAGGTGGTTGCCGCCGTCAAGCTTCTCGACGAAGGTGCCACGGTTCCTTTTATTGCGCGTTACCGTAAAGAAGTCACGGGTGGGCTCGACGATACGCAATTGCGCAATCTCGAAGAACAATTGATTTACGAGCGCGAGCTCGAAGATCGCCGCGCCGCTATTTTGGCGGCCTTGACCGAATCGGGCAAACTGACCGAAGAGTTGGAAAAGCAGATCAACGAAGCCGATACCAAGCAGCGCTTGGAAGATTTGTATTTGCCCTATAAGCCCAAGCGCAGAAGCCGTGCGCAAGTGGCCAAAGAAGCCGGGCTCGAACCCTTGGCGCAAACGCTTTTTGACGATCCGACACAAGATCCCGAAACGGTGGCGGCCGGCTTTGTCAATGCCGATAAAGGAGTGGCCGATACCAAGGCAGCCCTGGATGGGGCACGCGATATTTTGGCCGAAAAGTTTGCGGAAAATGCCGACATGTTGGAAATGTTGCGCGAATTCTTGTGGAAAAACGCTTATTTGGTCAGCGAAGTCGTGCCGGAACAGAAAGACTTGCCCGATGCCGCCAAGTATCGCGATTATTTCGATTACGACGAAGCTTTGGATGCCATTCCGTCTCACCGTGCATTGGCTGTTTTCCGCGGTCGTCAAGAGGGCGTGTTGACACTTAAAATGCTTCTGAGTGAAGATGAGGAAGCTTTGCCGGTACATCCTTGCCAAAGTCGCATTGCCGACTTTGTGGGCGTGAAGAATTTGGGCAGACCCGCCGATACGTGGTTGGCCAACGTCGTGCGTTGGACGTGGCGCGTCAAGTGCATGAGCAACCTGGAAACGGAACTTTTTTCCCGCGTTCGCGATGCCGCGCAACTCGAAGCCATCGGCGTGTTCGGCACCAATCTTAAAGATTTGTTGTTGGCGGCTCCGGCCGGCCATAAAGGCGTGATCGGTTTGGATCCCGGCATTCGAACCGGTGTGAAGGTTGCGGTGATTTCTTCGACGGGTGCCGTTTTGGATACGACTGTGATTTATCCGCATGAACCGCGCAGAGATTGGGAAGGTTCCATTTCCGTTTTGGCGCGTTTGGCAGCAAAACACAAAGCAGGCCTGATCTCCATCGGCAACGGTACGGCAAGTCGAGAAACCGATCGTTTGGCAGCCGACTTGATTGCGCGTCACCCCGAATTGAATTTGACCAAGGTTGTCGTGAGCGAAGCCGGCGCTTCCGTTTATTCGGCATCTGCCGCCGCAGCGGCAGAACTTCCCGATCTGGACGTCAGCTACCGCGGAGCGGTTTCGATTGCCCGCCGTTTGCAGGATCCTTTGGCCGAATTGGTCAAAATCGATCCCAAGGCAATCGGAGTGGGACAGTATCAGCACGATGTGAATCAGACCGAACTGGCCAGGAAATTGGATGCCGTGGTCGAAGACTGCGTCAATGCCGTGGGTGTGGATGTCAATACGGCTTCTGCCGCTCTTTTGCAACGTGTGGCAGGTTTAAGTGCCACACAGGCCAAAGCCATCGTTGCCTATCGAGATGCCAATGGGGCTTTTGCCGATCGTACGGTTTTGTTGGCCGTGCCGCGTTTGGGGCCTAAGACTTACGAACAGGCGGCAGGTTTTTTACGTATTCCGCAAGGTGCCAATCCTTTGGACGCTTCGGCCGTGCATCCGGAGTCTTATCCTGTGGTTGAACGCATTGTTGCCAAGACCGGTTTGTCCGTCAAAGATTTGATCGGCAATCGAGCGGTGCTCTCCAAACTCAATGCGCGCGACTTCACCGATGAAAAATTCGGCGTGCCGACGGTTCAGGATATTTTGGCGGAGTTGGAAAAGCCCGGCCGCGATCCGCGACCGGAATTCAAGACGGCAAAATTCGAAGAGTCCGTACACGAAGTCTCCGATCTGGTGCCGGGCATGGTGCTCGAGGGCGTCGTGAGCAATGTGGCCGCTTTCGGTGCATTTGTCGACATCGGCGTGCATCAGGACGGCTTGGTGCATGTTTCAGAGCTGGCCGATCGCTTCGTCAAAGACCCCAGAGATGTGGTCAAGGTGGGCGATATTGTGCGCGTGCGTGTGCAGGACGTGGACGTGGCCCGAAAGAGAATCTCTTTGTCGATGAGAAGTCAGGCCAAGAGCGTAGAACGCACTGCCGAGCGCACGAACAACGCGCAACGCGACGTGAAAAAGCCAATGCTTAAAAAGTCGACGGCCGCGCCCGCTTCAAGCATGGCGGCAGCCTTTGCCGGATTGAAACTCAAGCGCTAATCCGTTGCTTTTCACGACGCAAAGCGCCGAGACGAATTTGCCTTTCTGATGTGCAAATGCCGTGTCGGCGCTTTTGTTTTTCTCAAAAAATGAAAAAACTAAGGAAAAGTACGTAAAAGTGCGCTAGAGTAAGCAGGCTAAACCATTAACAAATTTCTGAGGAGTCTTCCCATGGCAGATCCCAAGTTGTTGCCGCCCGTTCACGCAGACGTGACCGAACGTGCACAAAAATTAAGTGAACAGGAAGTTGTCAAAGCGGCACTTCAAGCCATCGTGCGTGACGAAAAGGTGACCATCGCCGATCAGATCGCCATTACCGAAGTCGAAGCCCCGCCTTTCCATGAAAAAGAACGCGGTTTGAACTTGATCGAACGTTTCAAGGCTCTGGGCTTGACCGACGTGACAATGGATCCTGAGGGTAATGTCATCGCCATCCGTCGCGGAACCGGCAACGGGCCGTTGTTGGTTTTGGGCGCTCATCAGGATACGGTTTTTCCGGCAGGCACCGACGTAAAGGTTAAGGAAATCGACGGCGTGTTTCACGGCCCCGGCATCAGCGACGACGCACGCGGCTTGGCTGTGATTTTGCAGGTGTTGCGTACGATGCAGGAATTTGACATCCAGACCGTGGGCGACCTGTACTTTGTTTGCACGGTCGGCGAAGAAGGCAACGGCGATTTGCGCGGTTCCAAGTACTTGTTCCACAAGTCCGGTCTGCCTGTCGACGGCTTTATTTCGGTTGACGGTGCCGACGTGACGCGTTTGCTTTCGGCTGCAACCGGCTCCAAGCGCTACCGCGTGCATTTCGACGGCCCCGGCGGCCACTCTTGGAAGAATTTCGGTCTTCCTTCTGCCATTCATGCCATGGGGCGCGCCATTGCCAAGGTGGGCGACGTCGTTCCGTGCGCCGATCCCAAGACGACGTATACGTGCGGCACGATTTCGGGCGGCACCACCGTGAACTCCATCGCCGCGCATTGCGAAATGGAATTGGATATGCGTAGTGCCGGTGCTAAGGAACTTGATGAAATCGAAGCCAAGCTTCTGCCCTTGTTTGAAGAAGCCTGTCGTGAAGAAAATGCTCGTTGGGGGGCCGAAGGCGAACAGGCCGTGAAGTTGACGCTCGAACCCATCGGACATCGTCCGGGCGGGCAGCAGTCCGACGACGTGAGCGTTTTGCAGGCATCTCGTGCTGCAATGAAGGCCGTCGGCATCGAGCTCAAGAAGTACGATGTGGCTTCCACCGATCACAACATTGCCATCAATTGCAAGGTGCCCGCGACCACGTTGGGCGGTGGCGGTACCGAAGGCTACAACCACAACGTCAAGGAATGGTGGGATCCGACCGACAGTTATCAGGGACCTCAGTTGGCCTTTATGACGAGCTTGTTGTTGTTGGGTTTGAAGGATGTGACGGAGCCGGTTTTGGAAAAGATCGCGCGTTAATCGTTTGAATCTTCTCTACCTCAAACAATTCAGCCCCGAAGCTGCAAAGCTTTCGGGGCTGAATTTTATCGGGCGAAATGCCACCGGAGGTTAACGGCGCTCGCCGTAACTCATAATGGCATTGAGCAAAATGGCACCGAACGTGGCGGTACCGATACCGCCCAAGGTAAAGCCGCCGATGTTGAGCGTGAAGTCGCCGCCGCCCAAAATCAATGTCACGGCAGCTACGATCAGGTTGCGGTTCTGGCCGAAGTCGACCTGATTGACAACCCAGATGCGGGCTCCGGCCACGGCGATCAAGCCGAACACTACGATGGACGTACCGCCCAAAATGGCCTGCGGAATCGTCTGAATGACGGCACCGAACTTGGGCGAGAAGCCCAGAACGATGGCAAAGCAGGCGGCGACGACAAACAGTAACGTGGAGTAGACGCGGTTGGCAGCCATCACGCCGATGTTTTCACCGTAGGTCGTCACACCCGTACCGCCGACGCTACCGGCCAAAATTGTGGCCAAACCGTCGCCTAAGAAAGCGCGCCCCATATAAGGGTCGAGATTGCGTCCCGTCATGGCAGTGACGGCTTTGATGTGGCCCAAGTTTTCGGCAATCAAAATAATGACCACCGGCACGATCAAGACGATGGCGTTGGGGTCGAATACCGGCGACTGAAAGCTAGGCAAACCCAGCCACTGAGCGTTGGCGACGATTTCAAAGTTAATGGGTTTGCCGTAACCCATGAGGTTGGCGAGCACAAAATAGATGAAGTAGCTTAAAAGCAAGCCGACTAAAATCAACAACTTTTGCAAAAGTCCGCGCGTATAGACGGCAACGCCGCCCACGCACAATACGGTAACGACAGCCATCCAGGCATCGAACGTATCGGCGCCGACGCTGCGTACCGCCGTCGGAGCCAAGTTCAAACCGATCACGGCCACAACGGCGCCGGTGACGACCGGAGGCATCAGTTTTTCAACCCACTGAACGCCCGTATACATCACGATCAAACCGACGACGGCATAGACGATACCGCAACAGATGATGCCGCCTAGAGCGACGGGAATGTTGCCATTGGCACCCGAACCTGCCGCATAGCCCGTGGCGGCGATGACAACACCGATAAAGGCAAAAGAGCTGCCGAGATAACTCGGAACACGACCTCCGACGATTAAAAAGAAAAGTATCGTACCGATACCGCTCATCAAAACCGCCACGTTGGGGTCAAAACCCATCAATAGGGGCGCCAGAATGGTCGAACCGAACATTGCAACGACATGCTGCAAGCCCAAAGCCACCATCTGACCGCCGGGAAGTCGTTCGTCCGGTCCGATGATGCCGTCCGTTTTGAGTTTCCAAGTCGGGAAGTAACTCATTTTGCTTTTCTCCAAAATTTTCGCACTCAAGGTTGGAAAAATGACAAAGAGATCCTTTGAGCACGCTCGGTGAGAAATTGTAACGAGAAAAAACGTCGAGAATTTGCAACTGCTTGAAAAAGCAGGCTTTTTTGGTTTCTTCAAGTGGAAAGATCGGCGAAAATGGGCGAAAATACGCCCTTTGCAAAAGATTGTCCTCGCAGAGGAAAACGGAACTTCGAAAGCGTTCGGTTACCGTCGGCAAGCTCTGCGACATTATTCATTCCCGACCCGAAGCGTCGGGCAAGTTTAAAAAGAACATGTCCAAACAAGCCATACAAAGAGAAGTCAAGCGTCGTCGCACGTTTGCCATCATTTCCCACCCTGACGCCGGTAAAACGACTTTGACCGAAAAGTTGTTGCTTTTCGGCGGAGCCATTCAGATGGCCGGTGCCGTCAAGGGGCGTAAGGCCAGCCGCCATGCGACGAGCGACTGGATGGAAGTGGAAAAGCAACGCGGTATTTCCGTGACGAGTTCCGTGATGCAGTTCGAGTATCGCGACCATATCATCAATTTGCTCGACACCCCGGGGCATGAAGACTTTTCCGAAGACACCTATCGCGTGTTGACGGCAGTGGACGCTGCCGTTATGGTCATTGACGCCGCCAAGGGCGTGGAAGCCCAAACGATCAAGCTTTTGAATGTTTGCCGTATGCGCAATACGCCGATCATTACATTTATCAACAAGCTTGACCGAGAAGTGCGCGATCCCTTGGATTTGTTGGGAGAAATCGAGTCGGTCCTGAAGCTTCAGTGTGTTCCCATCACTTGGCCGATCGGTATGGGCAAGACCTTCCGTGGCGTTTTCTCTTTGATGAAGAACCGCTTGGTGCGTTTTGCTCCGGGTACCGAAAAGGTGGCCGACGATACGGAGTGCATTGAAGGATTGGATAATCCGCGTCTGGATGAACTTTTCCCGATGGAAATGGGACCGGTGCGCGAATCCGTCGAGTTGGTGCAAGGGGCAACGGAGCCTTTTGATCTTGAGTCCTTCTTGGCCGGGCAGCAATCTCCGGTGTTCTTCGGTTCGGGCGTGAACAACTTTGGCGTCAAAGACGTTTTGGAAGCATTGGTCGATTGGGCCCCCGAACCGCAAAAGCGCGATGCGGGCTCCCGCAGCGTCGAGCCGCTAGAAGAACCCTTTACCGGATTCGTGTTCAAGATTCAGGCCAATATGGATCCGCGACATCGCGACCGCATCGCTTTTTTCCGCGTTTGCTCCGGTTGCTATACGCCGGGCATGAAGGTGCAGCACGTGCGCGAAAAGCGTGAAATGAAAATTGCCAATGCCCTGACCTTTATGGCCAATGAGCGCGTACACATGCAAGAGGCTTATGCGGGAGACATCATCGGTATTTACAATCACGGGCAACTGCATATCGGAGACACCCTGACCGAAGGCGAACAGTTGGGTTTTACGGGTATCCCGTACTTTGCTCCCGAACTTTTCCGTTCGGCTCGTGCCAGAGATCCGTTGAAAGGCAAGCAATTGCAGCAGGGCTTGAAGGAGCTCGGCGAAGAAGGCGCTATTCAGGTTTTCGAAGGCGAATTCGGCAATTTGATGTTGGGCGCTGTCGGTCAATTGCAATTTGAAATCGTGGCGCAACGTTTGGCGACCGAATACAAGGTCGATGCCATCTATGAAGCCACCGATGTTTCGACTGCCCGCTGGTTGGTTTTCCCGGACGAGAAAACCAAAAAAGATTTCTGCGAAGAGCAGGCCAATCGACTGGCTCGCGACTGCGAAGGCAACCTTTGCTATATGGCCACCTCGGTCTATAACTTGATGACCACGCAAAAACACTGGCCCGACGTGCAGTTTTTAACGACGCGCGAACAGGGTCAAAAGTTCGAGTAAGAAAAATGACGGAACAATTTCCTGCAATCACGATTCGAAAGGGCACTGCAAACGATTTACAAACCTTGGTCCATATTGAGGCACGGTGCTTTCCGGTAGCCGAAGCCGCAGACGAAAGTCGGTTTAAAGAACGTCTGGCGGTTTTTGCGGATCACTTTTGGATTGCCGAACTAGAAGGTCGTCCCGTGGGTTTTATCAACGGAATGGTGATCGACCAAACGGTAATTGACGACGAGATGTATGCTGACGCGCATATGCATCGCCCCGAAGGGGCTTGGCAGAGCGTGTTCGGTTTGGACGTCTTGCCCGAATATCGTCGTCGCGGCTATGCCGCAGAGCTGATGAAGGCTTTGATCGCATCGGCTGAGCAAGCCGGGCGCAAGGGGTGCGTGTTGACCTGTAAGGATCACATGATTCATTACTACGAGCGCTTCGGTTACAAGAATATGGGAGTTTCGGCTTCCGAGCACGGTCACGCAAAGTGGAACGACATGATTTTGGAGTTTTGACTTTGACAAACTACAAAGCGATTTTGTTTGACTTGGACGGAACATTGGTGGACTCCGTCGACGATTTGACCTACGGCGTCAATTCGGTGATGGAATTTTTCCGCAAACCCGGTTTTACTCGGGAAGAAGTTTCTCGCATGATCGGCAAGGGGATACGTGTTTTGCTCGAAAGAGCTTGCGAAGCCAGAGATTTCGTTGCCGAGCCCGCCTTCATCGATCAGATCCAAGTGCTTTACGAACGCATCATGACGCAAAAGGAGCCGGGCAAGGCACAGTTTTTTCCCGGGGCGCTTCAAGCCGTTGAAGAGATGCATGCAGCGGGCTATCGCACGGTTTTGGTGACCAACAAGGCCGAGTCGATGACGAAGGACTTCTTGAAAAAACAAAACATCGAACACCTGTTCGATCTGGTCGTGACTCCGAACAAAGAGCGACGTCCGAAACCGAGCGGCGATATGCTACGCAGTGCGTTGCAAGAGCTCGGTCTTAATCCAGCAGATTGCCTGATGGTCGGCGACTCCCGAAACGATGCTCAGGAAGCCGCGGTTTGCGGTATGGATGTTGTTTTGGTGGAAACGGGCTACAACGAAGGCGAGCCCATCGATCAATGGGCTCGCGAAAACGGCTTTGATAACGTTCAAAAAGACGTTGCCGCCGTGTGGCAGTGGCTCAAGAGCAATTCGTCCGAATAGTAGGTTTTTACCGCTTAAACCGCACCGGTACGCTTGCGGAAATGTAACGATGAGCCGAAGCGATTGAAGCCGATTTCTCGTCCTGTGACGGCAATGATTTCTTTTTCGATGAGAACGTTGCTGTCCGGGTTCGATTCGGTTCCTTGTTTGTTGTCGTAAAGCTGATAGCTTGCTCGAGTACGTTGCGGCGTCACATTGGGCATCATGACGTTGCAACCCGAAAGGACGGCCAAAGATCTCGCGCCGTTTTGCAACGTTTCCAGCGCCGTTGCCGCCGCCATATTGACCGTAGGTAGGACCAGACGAGTCGTGGCAAGCATATTGCGTGTCAAGCGCAACAAAGGCGTCTTGTCCATCATCCCTTCCTCGATCATATCTCCGCCGTGGCTGACCAAATACGGTCCCATGCCGAGCATGTCCACATCCAACGACTCGAACGTACGGATGTCTTTGACAAGATCTTCGATCGTCTGCCCCGGAATGCCGATCATTACACCGGTGCCGACCTGGTAGCCGGCATTGCGCAAATCTTTCAGAGCCTTGATGCGGGCGGGCCACGTTTTTTGCAATGCTCCTTGTCCGGAGTGAAGATGCTCAAACAGAGCTCGGTTGCTCGTTTCGATGCGCAACAGATAACGTAGCGCATTGCGATTGCCCGAGGCCTGTGCCCAACGCTCGTATGTTTCGGGCGTTTGCTCGCCAAACGACAATGTCATGCCGCAACCGTCGGCAATGCCCATTTCAACGCTGAGTTTGTGAATCGAGGCGATGACGTCTTCGATAAAGTCGATGAATTTTGGATCGTCTCTTTCTCCGCATTGCAACGCCACGGAGCCGTAGCCTGCACGAATGGAATAACGTACGGCTTCCAAAATTTCTTCTTTCGTCAAGCTATAGCGTTTGGCGTTTCGGTTGCCCTTGCGAATACCGCAGTATCGACAGTCGTAAGTACAGATGTTGCTGATTTCGATGAGACCGCGAAAGAAGACATAGTTACCGTGCGTGTGCGTCGTGCGATCGAAAGCTTCGCGATAAAGTGCCTGACAATCTTCTTCGGAGTCCAGTTGCAACAATCGGGCAATGTCGGCGTCGTTAAACGCGGGTTGCTTTAACAATTCGGCGAGCGGAGTCTGGGGCATGACGATTCTCTACTTTTAGTGCACATTCGATTTGGCCAGAATTGCGGCACGCGCTTCGTCGTAGGCTTTCTTGGCTTCGGGGTGTAACTCCAGCGCACGCGGCAAGACGCCTTGCAAGTAACTGATGGCTACGCCGTAATTGGTCATGGAGACACCTTGTGCGTTGGCCGCGTGAACTCGGGACAGCATATGGCGACGCGTTACGACACATCCGCCGCATTGCAGAATGATTTTGTAAGGGGTTAGGTCGACGGGAAAGTCTTTACCGACGACAACTTCGATATCCAAGGGGCCGCCGACTTTTTTCTCCAACCAGCGCGGCAACTTTTTGCGGCCGATATCGTCGGGCTGCGGATGATGCGAGCACGTTTCGCAAATCATCACTTTGTCACCGGGTTTTAAAAATTCCAACATCGCGGCGCCGCGTGCCATCTCAATCAGGTCGCTTTTGGCATAGGCCATCTGAATGGAAAAAGTGGTGACGGGGATTTCATGTGGAACATCGCCGCAAACACGTTCTACAACCTGACTGTCGGTCACGACAAAGGCGATGTTGCCCTTGGCCTCGGCAACGGCCTCAGAGACACGATTTTCGCGTACCACGAGGCATTTGGCGTCCGAGTCGAGGATCTCGCGAACGGCTTGCACTTGAGGAAGGATGAGTCGTCCTTTGGGCGCTCCCGTATCGATGGGGGTCACTAGCATGACGGTGTCGCCGGGTTTGACCAAGTCTCCCATCAAAGGACGATCGGGCTCGGTTTTGGCGGTGACGATCTCGATAATGGCTTGACGCAAATCGTCGATGCCTTTTTTCGAGACAGCCGAAGTCATCACCGATTTAAAGCCGAGTTTGTCAACGGAGGCGATCGTTGCCGCAAGCGTAGCGGCATCGACCGTATCGGATTTGTTGACGACGACAACGCAAGGCGTGGCGTTTTCCCGCGCTCGAACGATCAGACCTGTTTCGTATTCGGTCAGTCCTGCCGCATCGCACACGATAAGCGCTACGTCCATCCAACCGAGCACGGAAAGACTGCGTTCGGTTCTCAGCGCGCCGAGTTCTCCGACATCGTCAATGCCGGCCGTATCGATAAAAACAACAGGGCCGATGGGCGCGAGTTCGCATGCTTTTTCGACCGGGTCGGTCGTAGTGCCGGCAATGTCGCTGACGATAGCGATATTTTGATTGGTCAGAGCATTGATCAAAGAGGATTTGCCGGCGTTACGGCGACCGAATAACCCGATATGCAAGCGCAACCCCTTGGGGGTTTCTTGACGGGAAGCCATATTGGGGCCTTGAGACGACATGAGCAAACTCCTTTTTGTAGAAAAAAATGCAAGGACTGACTTGGCGAGTCGACATTGTAATCGCGCTTCAAGCTCAAAGCCGATCGCCTTTATTTGAAATTTGTTAGAAAAATGCCCGCAGAAATCAACTGATTTTCTGCGGGCAAATTCTCTTATGGCGTCAGAGCCGTTACAACAGCGAAATTACTTCTCGATGTTGGCACGGACAACGTCTTTTTCCAGCCAAACCGGAGAGTGATGTTCTGCAGCTTCCCAGCTGATGTCGCCGGTGCCGATACGCCAGATAGCCAAGAAGTGAGACATGGACAACAAAGCCAACGGGATGTGAGCGCAGACCACTAAGACGGTGATGAGCAAAGAACCCCAAACGTGGATGTAGAACATCATTTCGAATGCACCCTTACCGACGGCCGGGGCAAAGACCCAGAGCAACCAACCGGTCACGGCGAATACGAGAATGGCGATGTTAAACAGCAAGTAGCTGGCCTTCTGGCCGGCGTTGTAGCGACCCTGCGGGGTAACTTCCACGGGACCCAACGGGATCTTGAAGAAACGACGCGGGTAGCCGCCGAAGTTGCGGAACCACAAAATCGTGTTCTTGTCCCAGATCAAGCAGGCATTGATCATCAAAGCGAAGCGTTCGGGAGCAAAGATCAAATAGCCCACGAGGTTCACGGTAAAGGCGATACCGGTGCCGATGTGCCAGGACATCAAAGTTTCACCCAAAGCGTTGTCAATATCGCAAAGATAAACGATACCGCCGGTGATCACGAGCGCAAACCACATAATCGCGTTGACGCTGTGGAACACCTTGTCGGCGATGTGGAAACGCAAAATACGAGCATTGTTATTGGACATGGTTGCTACCTCCTATTAGTGGTGAGCAGCCAGCTGCGTGCGCTGGTTATAGTGCGTGTGCAACAGCCCGTACATGGTGTCATCCATGGGGGCGGCAGACAGATCCTGATAGATCTTGCGCACGACGGGGTTTTCATGAGAACGAGTGAGGTTCATGGCGCGGCAAAGCTTGTCGTCTTTGTACAAACCGGCTTGGCGAGCGAGCAGAACTTCATTGCGGCTGGCGATCAAATCACCGACGGCCCAACCGGTTGCACCGGCACCGACAGCGAGCAAACCAACCACCTTAAACAGACCGCGACGACCGAGGATTACACCGGCGGGGCGTTCTTCGTACTGATAGTTACGCATAGTTCAATTCCTTATTCGGCAAACGGTTAGATGCTAAAAGGCAACGGGAACAAGGGCTTGAGCCAGCCGGTACCACTGGTACGGACAGGTTGACCGCCGCCGTTGACACAACCGCCCGGGCAGTTCATCACTTCGATGAAGTGCCAGCGAGTGGGATCGCCACGCAACGTGTCGAGCACGTGCTTGAGAGCCTGATTGGCACCGTTGACCACGCAAACGCGCAATTCGAACGTCTTGCCGTTGAGTTCGGGAAGAGCCAGCGGAATCTTGGCTTCGACGTAGCTGTTATCCAAACCGCGAACCGGAACGATATCGGCATTTTCGAGTTCCTTACCCATCAAAACGCGATAAGCGGTACGCAAAGCAGCTTCCATCACACCGCCGGAGTTACCGAAGATGGTGCCGGCACCGGTGTAAACGTCGAGGTTTTCACGCTTACGTTCCTTGGGCATTTCCAAGGGGTTGATACCCTTGCGACGCAACAATTCGGCCACATCGCGAGCCGTCAAAACGGCGTCGACGTCGGGGAAGCGCGGCGTATCGGCAGGGATATTGCCGTTTTTGACGTGATAGCGCCAAGCAGTGTCCATTTCCGGACGGCTGGCTTCAAGAATCTTGGCCGTGCAGGGGGCGACAGCCACAACCTTCACATCGCGCGGATCCTTGTTGTAGAGGAACTTGGGAGCCCACACCTTAGCGAGCACGCCGCCCATCTGAATCGGGCTCTTGGCCGTAGACAGATGCGGGATGAAGTCGGCATGGAACGTTTCGCAGTTGCGAACCCAAGCCGGGCAGCAAGAGGTGAAGTGGGGCAACGGATGGTGAGAAGCACGTTCGAATTCCGGACCGCGCTTGCCCAAAACCCAGTACTGAACCTTACGGACGAATTCGGTGCCTTCTTCCATAATCGTTTGGTCGGCAGAGCTGTTGACATCATAGGTCGCAAAGCCGGCCTTTTCGAAGGCATTCATCATCTGGTCGGTGCTGATATCGCCGGGCTGACCGCCGAATTCTTCGGCGATCGACACGCGAACTGCCGGAGAGGGGTGAGCGACGACAACCTTGCTCTTGTCGGCGAGCATCTGATCGACAACGTCCACAAACGACATCTGTTCGATGGCGTTGAACGGGCACGAAATCAAACACTGACCGCAGCTCAAGCAGCGGTTTTCATCAATCTTGTGCTTGGCACCGAGGCGGCCGGTAATGGCGCCAGAGGGGCAAACCTTGCGGCAGGTGTCGCAGGCTTCGCACAGATCTTCATTAATCTTGATAATGCCGCGCAATTCACCCTTACGGATGGTGCCGACAAAATCGGGACCGTCTTCGCCGCGGCAGTTGGCCGGCGGGTTGAAGGTCTTGATCGTGATAGTCTTACCAGTCATCTTGACGGATCTCCTGTTTGCTGAGGGGGTGGCCGTTTCTTGTTGGACTCAGTGTCAAACGTTACGGCTCGTGCGTGCGGATCTCGATCCTGTGTGAAAAAGTTTTCTTTTTCTTTGGGGTATATAACCTAGATCGATATCGTTCAAATGGGCTAACGCAAATAAATTAGAGACGGCGAAGCCTGGGAACGAAACACGCCCGCGATGCATTTTAAGAAGATTTCTTACATTTTGTAGTGAATTAGATCTAGTCTCCGCATGAGTGATGCTAAGTGCCTACTACTAAATCGGTATTCTGGGTTAGCCGAAAATATGTCGCAAGCACTATCCCTAATGGAAAAAAGGCAAAACCGATGCGTTTTTTTCTTGATGTAACGCAAAGGTTTCGCCCTTTGATTTTCAGTTGACTAAGATCGAGAAAATACTACATATCGATATCTTTCAACGGTTTTCTCAGTTCGGCACGCACATTGTCCATGCCCGAATAAAACGCTTTCATCATCACCAGCCCTAAGAACTTGCCGGCATCGGTCACAACGATGCGATCGGGATCGCTCGGATCGTCCGTGATGGCGCCGATCAGTTTCAGTGCCAACATTTCTTTGAAAAGAGCGCGATCGATATTGACGCCGTGCACATCTCTGAAATATTTGCGAGACAAACGATGGGAAAAGAGTCCCAACATCAGACGATATTGCAAGACGGCATGCTTGTCGAAGCTACGCTGTCTTTCCACACCGGTCATGCCCTGGGCGATGCGCACGCCGTAGCGATGAAGGCTAAAGGTGTTGACGTAAAGGTTACTGCCCAAAAACGAAAAAGCGCCTGAACCCACGCCCAAATACTCGTCATGATCGACCACGTACTCATCGAAGCCTTCGTCGTGCGTGCGGCCGAAAGTCCAACTTGTGAGCTGACGGTAATTCAATCCCAACGTTCCCATAATGATGCGGTACTGGTCGGCCAATTCCAAGCCTTTGGCGGCAATTGTGTTTTTCACGCTTTTTTTGGTTTGACTCGTGACCATCAACGGATAGGTTGTGATTTGACGCGGATTGAGTTTTATAAGCAAATCCATATCCCGTTGGAGCATATCGAGACTTTGACCGCGGAAACCGAAAATCATGTCGATGTTGGTCGTAGGGAAAAGCTCGAGTGCTTCGTGCAGACGTTCGTAAATTTGAGCACCGCTACCGAACTTGTCGTAGCGATCAGTCATTTTCAGGATGTTGTCGTCAAAGCTTTGCACGCCGATACTCATGCGATCGACCAAGCCTTTGAGATTACGAAACGTTGGCGTCACGATCTGAGCCGGATCGGTTTCGCAAGAGACTTCCTTGATGCCGGGGAAAAGCGTTCTGGCATATTCGATCGTCTTGATCAACTCGTCTTCGAGAATGGTCGTTGTGCCGCCGCCGATATACATACTCGTGAAGTCGTAGCCAAGCGCTTTGACATAGTCCATTTCCTTGCGCAGGTTCACGAAGTATTCGCGCGCCTTGTGCTCTTTGAACAGGAAACGATGGAACGTGCAGTAAGAACACAGCGTTTTGCAAAACGGAATGTGTGCGTAAAGCAGGTACTGATGACCTTCGACGGGAGCCGGCGGACGATCCAAAACGATCGGGTCGCAGTTCAAATAGCGGTTGATGTAGTAATCCATCACGCGGTCGGTCATGTTGACGACCCAGTTGGGAAGAAGTTTGCCGACGTGATATTTGGCCTGTTCGGACATAGATTGAAAAACTAAATACGGTTAAATAAAAGTGTTTGGCATTGTAGACGGACTTTGCGGCTTTTCGAGGTTTAAAAAGAGGTACTTTACAAAAAAAGCACCTCTCGAAATGCCCAAAGACGAACGTCTATCGACTATTTGTCGTGCGCACTGTACAGACGCTCGATGGTTTCTGCAAAGTGTGTCTGCAACGGCGTACGCTTGAGCTTGAGTGTCGGCGTTAGAAAGCCGTTGTCAATTGTCCAAGGCTCAAGTGTCAATGCCACATTCCTCGGTAGCGCATAGTGAGGGAAACCGGCGGCAGCGGCGCGGGCGCGCTTTAAGACGGCCGAACGCACGGCCGTGCTGTTGAGCGCCAGTTTGTCATTAGCATCGACATTGAGTTTTTCGGCCAGTGCTTTCCACTCGTCGGGGTTGAGCACTGCAATAAACGAAATGAACGGGCGTCCTTCGCCGACCACATAAGTTTGATCGAACAAGGGATCGGTTTCCAATGCCAATTCCAAATCGACCGGCGGAACTTTCTCGCCCGTACTCGTCACGATGATTTCCTTGATACGGCCGCGAATGCGCAAAAGTCCCAAGTCATTGAATTCGCCGACGTCGCCCGTACTGAGCCAACCGTCTTCGGACAAGACGCGTTTGGTATCCTCGGGGCGATTCCAGTACCCCTTCATCACCGAGGGGCCTTTGACTTGAATTTCATGTGTGTCGGGTGCCAAACGAACTTCGACGTTGTCAAAGGGTTTACCGACAGTTTCGGGGTGGTTGAGCGTCGGCGAGTTACCGGCAATGATAGGGCTGGCTTCGGTCATGCCGTAGCCTTGAATGGGTGCCAAGCCCAGCCCGCAAAACAGTCGTGCAACGCGAGAATTGAGTGCCGCACCGCCGGCAATAGCAATCTTGAGCCTGCCGCCGAATTGCTGTACGACTTTGTCGGCTACCAATTTCTTGAGAATGGGACCGGTGATGCCGTCTAACCACATAAAGGCCGAGGTGGGAACGGGGAGTCGATTGGTTCGACAGAAATTGCGCCAACCGACGGAGACGCACGTTTCGAACATCCAACGCGCATAAGCGGGGGCTTTTTTCAGTTTGTCGTAAATGCGGGCGTAGATGCGTTCGTAAATACGAGGAACGGAAATCAACACCTCTGGACGCACGATGCGGAAATCTTCGTTTAACAGCATGATGGAGCGATTGAACGAAATTTTGCATCCCATGCCCAAGGGTAGGTAATAGCCAGCCGTTCTCTCGAAAGTATGAGACAGCGGCAGGAACGACAGGAATCCATAGTCAGGACCCGGTTCCGGCGCAATATGATCCAACGTGGCAATAACATTGCTGACAACGTTTTTGTGCGTGAGCATGACGCCTTTGGGTTTGCCGGTCGTGCCCGACGTGTAAACGATGGCTGCCAAATCTTCGGCTTGAGGGCCAGTCGGCAGGTTTTCGACAGGATTACCCAAAGCTAGCCAGTCGTCGATGCCCAAAATTCGGACTTTGCCCAACTTTTCGGTTGGGGTGACTTCATCGGTCAGGATGACGGTTTGAAGTTGGCTCAAATCGGCTTCGGCCTGATAGATGGCCTTGAAGCGTTCCAGTTTGTTTGTGATCAAGCACTTTGCGCCGCTGTCGGCAGTAATGAAGGCGCTTGATCCAGGGGTGTCGATGGCATGCAAAGGTACGGGAATCAGCGCATTGGCCAAGACCGATTGGTCAGCCAAAATGGCGTCAACCGAGTTGTTGAGCAAAATGGCGACGCGATCTTGACGTTCCAGATTCAAAGCGGCAAGTGCTTTTCGCCACTGACGGGTTCGTTCGTAGAGTTGAGCGTATGTCACTTCGTTCCAGACGCCGGCAGCGCGATCGTACTGACGCAACGCAACGTGATCGGGAATCAGATTTGCACGCAACGAGACAAACGCATCGAGCGTGGCGCAAGTTTTCAGTTGCGTCAATCGCGTCGTCGAGTTGTCGGAAGAATTGGTTTTAATATCTGCCATAGTAAAAAGAAGAGAGCGCGCCAAAGGCTGGCATTTGTCGAACGGAATTGACAAGCCCGAGTTGTACAACTCTCTTGTATAAATGTCAGACTGATTCTAGCGCGAAGACAATACTCTTTTGGTATGGCAAAAAGCAGTGTTTGCGAGTTGGGGTATTCGGCAACCTTGTGTCGAATTTTCGTCAAATCAAGCATAATAAAGGAAAACAACCATTAACAATATTTCAATCAACGGAGATGCGACGTGAAAATTTCAAAAAGAAGTCGCTATGCGCTCAGGCTGTGTTTGGATTTGGCAGTCAATCAAAAAGACGGCTGCGTTTCTCTCAGTGAAATCTCCCAGCGACAAGGCGTGTCCAAAAAATTTCTGGAACATGTTGTCCAAGATTTGAACAAAGAAGGAATTTTGCAGACCTATCGAGGTTTTGCGGGAGGCTATCGTCTAGCTCGAGACGTGCAGGAGATTTCTTTGGCCGATATTTTGCGAGCCACCGAGACCACTTCTTGTTTGGTCAGTTGCATGAATCAGGGAGAATATTGCGCTATGTACGACGTGTGCGTCTCTCGTTCGGTTTGGGACGGTTTGATGCAGGTTGTGGACGAATACTGCAGGAAAATGACTTTGGAAGTCATTTTGAAGCAAGCCCCGAACGGAAACGGGCTTTTGGAGGAAAAGCCCGTTTTCGGATTGATCGACGGTTGCTCGAAAGACAACGACTGAGGTTGTTTTGTTAGTTTTCGAATAAGGTTGTCGACAAATAGCGTTCCCCGGAGTCGGGGAGCATCACGGCGATGTTGCGGGCAGTGGTTGGATCGGCAAGTGCCAATTTGACCGCTGCGGCAAGCGCTGCGCCCGAGCTGATGCCGACTAAGACGCTGTCGGTACGGGAAACCAAACGCGCGAATTCGAAAGCATCTTCATTTGAAACGGCAACAATTTTGTCAACAACGTTGCGATCGAACGTTTTGGGAACAAAACCCGCACCGATACCTTGAATTTTGTGTGCGCCCGGTGCATTGCCGCTTAAAACGGCACTCGTTGCCGGTTCCACGGCAACAATGCACACGGAAGGTTTTTGTTCTTTGAGATACTTGCCCGTGCCGCTCACCGTGCCGCCGGTACCCACGCCTGCTACAAAAACATCCACGTTGCCTTCGGTGTCGGCCCAAATTTCAGGACCCGTGCTTCGATAGTGCGCCTGCGGATTGGCAGGATTTTCAAATTGCATGGGCATAAAGGCGCCGGGCGTTTGTTCCAACAACTCTTTTGCCTTGGCAATGGCTCCCGACATACCTTTGGCGCCGTCGGTCAGGACCAATTCGGCTCCGTAAGCGACTAAAAGCTTGCGGCGCTCGATACTCATGGTTTCGGGCATGGTCAAAACAGCTCGATAGCCGCGTGAGCGTGCCACAAGCGCCAGACCGATGCCGGTGTTACCGCTTGTCGGTTCGATAATCGTCGCGCCCGGCTTGAGAATGCCGCGTGCTTCGGCATCGTCGATCATGGCCAAGGCTACACGGTCTTTGACGCTGCTACCCGGGTTAAAGCTGTCAAGTTTTCCCAAAATACGGGAAGAAAATCCGAAATGCTTTGCCAGGCCTTTAAGTTCCAACAAAGGCGTATGTCCGATTGTGTCGGTAATGGATCGATAAACGGTCAATTTTTTACTCCCTGTGAAGTTTTTTTATTTAAAACCTATTCAAATGGTAGGAATTGTATTTACAATACAAAGTCGCCTCAGTCGCTGCGGAACAAGGAGAGCGACTTTATAAAAGTTCGCAACGAGAATGATGCACCTATTTGCCATCGTGTGCGTTTGATCATGACGATTTTGCTCGTAAAAAATTGTTTCAGACAATGGGCACGATTGATTTTAAGAGAAAAAGTTCAAGGAATGAAACCGATTCGCGGATCGGGGGTGTTTAGATTAAAGCTCCCTAGATTGTCAGCTGATCAAAGACGAAAGTCGGGGTTGTTGTCTTAACAGGTTTACAAATTTTGTGCTTTTATTCCAAATAAATTTTTTTTACCGGAAACGATACCAATACCCCAGAACCACGGTTTTCTTGTCGCAAGCCTTCAGTTGCTTTTTGAGTTTCTTGACGGTGGAGATCTATGTCTACTTTATGACACCAGTAAAGTGCTGCATCACATGGAAGCGATCGTAGACCGGCTTGGCATTGGGTAGATACTCTTGAACCAAGCATGGATAGGCAGCGTCCATGTCAGCGGAGACGGACTAGATCTGATCGGCGTTGCCGGTTTGCTTAAGTCATTCAAAAAAACGGCCGCAGCAAGGCAATGGACTTGCCCTCGTCGACATCAATGATGAGTCGCCTTTGCAAATCCATGATCACCGTGGCGTACTTGTGCCCCTTGTGAATGCTGATCTCGTCGATAGCCAAATGTTTGGCTCAATCAAGTCTGAAGACTTTCCAAGAAGTTGCCGTGTCGAGCTTTTGTACAATATTCTCGCGCAACATGACATGGATCTCCATTTTGTGGTTGCGATACCCAAATCATCTCGCGGAACCTCTCAACGGTTGCATTGGGTATGAGTGTTTGGTTCATGGCATTAATTCAAAAGTTTGCGGCGGGATTTGTTCTATCAATTTTAGGAATTCGCCAAGAGGTGACGATGGACAAAAACGAACTCAGAAAAAAGTTGTACGAAAAGCGCAAAACGATTGTTCAAGAGCAGCCCGAAGTCCTTGTTCGGCTACAAGATTCGATTTCGGCATGGTTAAGGCAAAGAGAATTTTTCTGTGCGGGGTTTTATCGGGCGTTTCGTTACGAGCCCGACATCACGGAAGTTCTTTCTTTATGGGCAAAAAGCGGAGGCGGACAACTTGCGGTGCCGCGCGTGGACGATGCGCTCGGCGGTCTGATGCATTTTTGTCTTTGGTCCGAAGACATGCCCACGGTTAAGGGCGTTTTTGGCATTGAAGAGCCTGAAAGAGATATCCTTGTTTGGCCGGACGTGATCTTTTCGCCCTGCGTGGGCATCAATCGCGCAGGCTATCGTCTCGGAAACGGGGGCGGATTTTTTGACCGATATCTGTCGGCTGGACGTCTTTTGCCAAAGCCGCCGGTGACTGTCGCCGTTGCTTTCGACGAGTTGATCACGGATGAAAATTATCAACAGCCTCACGATATAGCCTTCGACTGGGTCGTGACGCAAAGCGGATTTGTTTCGACAAAAAGCCGCCGGGCTTAAAACGGCGCCGGCGGCTTGATGTAGGGACTAAACCGAGATCGATTAGTAGCGATAGTTTTCGCTCTTATACGGACCTTCGACCTTCACGCCGATGTAGTCGGCCTGCTTTTGGGTCAGGGTCGAGAGCTGGGCGTTCAACTTGGTCAACTGCAAGCGAGCCACCTTTTCGTCGAGAATCTTCGGAAGGATATAAACCCCCGTCGGATACTTGTCGGTGTTGGAAAAGAGTTCGATCTGAGCCAGAACCTGATTGGCAAAGGAGCTTGACATCACGTAAGAGGGGTGTCCCGTGGCGCAGCCCAAATTCACCAAGCGGCCTTCGGCCAACAAAATGATGCGGTTGCCCGAGGGCAGTTCGATATGGTCGACCTGAGGTTTGATGTTTTCCCACTTGTAGCCGCGCATGGAAGCCACATCGATTTCGCTGTCGAAGTGACCGATGTTGCACACGATAGCCTGATCCTTCATAGCAACCATGTGATCGTGTTCGATCACATGATAATTGCCGGTGGCCGTCACAAAAATGTCGGCCTTGTCTTTGGCCCAATCCATGGTGACGACACGATAGCCTTCCATAGCGGCCTGAAGAGCACAAATCGGATCGATTTCTACAACCCAAACCTGAGCGGACAGGGCGCGTAAGGCTTGTGCACAGCCCTTGCCGACATCGCCGTAACCGACGACCACGGCGATCTTGCCGGCGATCATCACGTCGGTGGCGCGCTTGATGCCGTCGACCAAAGATTCGCGGCAGCCGTAGAGGTTGTCGAACTTGGATTTGGTGACGGAGTCGTTGACGTTGATGGCAGGGAACTTCAATTCGCCCTTGGCGGCCATCTGATAGAGGCGATGCACGCCCGTAGTGGTTTCTTCGCTCACACCCTTGATATGGGCCATACGCTTGGAGTACCAGTGCGGGTCTTTTTCAAGATGAGCACGAATGCTTGCAAACAAAACCGTTTCTTCTTCGTTTTCCGGATGCATGACGACTTCAATGTCGTTTTCGGCCTTCACACCCAAGTGCAACAACAAGGTGGCGTCGCCTCCGTCGTCGAGAATCATGTTGGAGTAGCCGCCGTCATCCCACTCGAAAATCTTGTGGGTGTAGTTCCAATAGTCTTCGATCGATTCGCCCTTAACGGCAAAAACGGGAATGCCTTCGGCAGCGATGGCGGCGGCTGCGTGATCCTGCGTCGAGAAAATGTTGCAAGAGGCCCAGCGGACTTCTGCGCCCAAAGCGGTCAGGGTTTCGATCAGAACGGCCGTCTGAATCGTCATGTGTAAGCTGCCAGAAATGCGAGCGCCCTTTAAGGGTTGTTCGTTGGCATATTCTTTGCGGATGGCCATCAGGCCCGGCATTTCGGTTTCGGCGATGCGAATTTCTTTGCGGCCCCAATCGGCTAAACCGATATCGGCAATAATATAGTTTTGAGCTACGCTCATGGTTGCGCCTCCTTGGCGATAGATGTTCGATAGACGGACGCGAGCGCGGTTGGACTGAGTGATCGGCGATTTCGAGCCTGGAAACGAAGTTTTTGCAGCGCTCCTCGAAATCCGACGAGCGCATTATAAAAGGAGCGGGCAAACTTTCGTCGCAAAATATCGTTTCCGCAATCGACGTTCTTCGAGTATGCTATGGGTTCGACGAAAAATTCTCTCTAAGAGTATGGATAAAACGCACGATTCACAGGCCGCGACGATCATACTGATCGGCATGATGGCTTCAGGCAAGTCCACGGTCGGACGAACATTGGCCAAACAGCTTGGATGGGCTTTTTACGACAGCGACAAAGAAATCGAAAAACGCTGCGGCGTTCCTGTTTCGTTTATTTTCGAAAAAGAGGGCGAGGCGGGTTTTCGTGCGCGGGAAACACAGATGCTGGCTGAACTCACGTCTCAAAACGGCGTTGTCATTGCTACCGGGGGCGGTGCTCCCATGTTTGAGATCAATCAAAAACTTTTGCAACGCGGCTACGTCATTCAATTGACGACGACCGTTTCGGATGTTTTGGAGCGCACCAAGTTCGACTCGGCCAGACCCTTGTTGCAGTCTGAAGATAAAGTTGCTCGCATTCGGGAATTGTTGTTGGCAAGAACACCGACCTATGATGCCGTCTGTCACAAGAAAATCGCAACCACGCGGATTCATCCGGAAGTCGTTGCTCAAAAAATTCTCGCATTGCCCGAGGTGCAGGAAATTGTCCGACGGGTCAAGCGCTCTGACGGAGACAATGAGGTAAAGGAAGAAGGAGACAAACAGTGATCGATCTTACGGTAGAACTCGGCGAGCGCAGTTATCCGATTCATATCGCTGCGGGCGCTTTGGACAAATTGGGCTCAGAAGTCAGTCGTTTGAAAGCCACGCGAGTATTGGTGGTGAGCAATACGACGGTGGCGCCCTTATATGCCGAAAAGGCTCTACAGTCCATTCGTTCGGCTTGTCCCGACTTGCCCGTCGGTTTGGTGGAGTTGCCCGACGGAGAATGTTATAAAGATTTGGCGCATATTGAAAAAATACTTGACGGCGCCGTTGAAACGGGGTTGGATCGCAAAAGCCTGATGGTGGCTTTGGGCGGGGGCGTTGTGGGCGATATGTGCGGTTTTGCAGCAAGCCTTTGGATGCGCGGCATCGATTTCATTCAGGTGCCGACAACGCTGTTAAGTCAAGTAGACAGCAGTGTCGGGGGCAAAACGGGGGTAAATCTTGCTGCCGGCAAAAACTTGATCGGAGCTTTTCATCAGCCGCGTTCCGTGTTAATCGATACGGACGTGTTAAAGACTTTGCCCGCACGGGAAATCAGTGCCGGAATTGCCGAAATCATCAAGTACGGCTTTCTGGGAGACGAAGACTTCGTGACGCGCCTGGAGCGCGACATGACCAAGCTCCGAGCGCTTGATCCGCAGACGGTGGGCGAGATCGTTGCGCATTGCTGCCGCATGAAAGCCGATGTGGTGCGAGAAGACGAAAAAGAAAACGGGGTGAGAGCAAAACTCAATCTCGGCCACACATTCGGACATGCGATTGAAAAGGAAACCGGCTTCGACACTTGGTTGCACGGCGAGGCCGTGGGGGCCGGGACGGTCATGGCGGCACTGCTTTCTCAAAACTTGGGTTATTTGAAGTCTGATGAAGTTGGTCGGATTCGCAATCTGGTTGAGGCAAGCGGATTGCCGACGCACATCGACGGCATCGATGCGCAAGCGGCTTATCGCGCTATGCGTGGAGACAAGAAGTCGGTAGGCGGGCAAATTCGCTTTATTGTGATGACGGCCGTCGGACAGTGTCGTGTCGAAACAGTGCCCGAAGACGTTGTCCGGGCAACGATGAAACAGGTGGGTTGGTATTGACAAAAGCCTCGCGTGAACAAACTTGAGCAATCGAGTTGTTGTCACGAGGTTTCGTTTTTTTGCATAAGTTTGCCTAAGATAAATCGCTTGTTTTACATACTCCACCATACCCTATTTATGGGATGTACCTCAATTCCTATCAAAAAGCTATTTTCTCAGTAAAAAAATTCTTGCAATATCCCGAAATCGCCTTCCGAAAATCGGAAGGCCCGCGACTAAAAAACCTCGGCGCGGATACAAAAATTTAAAAGAAATTGAAAATTCGGGAGGCTTGGTCATGGCTGAAATGACAAGCGAGGCGGCACGCCTAGAGGCCGCACAAAAGGGATTGTATTGCGCCGATAACGAGCATGATGCCTGCGGCGTCGGATTTGTGGCAAACATCAAAGGCACTGCCAGCCACAAAGTCATCGAAGACGCATTGTTGATTTTGCAAAACCTCGATCACCGAGGCGCGGTCGGCGCCGATCCGTTGTGCGGTGACGGTGCCGGTATCATGATTCAGATTCCGGACGCTTATTATCGCGAAAAAATGGCGGAACTCGGCGTGACGTTGCCCCCGCCGGGCGACTACGGCGTGGGGATGATTTTCTTGCCCCAAGAAGCCGCTTCACGCGCTGCCTGCGAACAAGAACTTGAGCGTACGGTTGCCAAGGAAGGTCAGGTGGTTTTGGGCTGGCGCGACGTGCCGGTGAGCTCCAGTATGAAGATGAGCGAGACTGTGAAGGCTTCGGCTCCGGTCGTGCGTCAAATCTTTATCGGGCGCGGCCCCGACGTGATGGTGCAAGATGCGTTGGAACGCAAGCTTTATGTGATTCGCAAAAGCGCTTCTCACCGTATCAAGGCATTGAAGCTGAAGCACGGCGACGATTATTTCGTGCCGTCCATGAGTACGCGCACCGTGGTTTACAAGGGGCTGCTTTTGGCCAATCAGGTCGGTCAGTACTATCTGGATTTGCAAGATCCAGATTGCCGCAGTGCCATTGCCGTCGTTCACCAACGTTTTTCCACCAATACTTTCCCGTCGTGGGCTTTGGCGCATCCTTATCGCTACATTGCGCATAACGGCGAAATCAATACGGTCAAGGGCAACTACAACTGGATCTTGGCTCGCGAAAACGTGTGGCAGTCTCCGGTTTTGGGAGACGATGTCAAAAAGCTGGTTCCGCTCATCTACGAAGGTCAGTCGGATACGGCCAGTTTGGACAACGCCGTCGAAGTGCTTCTGATGGCCGGTTACTCTTTGCCGCAGGCCATGATGATGTTGGTGCCGGAGGCATGGGAACGCTCGACAACGATGGATGCCGATCGACAGGCGTTTTATGCTTACCATGCACCGATGATGGAAGCCTGGGACGGTCCGGCGGCGATCGTCTTTACCAACGGCGTGCAGATCGGCGCGACATTGGATCGAAACGGTTTGCGACCGGCGCGTTACATCGAAACCGACGACGACACGGTGATTTTGGCTTCCGAAGTCGGCGTTTTGCCGATTCCTGAAAGCCACATTCGTCGCAAGTGGCGTATCGAGCCTGGTAAGATGCTCTTGATCGATACCGTGCAGGGCCGAATCATTGACGATATCGAACTCAAAAATCAGGTTGCGTTGGCCAAGCCCTATCGCGAATGGGTGGAACGCTTGAATTTGAGACTGTCCGATCTTGGCAGCGATATTCAGGGCAACGACAAGGTCGAACTTTGGGATGCCGAGCGACTCGAAGAGTTGCAAAAAGCTTTCGGCATGACCAAGGAAGACATCGATGTCGTGATGTTGCCGATGGCCGTCAACGGTCAGGAAGCCATCGGCAGTATGGGCAACGATGCCGCATTGCCGGTGCTTTCTCGTAAAAACAAGTCGTTTTTCCTTTATTTCAAGCAGTTGTTTGCTCAGGTGACCAATCCGCCGATCGATCCGATTCGCGAAGAATTGGTGACAAGCCTGATGAGTTTTATCGGCCCCAAGCCCAATTTGCTCGATGTCAACAACGTCAATCCTCCGAGACGCTTGGAAGTGTTGCAACCGGTTCTTGTCGAACACGACATGGACAAACTCGAGCATATCGCCGACTTTACCGACGGCAAATTCAAGAGCCGTACCATCGATATCACGTATCCGGCTGCATGGGGAAGCGAAGGCGTGGAAGCACAGTTGGCCAGTCTCTGCGCTCAGGCAGTCGATGCCGTCCAATCGGGTTTTAACATTCTGATCGTCAGCGATGCGGCCGTCGGTCGCGACCGTGTGGCCATTCCCGTGTTACTGGCTGTATCGGCACTGCATCAGCATCTCATTGCCGAGGGGCTTCGCACCAACGTCGGCTTGGTGGTCAATTCCGGCGCCGTGACACAAACGCACGATTTTGCTCTATTGATGGGTTTTGGCGCCGAAGCCGTTTGTCCGTATCTGGCGCTGGCCACATTACGCGCTCTGGCTCCCAAAAACGGGATTTCGGGAGACGAAGCGGTGGCCCACTACGTCAAGGCCGTCGGAAAGGGCTTGACGAAGGTGATGGCCAAAATGGGTATCTCGACCCTGATGAGCTATCGCGGTGCTCGTATTTTCGAGGCCGTGGGTTTAAAGAGCGATTTTGTGGATCGTTATTTCCACGGCACACCGACCAAGGTCGAAGGCGTGGGGCTTTTCGAAATCATGCAAGAGGCCGTCAACGTTCATGCGCACGCTTACGGCATCAATCGCGGCGAGGTCGAACCTTTGCCGGTCGGCGGCGATTACGCATGGAGAGCACAGGGCGAAGAACACATGTGGACGCCTGAAGCGATCGTGAAATTGCAGCGAGCATCCCGCGAGAAGAATTATCAGACTTATCGCGAATATGCCGAAATCATCAACGATCAAAGCAAGCGTCAGATGACGTTGCGCGGCCTGTTGCGTTTCAAAACCGAAAACTGTCAACCGATTTCCATCGATGAGGTCGAACCCGCCAAAGAAATCGTGCGTCGATTTGCCACCGGCGCCATGAGTATGGGTTCGATTTCGGCCGAAGCGCACGCCACGTTGGCTGTGGCCATGAACCGCATCGGCGGCAAGAGCAACACCGGCGAAGGCGGCGAGGATCCGCGTCGCTATGTCGAAGAGTTGGCCAAGGGAAAATCGGTTGTCAAAAAGGGCATGAAGCTTGCCGATATTTTGGGTAAGGACAGAATTGTTGCCGATGTGGAACTTGACGACGGCGACAGTTTGCGTTCCCGCATCAAGCAGGTGGCAAGCGGGCGCTTCGGCGTCACGGCTCAGTACTTGGCCAGTGCCGATCAGATTCAGATCAAGATGGCGCAAGGCGCCAAGCCCGGCGAAGGCGGTCAGTTGCCCGGTCATAAAGTCAGCGAATACATTGCAGAGTTGCGTTACTCGGTTCCGGGCGTAGGGTTGATTTCGCCGCCTCCGCACCACGACATTTACTCGATCGAAGATTTGGCACAGCTCATTCACGATCTGAAAAACGCCAATAAAAATGCGGATATCTCGGTGAAACTCGTGAGCGAAAACGGTGTGGGTACGGTGGCTGCCGGTGTTGCCAAAGCCAAGGCCGACCATATCGTGATTGCCGGTCATGACGGCGGTACGGGCGCAAGTCCCATTTCGTCGGTTAAGCACGCTGGCAGTGCTTGGGAATTGGGTTTGAGCGAAACGCAACAGACGTTGGTTCTCAATCGTTTGCGCGATCGCGTCGTCGTTCAGGTCGACGGTCAGATCAAGACCGGCCGAGACGTTGTCATCGGCGCATTGCTGGGTGCCGACGAATTCGGCTTTGCAACCGCACCTTTGGTTGTGGAAGGTTGCTTGATGATGCGTCAGTGTCATCTCAACACCTGCCCGGTCGGGATTGCAACGCAAGATCCGGAATTGAGAAAGCGCTTTAAGGGCAAGCCTTCGAGTGTTGTGAACTACTTCTTCTTTGTAGCTGAGGAAGTCCGTGAAATCATGGCTTCTTTGGGTATCGCCAAGTTTGAGGATCTGATCGGGCGCAGCGACCTGTTGGCTCAAAGAACGGATTTCGACAATTGGAAAGCACAAGGCGTCGATCTTTCGCGCGTTTTGTATCGTCCCGACGTTGCGCCCGATTTGATGCGACACAGCGCCGTTCAGGACCATCTTTTGGAAAAGAGTTTGGATGCGGCCTTGATGCCCGAGGTGATGCCTGCAATAGAGCACGGACAAAAGGTGCATGTCACAAGCGCGATTCGCAACGTCAATCGTACGGTGGGCACCATGATTGCTCACGCCATCGTCAGCCGCTACGGTGCCCAAGGTTTGCCGCAGGATACCGTGCAGTTGGATTTTGTCGGTACGGCCGGACAGTCTTTCGGCGCCTTTGCCGTCAACGGTATGACGATGACTTTGAAGGGGCAGGCCAACGACTACGTCGGCAAGGGGCTTTCGGGCGGTCGGATCGTGTTGAGAACCGATGACGAGTTCCACGGAGAAGCTTCGCAAAACATCATTGCCGGCAATACGACCTTGTATGGAGCAACGAGCGGCGAGGCTTACTTCAACGGCGTTGTGGGCGAACGTTTCGCCGTGCGTTTGTCGGGAGCAAGTGCCGTTGTCGAAGGTGTGGGCGATCACGGTTGCGAATACATGACGGGCGGTACGGTCGTCGTGCTCGGCAAGACCGGCCGCAACTTCGCCTCAGGCATGTCGGGCGGCGTCGCTTTCGTGTTTGACGAAAACGGCGATTTCGAGGCCAACTGCAATACTTCGATGGTGGCTTTGGAGCGTGTTGTCAGCGCGCAGGAACAGGCCAGAATGTCTGCCCCCGAAACGTGGCACCTCGGACAAACCGACGAAGAACTTTTGAAAACTTTAATTGCCGATCACGCAAGATTGACGGGCTCCGTTTTGGCTACCAAGCTCCTTGAGCACTGGGTCAGTTCCAGAGCACGTTTTGTGAAGGTGATGCCGTTACAGTACAAAGCAGCTTTGCAAGCCGCTGCACAGTCAAAGGGAGAATAAAAATGACGAAACAGATGCAGGGGTTGGCTCGCATTGAATTCGAGCATCAGTCGGTGGCCGAACGCATCAAGCACTTCGGCGACTTTACGACCGGCTTGAACGACGAACAGGTACATCGGCAATCTTTGCGTTGCTTGCATTGTGCAACGCCGTTTTGTTCCAGAAGTTGTCCGTTGCACAACTGTCCGGTGGACTTCAATCTTTTGGTCAAGCAGGGGCGCTGGCGTCAGGCTTGGGAGTGCTTGAATTCCACAAGCAGTTTTCCGGAATTCACCAGCCGCGTATGCCCGGCTATTTGCGAGGCCGGCTGCACGCAGTACTACCTTGAAGACAGTGCCGTAGGGATCAAATCGATTGAACGCGCCATTATCGATCGTGCCTGGAAGGCCGGTTGGGTGAAGCCGGAAACGGCCGCGAAAAAAAGCGGAAAGCGCGTTGCGGTGGTGGGTTCGGGGCCTGCCGGTTTGGCCTGTGCTCAGCAATTGGCACGTGTCGGACACGATGTCGTCGTGTTCGAAAAGTCGATGGCTCCGGGCGGATTGTTGCGTTACGGCATTCCCGACTTCAAGTTGACGAAAGATTTGATCGACCGTCGTATCGTTCAAATGCAGCAAGAAGGCGTGAAGTTTGAGCTTTCCACCGCAGTGGGAACCAATCAATTTCCCAACGGCGTGAGCAATACCGCCAAAAAGCAAATTTCTGCCAAGACTGTCATGGCGCAGTTCGATGCCGTCGTTTTGGCCTGTGGTAGCGAAACGCCCAGAGATTTGAATGTGCCGGGGCGCGATGCTCAGGGGGTTAACTTTGCTCTGGAGTTGCTACAAGGACAAAACCGTGCCGTTTCCGGAGAACTCAAGGCGGCACCCGTGACGAGCAAGGGATGTGACGTCGTCGTGGTCGGCGGTGGCGATACCGGCAGCGATTGCGTCGGGATCGCACGTCGTCAGGGGGCCGGCAAGATTTATCAATTGGATTTGATGCCCAAGCCCGCAGACAAAGAAAACAAAGATTTGACTTGGCCGGATTGGCCCAAAAAGTTGCGCACATCGACTTCGCACGAAGAAGGTTGCGAGCGCCTCTGGGAAACGTCGACCAAGGAAATTCTCAAGGACGACAAGGGTGCCGTTCGTGCGGTACGTTGCGTCAAACTGTCTTGGACCAATAAAGACGGGCGTTGGATTCCTAACGAAGTTCCGGGATCCGAATTTGAAATTCCGGCACAACGCGTTTATTTGGCAATGGGTTTTGTTCATCCGAGCGAAAGCGTGCTGAAAGCTTTCGGTGTGCCGACCGATGCTCGAGGCAATGCCAAGGCGGATTTGGAAAATGGAAGCAATCCTTTTGCTACCGGAGTGGAACGCGTATTTGCCTGCGGCGATACGCGCAGCGGCCAATCGTTGGTGGTTCGTGCCATGAGTGAAGGTCGCCGTTGTGCCAGAGCCGTCGATCGGTTTTTGACCGGAGCAAGTGAACTCAATGCATTCCGCCTGTAAGCGTTTTTTCCAAGTATGATCAAAGGGGCAAGTTGTAGGCTTGCCCCTTTTTTTATTGGCGATCGGTCAAGATTACGCCTTGGTAGATTTGGTCGTAATTTTGCCGCTCAACCAGGCTTTGCCCAAAGCAGTGGGTTTCAGTTCGACGGTCGAGGAAATGGTTTTTTCCTTACCTAACAGCATTTGCCAGGCCAAAAGCGCATCGTCGCGGAAGGCATGAATGAGCATTTCGTCGCCTTCGGCATAACGATTGAGAATTTCCGAGAGGTTATTGCCTTTGACACGAACGCCGTCAACGGCAATGAGGATGTCGTTGGGAGCAATTCCCACCCACTGAGCAGCTTCCTGCTCGTAGACTGTCTTGACAACAAAGCCCGCATCGGTCCCCGAGCCCGAAATGCCCAAAAGCGAACGTTCCTTGGGAAGCGTCGTTTCGGTGAGCTCCGCCCCCAACGGTTTGAAGACGGCGGCATAGTCGACTTCAAGCACGGTTTGTGTCAGTTGTGTCAGCAGATCGGTAACGTCCACGCCGGTGGCACGAATGAAAATTTCCGCTATATCGTCGGAGTCGATACCGCTGTAGTGTTTTTTGGCAGCTTTGAAATCTTCCCACATCAAACGCATGACGTCGTCCAGAGACTTTTTGCCGCGCGTTTTGGTTCGCAGAGTGGCATCGAGCACCCAGGCTGCCAAGGCGCCTTGACGGTAATACGAAACATGGCTGTTGGCGGTATTGGGGCTCGGACGATAGTACTTGATCCAGGCATCGAAACTGGCTTGAGCCAGACTTTGCATGCGTCGGGCGTTGCAGTTTAAGACAGCCTTGGTGTCCTCGGTCAAAAGTTTGGCGTAACCGGCGTCGTCGACCAATTCGGTACGGCGTAATATCAACGAGTCATAGTAGCTTGTAAAGCCTTCGAAGAGCCAAAGCAGTTCCGTATAGTTTTCTTGTGACAAATCCATGTCGATGAATTCGGCCGGACGAATGCGTTTGACGTTCCAGGTGTGGAAGTATTCGTGAGAGACAAGCCCCAAGAACTTTTTGTAGTCTTCGGTTCTGTCTTTGTCGTGCACCGACGGCAAGCATTTGCGTGAAATGGCCAAAGCCGTGCTGTTGGAGTGTTCCAGTCCGCCGTATAGGTTGGAGCCCACGTTCACTAAGAACGTGTATTCCGAGACCGGACACTTTTTGGTTTCGGGTTCGAAGAATTCGATTTCGGCTTCGCAAATGGCCTTGACATCGTCGGTAACTTTATCGGCGTCGAAATTGACGGGCGTATCGTTCAAGACGATGTCGTGGCGCGTGCCGTGGGCTTTGAAAGTCAAAACCGTGAAGTCGGAGAGTTCTACCGGGCAGTCGACAAGTTCTTCGTAGCTCGCTGCCTCATAAAGTCCCCAGCCGAAACGCTCCGTACCTTTGGCTCTCTTCAAACCGGTTGCTACGCGCCAATTGAAGGCCTGGGCGTGCATTTCGTCGACAGGCGGCGTGATATTGACGGCAATCTTGCCGGGCATGGCGCCCAAAACTTCCATAAACGTTGCGCCGGGGTTGAAAAAGCCGCGGCAGTTGTCCAAGTAGTTGGTGCGAACAGACGTATCGAATGCCCAAACCTGATAGTAGACGTAGAGATCTTCGCCTTCTTTGCGACCGGCCGTAGAAACTCGCCAGGTGGATTTGTCGACCTTGGAAATCGGCACCGGATTATCACCCAAGAAAGCTTGTTCGGCTTGAATGCAAGAGGCGAAGTCGCGAATCATGTAAGAGCCGGCAATCCAGTCGGGCAGTCGGAGATATTGTTCTTCGGGGGTGGGGTCGTCGATCGTGATGCCGACAATAAAGAGATGGGCTTCCGGATCCAACGGACTGATGTCGTAGCGCAGCATAAAAAACCTTTTTCGATGGAGAGCTCGCAACAAACGCAAAACCCTTGTCGGTAAGGACGTTTGAACGAGATCGTCAGTGAGAAACGCATGTCGTAATTATGGGCATAGAAAATATTTTTTGGACAATTTCAAAAAATATTTGACAAGAGCGAAAAAAGTCTTCATAATGCGCAACCTCGTTAGGCAATATGC
>CALKKK010000109.1 GCA_937995395.1 uncultured Sutterella sp. | reverse complement strand
CTGCTTCACCTCTCTGAAAACAGCGTTAAACAAACACAATAAAACACATCCCGCGGTATGTTGACACAAGATTTTTCTTAGAATAGGAGCTGTCATCAAAGCCCACCATACCTTTTCTATCAGGCAATTTCGATCGATTCAAGAGAAGTTTTTTCTGGTCTTTCTTTCCACTGAAAATAGTCTTTTTTAATCTGCAACAGATTAACTAATATCACTCCTGCAACTTCGATCGCTCATCTATTAAAAAACATTCAGCAGTCCAGAAATGAGCTGGAAATTCATTTTTCGAAATTCCGAATTAAAAAATCACTCGTTAACGAATAAATCCTCATTTATTTGAATAATCAGTCTCAATCATCCATTTTTCCGTTCCAGGGAGAAAAAATATATGTCCGAAAAAAAAGAATATGACCTTCGTTCGGCACTTGAACTCATCCGTTCGATGCCCGGCCATTACCTTGAAACAGACTATCCGGTTCGTCCCGCAGACGAACTGTCAGGCGTCTACCGTCATATCGGTGCGGGCGGCACCGTCATGCGTCCCACAAAACTCGGCCCGGCTCTGATCTTCAACCATGTCGAGGGATATCCCGACTGGCGCGTCTTGATCGGTCTTTTCGCCGATCGTCGGCGTGCCGCCGCCATTCTGGGCACCAAGCCCAGCGAACTGAGTCGCCACATCGACCGTGCTCTTTCCAACCAAATCGCTCCGATCGTCGTCCCTGCTTCCGAAGCCAAATGTCGTGAGGTCGTCCACCGCGCAGACGATCCCGACTTCGATCTTCGAAAAATTCTTCCTGCACCGACCAATACTCCCGAGGATGCAGGTCCTTACATCACTCTCGGTCTCGTTTACGGTAAAGATTTGGAAACGCAGGCCGAAGATGTCACGATTCACCGTATGTGCGTTCAGAACAAAGACGAGATCTCCATTTACTTTGTCAAGGGGCGCCATCTCGATGAATTCCGCAAGAAGTATGAAGCCGCCGACAAACCCATGCCCATCACGGTGAGCATCGGTCTTGATCCGGCCATCTATATCACAGCCTGTTTCGAACCGCCCACGACACCGATCGGACTCAACGAACTCGGCGTTGCTGGCGGTCTTCGCGGCGAACCCGTCGAGATGGTGAAGGCTTTGACCGTCGATGCTTTAGGTATTGCCAACGCCGAAGTCGTTATCGAAGGCGAAATTCTTCCAGGCAAGCGCATGCGCGAAGATGTCAATTCCAACACGGGACGTGCCATGCCGGAATTTCCCGGTTACACGGGGCCTGCGGCCGCAGAACTGCCGATCATTAAGGTCAAAGCCGTCACGCACCGAGTCAATCCGATCATGCAAACCTGCATCGGTCCGAGCGAAGAACATGTTGTCTTGGCAGGTCTTCCTACAGAAGCCAGTATCCAACGTCTTTGCGACAAGGCAATGCCCGGCAAGCTTTTGAACGTTCATGCAGCCCGTTGCGGCGGCGGCAAGTACGTTGCCGTTTTGCAATACAAAAAGACCGATCCTTCCGATGAAGGCCGGCACCGCCAGGCTGCTCTGACTGCATTTGCCGCCTATCCGGAACTCAAAACCGTCTTCATCGTCGATGAGGATGTGGATCCGTTTGACATGGATGAAGTGCTCTGGGCAATGACCACGCGATATCAAGCAGATGTCGACACGATCATCATCCCCGGCGTTCGCTGTCATCCGCTCGATCCCTCGCAGGATCCGTCTATTTCGCCGTCCATCCGAACCAAGGGAGCAACCTGCAAAACAATCTTCGACTGCACTGCGCCCTTCGATCAGAAGACCCGCTTCCGCCGCTCTCATTTCCTCGACGTTGATCCGACTCCGTGGCTTGAGGCTTCGCACAACTGATCGGTTTTCCGACGGAGCATTGCATCGGAAACGAAATTTCCGCCACCGCGATGCTCCGAACACAGCTCGGAGGTAAAAAAATGAAGAAGCGACTTGTTATCGGCATCAGCGGAGCCAGTGGCATACAGCTTGCGATTGCCATTTTGAAACTTCTCAAACAGGAAAACGATTGGGAGAGTCATCTCGTCTGCACCGAAGGCGCCAGACGCGTACTGGAGTGCGAGACGTCGATGACCTATCAGGAACTCGCCGCTTTGGCCGACGAGGTCTACAACATCAGCGATATCGGTGCAGCCGTCGCAAGCGGCACGTTCCGCACCGAGGGCATGGTAGTGGCACCCTGCAGCATGAAAACGTTGGCAGGTATTGCGCACAGTTTCTCCGAAAATCTGTTGATGCGTGCCGCCGATGTCACACTCAAGGAACGTCGTCGGCTGGTGCTTCTGACACGTGAAACACCGCTTCATCTCGGACATCTTCGCAATATGACAGCAGCCGCTGAAATCGGCGCCGTCATCATGCCACCAGTGCTGACCTACTACAGCGGGCCCGGCCAAATCAGCGACATGGAGCACCACATCGCTTGCAAGGTTTTGAATATCTTCAACATCGAACCCAAGGGTTTCAGGCGTTGGAAGGGAGGTTAGCGATGATTGTTGAAGAAATGACTTCCGGCCGAATCGCTCTCAAATTGTTATTGCTTCGTTGCGGCAACGACCTCTGCGCGTTGATCGGAGGCGGTAGCGAACCGCACATCGGTGCCATAGCGCTTGCAGAGCCTTACAAAGACGCCGACGGCGTGCAAACGGCGTGCACCTCCTCGGTGACCGCCTTCCGACATCGTGACGACGAGCTCGCACGCTACGCCGCACGCGAACTCGTACGCCGTTTCGGAAACCGCACAGCCGTCATCTGCGGCGTGCATCTTGACCATATTGCCGGCGACGAAATCAAACTGATTTTCCAAATGACGCAACAGCTCATCGAAAAGTGCCAGCAACGTATTCACGAACTCTGAAGTAACGCCATGGACGTCAAACGACTGAAATACTTTTGCACGATCGTTGAACAAGGTCAGATCAACCGTGCCGCCAAAGTTCTTCATATCTCGCAGTCTCCTCTTTGTCAGCGTCTCAAAGAGCTCGAAGACGAACTCGGCACCGTCCTCATTTCCCGCGGTCGCGGCCAGTGGGAAGTAACCGAAGCCGGAAAACTGCTCTACGGCGAAGCTCGACAGCTTCTTGACGGTCTCGAAAACATCCGCAGCCACGTCGAAAATGTCGGCAGTGCCGGCATAAGCGGAGTCATCCACATCGGCGTCTCGCCAATGTGTCAAACTCGGCTTTTGTCAACATTGCAAAACATTTCCAATACCTACCCTCAACTGCGTTTTCGCATCAGCGTACTTGACAGTAGCGAAGTCGAGGAATCCGTCAGCGACGGCACTATTGATATCGGCTTGCAGATCCTGCCCGTGCTTCTTAACGTCTGCGAGGTTACCCCGCTTAAAACAAGTAGCTTCTGCCTGGTTTTTTCCCCCGATCATCCGCTTGCCGATCATAAGACCGTCACACTCAAAGAGCTTGCAGCTTTTTCTCTGATGATTCCGCGACGCAACAGCGGCACCGGTTATTTTGAAAAAATCACCGAAGCCTTCAGCAACATCGGCGTCACGCCGCATATCGTCATCGACAGCGACAATGTGCAGACACTTATCCGTCTTGTCGAACTCGGCACAAAAGCGGCAGCTCTGGTGCCTGCCTCGGAATTCTCTCAATCGGCTTACCCGAAGTTATGCGTAGCCAAAATCAATGAAAACGATTTAGCTGTCACGCCCGCTCTCGTTGTCAAGAAGCACCGTTACAAAACGCGCGCCATGCGCGCCGTGATAGATTCTCTCATCCGTTGCGAATCGCCTTCGAGACCATTGAACTGATTGACTCAATTTTTGTTTTATTCGGAGTACGCTATGGAACAACTTACCGACCAAATTCGCAATGACTTTATCGGCAGACTAGAGTTTTTGCTCGAAATGGGCTTTATCTTTGACCGTCCGATTTTTATTGTCAGTACACTCGACGATGTTGAGCATGTTTCGGAAAGCGTCTCCGAACGTTTACAACAAATTGTCGTTGCCCAAGACTTCCGAGATTTGGACATCAAACACACCCGAGATCTTCTTTGGCCAGATTTTTGCCGGATTGCAAATGAAATTCTTACCGTCCGTTGCATCAATGCATCGCAAAGCCATAAGACGAACTCTCAATGGCGCAGTTATATCAATTCGATCACGGAGTCCCTGAAACGTTCTCAAAACATCGGTTACGAAAACTTTATTCTCGACAACTGTATCGCCTACGGATTTTCCGATGAAGAAATACTCACGATGGGCTACTCGGCACAAGAGGTTGTCTCGTCCAAACGTAGACTCGGCACCCACCTTATTATCTCGAACAATGCCCACATCGACACCTATCGATAGATTAAAAGGCTGTTTGAACTTCTCTCGACTGCTTGGATTTACATACGCAAGACCGTATCCTTCGACCGTTTTCTCCCCAAAAATAGTCCCTTTTTCCTACTGAACTCTCATTCCTTTGTTACAGTTTTTTCAAAAATCTAGTTCCTGTTTATTAGGTCTAAATACCCTTTGTCGAGCCAAGAAAAGCAAGAATATAATCTGGGTCAACAAGAGACTGAACATCGGAAACCAGATTGAAAATGACGATCCGATACATAAACTGCCGAGTCATTTTTCAACGTTTCCCCGATCAACCTATTTATAAGATGCTGAACCTCTGGCATCGCGCCGAGACAACAGAAAGGCGAATCGAAGCAATAACCAACGGTCGAATTTCAATCACGTGGCTTTCCCTGTGATTCCGCGGGGATTTCTGCCCTGTCTTGCCTCCGCTTGTTTCCGATTTTCCGACCGATCCCGCCGACACTGACTCAACCGTTCAGCAAAAAAATACTGTTATGGATGTCAAAAGACTGAAGTATTACTGCACCATCGTTGAACAGGGACAGATCAACCGTGCAGCCAAAATTCTGCACATTTCGCAGTCACCGCTATGCCAACGCCTCAAAGAGCTTGAAGACGAACTCGGCACCGTGCTCATCGCTCGCGGCCGTGGCCAATGGGAAGTGACCGAAGCCGGTCGAATTCTCTACGAAGAATCCAAAGCCTTGCTCGAGGGGCTCGGTAACCTCAAGAGCCAAATTGAAAGTATCGGCCGCGATAACGTCAGCGGCGAAATTCATATCGGCGTCTCTCCGATGTGCCAATCGCAACTTCTGGGAGTTCTACACGAAGTATCCAATGCAAACAATCTACTACATTTACGCATCACTGTCGTCGACAGCTCGATGCTTGAAGAACGCGTTGCCAACGGTTCGCTTGACATCGGTTTACAGGTTTTACCGCTACACTCGGAAATGTGCGAAGCAATGCCTTTGCCCTCCACCCGCTTCTGCGCGGTTTTCAGCAATCGATTCCCTGTCACGGATACCGATACCGTATCCATCAAAAAGCTCGGAACAATTCCCCTTGTTGTCACACGACGCCGCGCAGGCAGCGGTCTTTACGAGCGTCTCATGAAAGAGTTTGAAACCCGCGGAATCTCTCCGACCGTCATTCTTGACAGTGAAAACGTACAAATGCTTCTTAGATTGGTTGAAGAAGGCATTCATGCCTGTGCAATCGTTCCTGCCTCGGAATTTTCCAAACAGGCATTTCCGGATCTGAGACGTGCCGTGATCGAAGATGCCGACATTGAAATTACGCCGACAGTAATCGTCAAAAAGCATCGCTACAAGACGCATGCCATGCGTGCTGTTCTTGACGAAATCTGTCATAGTCAACCGCAACAGTCAATCTGAAACTTGCCGAAAAGCCGATTCAGCAACCGAACCGCCGCTACTGTTGCGCCGTTTTCTTTGCTTTTTGTTCGGCTTCCATTTTCTTGGTCGTGACCGCAGCCGTCATACCGGCCGACAGAATCAAGGTCATGCCGATCAAAGACACCATATCGAGCGTATCGTTAAAGAGCAGTACGCCGATGATGGCCGAAAACGGAATGGCCGAAAAGCCCAAGCAACTCGACAGAAGCATGTTGCCGTAGGCGTAAGACTTGGTCGTACAAATTTGGCCTAACGTGGCGCAAAGCCCCATGCCCAACAGTCCGAATACGCCCAAGGTGTCGGGCATATGAAATCCGCCGGTAAACATCGTTCCGATAGCGGCAAAAACAATCCCCAAGACACAGAAATAGAAAACAATGCGCCACGAGGGTTCATTCAAGTCGCCCATACGCTTCATCTGCCAATAACTCACCAAATCGATCACGGCCACCGCCAAGCAAATCAATGCCGGAATCAGGGCATCGTTATCCACGCCGGGCTTTAACATCGCGACAATCCCTGCAAATCCGGCCAGAATTGCCAAGGTCATCAACCAGGGCGCCTTATCACCCCTTGCCTTTGCCAGAATAATAAAGTTCAATGCCATGAACAAAGGCGTCGTGTAGATCAGGGTCATGCAGGTGCCGAACTGCATTTTCGAGAGCGCATAAAACCACAAGGCAACGGAAGCCACGCCCAAGAAAGAACGGATCATGTGATGCCCGAAATGTTGGGTTTTGAGCGTCTGCCCTTTGCTCAAGACAAAAAACGCGATAAAAATCACGCCGAAAATCGAGCGATAAAACACCAACTCAAAAGAGCCCATCCCTGTCGTACAGAACTTGACACAAGCGCCCATGATGGAGAAAAAGGCCGAAGCTGCCAAGGCCCATAGCGATTGCATCATCATTTGCCGAGCCCTCCTTTCAAGTCGATCGTCTGTCCGACAAAGTCTTGACCGTGACCGTTCTTCCATGCAGCCGCTTGCCCCGAAGCCGCCCAAACAAGAACGTCCTGCGTGAGTTGTTTGGCATTGTCCAACGGATTGGTATTGACCAACACCACGACCGAAAAGCGATTGCCGGCCGGATCGGTTGCGTAGCCTGCAATCGTTCGGACGTTTTTGATAAAACCGGTTTTCACATGAGCGCTTCCGGTTGCCAGCGGCCACTTTTTCATCGTCCCGTCAAAGCCCGCCGCCGGCAAACTGGCCATGAATTCCGGCATGGCGGCAGAGCGATACATATAGGAAAGCACCTGCCCCAACGTTTGTGCCGTCACCGTCGTGTCGCGCGAAAGTCCCGAGCCGTTATCGATATACACGGTCTTGGGATCGGCGCCGACCGTCTCGGACAACCAGTGCGATACCGTCTCGCGGCTTTTTTCCAAAGTGCCCGCCACCTGCTCTTCGGGATTGTTTGAGGGCTTGCTTGAGAGCGTCAAAAAGAGCTGGCGCGCCATGGGGTTGCTTGAAAACTTGTTGATCCAATTGACGATCAGGGGCAAGGGTTCGGAATACTCGCGCAAAAGTAAGAAATCGTCTTTGTCCGCTTTGCCGTCGACGGTCTTACCATTCCAAACGATGTTGTGATTTTTCAAGACCTTCTTAAAGACACGCGTGAAATAGTCGTTGGCCTCATATTGAGCCATGTGCCACATCTTTTCGCCGCAGCTTGTCGGATACGTGCCCAAAAAGCGCACGCGACCGTTCTTGCCGTATTGAACCTTGAGTTTCTTTTTCCAGTCGCCGCAGGCGCCTTTCGTCAGTTTGACCGTTGCGGGAAACTGCAAACCGTCAAGTTCGGGCGTCACGCGCACGCGGGCGACGCCGTTGTCTTTGATCGGTTGGAACGTCACCGACACGGTTTTCAGGTTCACCATCAATGCGTCGGGCCCCACGTTATAGGTGCGTGTGGCAGCACCGTCAAATGCGCCCTGATCGACCTCTTCGGTTTCAAAAGCCGTGCGATCGAGTTTGATGTTGCCCGCAATCGTGCGCACACCCAAGCTTCGTAACTTTTGTCCGATCAACCACACGCGCTCGATCATCAAATGGGGATCGCCCGTTCCGCGGACCGTCATGCCGCGTACGACACCCTTGGCGTCGGGCGCCGCTTTGACCGTAAAGTCGGTATTCCAGAAAAAGTCGGGCTTGAGCATATCCAAAGCCGCCGCCGTCGTCACCACCTTGATAACACTTGCAGGTTGCATGGGCTTGTTGGCGTTTAGGCTCACCAAAGGCGTGTTGCTTTCCGCGGGCGCCACCCAAACGGCAATCGAATCTTGGGGTAATCCCGAGGCGGCAATGGCCTCACGGATGTCCGGAGGAAGTGTCTGCGCATGCGAAAAAGAGCCTGAAAACGCAAGTCCCAGACTCAGCAATATTGACATAAGCCATTGATTTTGAATGATTTTCAATCGATTCACGCATGCACCTTGAAAAAAACGATGAACTTTTTTCGTTAGTTTAAGCCCTTGGGGCTTGAAATTTATCGATACGCCCCCATATAGGGATTTGCCGGCACCTTAGAGTCAGGGACAAACCTCAGAGGTATTTCCCCGAAAGCTCGAAAGCAAAAGGTGCGGAAATTTTTTTCATGTTCGGCTTAAACGTTTTAAGCCCAAAAGTTTTTATCTGTTTGGAGTAATAAAAAATGCAGATTCGTCCGTTGCATGACCGCGTGATTGTCAAGCGTCTTGATGCCGTTCGCACTACCGCCAGCGGTATCGTTTTGCCGGATACGGCCGGTGAAAAGCCCGATCAGGGCGAAGTGTTGGCCGTGGGCCCGGGCAAGCGCGACGAAGCCGGCAAGCTCATCGCCATGGATGTCAAGGTGGGCGACCGCGTGCTCTTTGGCAAGTATGCCGGTCAGACCGTCAAGGTCGACGGTGAAGAACTTCTCGTGATGCGCGAAGAAGACATCATGGGCGTGTTGGAATAATTCCAAGACTCGCAAGTTTTTATTTGATCCATTCAACAATATTTCGGAGAAATTCTCAAAATGGCTGCTAAGCAAGTTCTTTTCGGTGATGACGCTCGCGTCAAAATGGTGCGCGGCATCAACGTGTTGGCTAACGCTGTCAAGGTGACCTTGGGCCCCAAGGGTCGTAACGTCGTGTTGGAACGCTCCTTCGGCGGTCCGCTCGTGACCAAGGACGGCGTTTCCGTTGCCAAGGAAATCGACCTTAAGGACAAGTTTGAAAACATGGGCGCCCAGATGGTGCGCGAAGTCGCCTCCAAGACCAACGACAACGCAGGCGACGGCACGACCACCGCTACCGTTTTGGCTCAGGCTATCGTTGACGAAGGTATGAAGTATGTTGCCGCCGGCATGAATCCGATGGATCTCAAGCGCGGTATCGACAAGGCAGTGGGCGCTGCCATCGAAGCTTTGAAGGGCATCTCCAAGCCTACGACCACCAGTAAGGAAGTTGCTCAGGTCGGCGCCATCTCCGCCAACTCCGATCAGGAAATCGGCGACATCCTCGCTCAAGCTATGGATAAGGTCGGCAAGGAAGGCGTGATCACCATCGAAGACGGCAAGAGCCTCAATAACGAACTCGAAGTCGTCGAAGGCATGCAGTTCGATCGCGGCTACTTGTCTCCGTACTTCATCAACACGCCGGAACGTCAGGCTGCCGTTCTCGAAAACCCGTTCATCCTCTTGCACGACAAGAAGGTGAGCAACATTCGCGAATTGTTGCCGGTGCTCGAACAGGTTGCAAAGACCAGCCGCCCCCTGTTGATCATTGCCGAAGACGTTGACGGCGAAGCACTCGCCACTTTGGTCGTGAACTCCATTCGCGGCATCTTGAAGGTTGTTGCCGTCAAGGCTCCGGGCTTCGGCGATCGCCGCAAGGCCATGCTCGAAGACATCGCCGTTTTGACCGGCGGCACCGTGATCAGCTCCGACCTCGGTTTGACGCTTGAAAAGACCACGTTGGACAATCTCGGCCAGGCCAAGCGCGTTGAAGTCACCAAGGAAAACACCACCATCATCGACGGCGCCGGCGACGCTCAGGCCATCGAAGGTCGTGTGATGAACATCCGTCAGCAGATCGATGCCGCCACGAGCGACTACGATCGTGAAAAGCTTCAGGAACGTGTGGCCAAGTTGGCCGGCGGCGTTGCCCTCGTCAAGGTCGGTGCCGCTACCGAAGTCGAAATGAAGGAAAAGAAGGCTCGCGTGGAAGATGCTCTGCACGCCACTCGTGCTGCTGTGGAAGAAGGTATCGTTGCCGGCGGCGGCGTTGCTTTGATCCGCGCCAAGCAGGCCATCAAGGGCTTGACGGGCGACAACGACGAACAAAACGCCGGTATCAAGATCGTTTTGCGCGCCATGGAAGAACCGTTGCGCCAGATCGTCGCCAACAGCGGTGACGAACCGAGCGTGGTTGTCAACACCGTTGCCAACGGCGAAGGCAACTTCGGTTACAACGCTCAGACGGGCGAATACGGCGACATGGTTGCCATGGGCGTTTTGGATCCGACCAAGGTGACCCGCACGGCTTTGCAAAACGCCGCCAGCGTTGCCGGTTTGGTGCTCACGTCCGATTGCATGGTTGCCGAAATCCCCGAAGACAAGCCCGCTATGCCCCCGATGGGTGGCATGGACGGCATGGGCGGCATGATGTAATCTGCCCTCGGCTAGACCGATAAAGCGCTTCTTTTCGAGGCGCTTTGGAACCGACAAACGGCTTGCGTTCGAAAGAGTGCGAGCCGTTTTGTTTTACTTTGGTTGACGAAAACAAAAATACCGGCCGTTGCTCGTGCTACTCTTTCGTCATTTCTTTTTTTGTCAGAGACCATGCGCACCTTTTCTTCGACGACAAAAGCCACCGCCTTGGGAGTTTTGGCACCCGTACTGTGGGGCACGACTATTCCGCTGGTGCGCGGCATAGTGGAAGATTTCGGTTTGACCTTGGGCGAATTTGCGCTCTACAGTCTGGCGACCGTCTTTTTAATTCTCACCGTCGGATTACCCGACTTTAAAAAACTCTCGGCACGCTATCTCATAACGGGACTGGGCTCGGCAGTGGCCTGTTCGCTTTGCTTGGCCTTTTCGATTTATCTGTCCACCGGTGGCAAACAAACTGTCGAAGTAGGCATGATCAACTACCTGTGGCCTGCGATGACCATCGTTTTTGCCGTGTTGTTTACGGGGGTGAAAAGCGACTGGCGCATCATTCCGGGGATTATCCTGTCGCTTGCAGGGCTTTTTTGGATTCTCTCGGGCGGGGAGTTTTCGGTTGACGACTTCTTGGCGCGTTGGATGAGCAATCCCTGGAGTTATGTCCTTGCGTTTTTCGGCGCGCTTTCTTGGGCAATTTATTCGACCGTCACGAAACTTTGGTCCAACGACCAAAATATCAGCACCCTGATCTTTGCCTGCTTGGCCGTCAGTTACGGCACATTGTGGCTGTGCGGCGTAGCGCCGAGCGAGCAGATCACCGTGCGCGGTATCGGCAGCGTGATCTTCGGGGGCTTTGCCCTGTCGGCTGCTTACGTCTTTTGGACACACGGCGTCTTGCACGGCAAAATCGCCGTTCTTTCGATCGCCTCTTACTTTACGCCTGTGCTCTCGTGCATCTTCAGTGTACTGTGGATCGACGCAAAACTCACGCCGAGTTTTTGGACGGGTGTGGCCGTTTTGACCGTCGGCTCACTCCTCTGTTGGCAAGCCACAAGACGCAGTTGACTTCGTCCATTTCAATTAACAACGGGAGCCTTGCGGGCTCCCGTTCGTTTCAGTCTGCTTGGCGCGTTTCCATGATGTAGAGTGTATCGTTTTCTCTGACTTTTTCAGGCATCTTCATCGTGAAGCTTTGCCCCTTTTGAACGCTAGAAGCGGCCTTGCCGTCCACCAAGAAATCCTCGGCTGTCACTTCCACGGCCCCCGTCGTGGGACCGATGACCAAAAGCCGAGCGCCCTTTTCAAATCCTTGCGACTGAATCTGAAATTGCGCCACGCCCACCTTGGCAAAGTAACCCACACACTTGCCCAAATGGCGCTTGACGAGTGTGGCTTTGGAGCCGTAGCCGTCGGTGAGTTCGGCCGTGGTCTTTCCAAGGTAGTAGCCGCTCCAAAAACCTCGGTTGAATACTTCGGAAAGTCGTTGATTCCATGCCTCTTTTTGCGCTTGAGTGGCGCCGCCTTCGCAGGCCGCAGCCAATGCCTGATCGTAACTTTCAATCACGGCACGCACATATTCGGGACCGCGCGCACGACCTTCGACCTTAAAGACCTTGACGCCGGAGGCGACCATGTCGTCGACAAATTCGATCGTCTTCAAGTCCTTGGGACTCATGATGTAGCCGTTGTCAAGCTCCAACTCGATGTCGCGCTCCGTGTCTTTGATGACGTAGCTGCGACGGCACGTTTGCAGGCACGCCCCGCGATTGGCGCTTTTGCCGCGCGTATGCAAACTCATGTAGCACTTGCCGCTCACGGCCATGCAAAGCGCGCCGTGACAGAACATTTCCAGACGCAAAGGCTTGCCGGTCGGTCCGACAATGTTTTCCTCGCGTATGGCCTCGGAAATGCGACTCACCTGCTTGAGATTGAGTTCGCGCGCCAACACCGCCACGTCGGCAAACTGCGCATAAAAACGCAGGGCTTCGACGTTGGCAATGTTAAGTTGCGTTGACAGATGGACTTCGACGCCGACTTCGTTACAAAACCGCATGACGGCAACATCCGAAGCGATAACGGCGTCAATCCCGGCAGCTTTGGCTGCCGTGACCGTCGCTTTCATCTCTTCGATGTCATCGTCATAAATGACGGTATTGAGCGTCAGATAGCTTTTGACGCCGTGCTCGCGGCAAATCGCAGCGACTTCGGGAAGGTTTTCCACGGTAAAAGCGCTCGAAGCCCCCGAGCGCATATTGAGTTTGCCGACACCGAAATATACGCTGTCGGCGCCGGCTGCACACGCTGCTGCCAAGGCTTCGCGGGAGCCCGCCGGCGCCATCAGCTCAAGATCGCTGCGACTGAGCTTTTCCGACGTCATCAAAGGTTGTTTCCTTTGCCTTCGCCCGCTTGTTCGGGAGCGCCGAGCTTGGTTCTGAAAAAGTTCACCACGCGAGAAATAACAGCCGGCTGATACCAGGGCAAATCGCCGTGTCCGGCACCGCGCACGAGCACATAGTCGGCATCGACCTTCTTGGCCTTCAGGGCTTCATAAATGTCTTTGCTCTGCAAGGGGCTCACGAGCTTGTCGCCCGAGCCGTGCATGATCAAAAACGGCGGTTCGGTGCCGTCGACATGCCCCATGGGACTGGCGTGCTTGGCCTTGGCAGGATCGGCCGCAATGGAGGCCCCCGCAAACGAGCCGAATGCCGGACCGTTGACCAACAAAGCTTCGGTCGAGGCAGGAGAAGCATGAACCACGTCTTGATTCAAACCTTCGCCGATTTTGGTAACGTCCGAAATCCCGTAGATGGAAACCACGGCATTGACATCCGACGAGACGTTCAAATCGTCTCCCGTATCCCACCCCTTTTCACCGTTGGTGGTACCCAACATCTGAACGATATAACCGCCGGCGGAGTCGCCCAAAACACCGATACGATCGGCATCGACACCGAACTGATCGGCATGGGCCTTGATGTAGCGCACGGCCGCTTTGGCGTCTTCAATCAATCCCGGGAACTTTGTGGGAACGGCTCGGTACTCAAACGCTGCGACGACAAAGCCTTCGCGTGCCAAGGCATAGCGCATTTCAATAAACTTTTCATGATCTGCCGTAGTAAAGCCGCCGCCCGGGAAATAAAGCACGGCGGGCTTTTTGGCCGAGGTTCTCGGCACAAAAATCGACATATGCAAGGGACGCACGGCTCTTTGCGAAATAATCTGGCGATAGACGATACCCGAGATAGTATCGATGCGACCTTGAGAGACCGCAACGTCGGCGACTTGAGCACCCTCGCTCCAGCCCATCAACTGATTGTCTTGATTCGTTGCGGCGGCAACGGCGCCCGCAGCTGCCAAAGTAACGACGGAAGTCATCAAAAGTTTTTTCAAAGCCATTGTTTTTTCTCCCTGTTTGAGTTTTCGGTGACGTAAGTCTACTGCACCGCAAGACAACTTCGACGGGCGGCAGGTAAAACCGTTACAATTACGGGATATTTTGTCGAACCCGTTTCGACTTTTTTCTTGTCTGGAATCCGAACTATGTTTATTGAAAAACTCAATGCCCGAATTGATGCCGTCGACTCCATGCTGTGCGTAGGCTTGGACCCCGATTCAGCCCGCTTCCCCGAATGCGTCAAAGATGCCGAGGATCCCGTCTTTGAGTTTTGCCGTCGCATTGTCGACACCACGGCCCCTTACGTTTGTGCGTTTAAACCTCAAATCGCCTATTTTTCCGCCGAGGCAAACGAACCGTCCTTGGAAAAAATCATCGCCTACATCCATGAAAATCATCCGGAAATTCCCGTGATTTTGGACGGCAAGCGCGGCGATATCGGCTCGACTGCCAAGCAATACGCACGCGAAGCCTTCGAGCGTTATCAGGCCGATGCAGTGACGCTCTCTCCCTACATGGGTTTCGATACGATCGAACCGTATTTCGCCTACAAGGATCGCGGCATTATTTTGCTTTGCCGCACGTCCAACCCGGGCGGCGCCGATATCGAAGAATTGAAGGTAGGCGACGAAATGGTTTATGAACGCGTTGCGCGTCTGGCCTCGAGCGATTGGAACTTGACCGGCCAAGTGGGGCTCGTCGTCGGCGCCACGCAACCGGCCGAAATCGCACGCGTGCGCAAGATTGCTCCGATGTTGCCGCTGTTGGTACCGGGCATCGGCGCTCAGGGCGGCGATGTGAACGCTGCGGTTGCCGCGGGGCTCGATGCCAACGGCCGCGGCATGATCATCAATTCGAGCCGCGCCGTGATTTTTGCCGGTTCCGGCGACGATTTCGATCAGGCTGCCGCCAAGGCCGCTCAAGCCACACGCGACGCGATTCGCGCCGCCAAGACCGCCGCTCAATCGGCTTAATTCGCTCGACTCGATCTCGAAGACAGAAGCCGCTTGCGTTTGTTTGCAATTTTTGTGCAATAGGCAAAGATTGCAAGAAAAACCGAGCGGCATTTTTGTGCGTATAGTTTGCGTATCGAAAATTGTTTTTTGGAGTAAAAAATGAATCATCTCAAGCCCGTTGCCTTGGATAAGGCCTATCGCATCTTTAACTTGGGTGCCACCGCTTTGGTGAGCGCCGCACACGAGGGCGACACGGACATCATGCCCGCCACCTGGATCTGCCCCTTGGATTTGGATCCGTTCCTGACGACGGCCGTGATCGATTCTTCGCACTACACGCGCGTTTTGATGGAAAAAAGCGGTTATTTCGCACTCTCTCTGCCCGCCAAAGGCATTGCCCGCGAAACACTGTATCTGGGCTCCGTGAGCAAATTTGACGAAGCCGACAAGCTTGCCAAGAGCGGCGCCAAGATCGCGACCATGCCGGGCTACGACATTCCGTTTGTCGAAGGCTCGGTGGCTTTTGCCATCTTTGAGATCGTCCCGGAAGCACGCAATCAGGACCGCTATGATCTCTTTATCGGCAAATGCGTGGCCGCTTGGGCCGACGAGCGCGTCTATAACGACGGTCACTGGAGTTTCGACGGTCAATCCGACGACCTGCGCCCGCTGCACTACGTGGCTGGCGGCCATTTCTTCACCACGGGCGAAGCCTGCGAAGTCGAAATCTAATCGGCAAAAGCCGGACTCTTCGGGCAACGCTTCGGTTGCCCGAAGGCACGAAAGGACGAAAACCCGACTGGCTTTCGTCCTTTTTTCATTGACGCTCCGACAAGTAATCAGTCGGCCGGGTTGGTTATCGAGAGAATATTCACAAACATCTGCAAGGCCAACGGCAAACTTTCGGTGTCTTGAATGTCAAAATCGGCTCGATGATGCCCGTTATGTTTGCATCCGTAGAAGAAAAAGCCCGCTTTACCACCCGTTTCCTGCACGCGGCGCACGAGAATGGAGCAATCTTCCGAGCCGCCGCCCTTGGTGAGTTCCGTAATGCGAATGCAGGGAATTTTCTCGGCGGCACCGTTTAAAACATAATTGGCTTCGGGAGAAGCAATCAACGAAGCGGCCTCGCCCACTTTAACAATCTTGGCCGTCACGCCGTAAGCCGAAGCCACACCTTGGACGATGGTGTTGACCTGCTCGGTCATAAAGTCGTTGACTTCCGACGTTTGGCCGCGCACTTCAAGTTGCATATAAGCATGCACGGGCGTGACATTGCGCCCTTCGCCGGCAACAAGCTTGCCGACGGCTACACGGGTATCGCCCTCGCCGTGTCTGGGAATACCTTGCAACATCAAGGCGCAAGCCGCAGCCGCCATCAAAGCGCTCTTACCTTTATGCGGCTCCGCTCCGGCATGAGACGGCTGCCCCGTCAACGAAATATCGATCTTGGTGGTGGCCAAAAAGCCCTTTTCGACAATACCGATTTCCTTGGGGCCACACTCGCTTCCGACATGTGCGCCGAAGAACCAATCGACGCCGTCGACAACGCCTGCGGCAGCCATAGCGGCAGCGCCTCGCGTCCCTTCTTCGGCCGGTTGGAAAACGAGACGAATCTTGCCCTTAAGAGTTGCTTTGTTGTCCACAAGCCAATGCGCCAGCGCCAATCCCGTTGCCGTATGACCGTCGTGCCCGCAAGCGTGCATGAGGCCTGCGATTTCGGAAGCAAATCCTAAAGCGGTCGGAATATGGTCGGCATCCGTACTTTCGTCGACCAACACGCAATCCATATCAAAACGAAATGCCGTCACGGGCCCGTCGCGCCCCGTATCCAATTCGGCCACGGCCCCGGTAAAACCTTCCGTACGATCGATAAAGCTTTGCGGCACGCCGTGCGTCAGCGCGCGCTCGATGGCAGCGTCCACCAATTCGGGATTGCGCCCGAGTGCGGCATCTGGACAAACGACTTTCGTTCCCAAAAGAACGTCATAACCCAAGCTTTCGAGCGTTTGCGTCACGATCCACAAGGTTTCGAATTCGGTCCACCCCTCTTCGGGACGGCGATGGATGCGGCGTCTGATATCGACGGCTTCTTGAGCGTATTGAGCATGTATGGGCATAACGTCTCTCCTAAGTCATTCTTTCGACCGATGCAAACGATCTTACGCCCAAAAGAAAAAAGACCTCCGAACGCGCTTCGGAAGTCTTTGATTTTGCGTCCAAAATTATTTTTTTCAGGAGTGGTCGACTTGGGTGATCAATCCTTGAACGGCATGGCGAATCGTCGCGAGTCGCACCGCGTTTCTGTCGCCCGAGAAATATTGCGTATCGGTAACGACCATGGTTTCTCGTGCTCCACGGCGCGCAAAACCGAAGCACACCGTCCCCAAAGGCTTTCCAGGCACGGCTCCGCCCGGACCGGCAATCCCCGAAACTGCAACGGCAATGTGTGCGTTACTTTTATCCAGTGCCCCCAGAGCCATTTCCCGTACGGTTTCTTCGCTCACTGCACCGTAGGCGGCCAATGTAGCAGGCGTCACCCCAAGCATCTCCGTCTTGGCCTGATTGGTATAGGTCACAAAACCGCGATCGAACCAACGACTCGACCCGGCAACTTCCGTAATGTAGTAGCTGATCCCCCCTGCGGTACAGCTTTCGGCAGTGGTCAACGTCAATCCCTTTTGCATGGCACGTTGCCCGAGCTCGGTACAGATACAATAAATTTCCCAGTCGATCGATTGAGGCATCAGAACACTCCTAAAAAGGCCATACTTTTCTCGAAGACCTTTGCGAGCGTCCAGTCCAAAAGTAAGAGCGCGGCAACGGCCCAAACCGCCGCCAGCAAATCGTCGAGCATCACGCCCAGGCCGCTGTGCATCTTTTCATCAATCAAACTTGCCGGAGGCAGTTTCACGATATCGAAAATGCGAAATGCGACAAAAGACGCCGCCCAACACACCCAGTTTTGAGGGAAAATAAGACACACGATCCAAACGGCCACCACTTCGTCGATGACAATGCAACCGGCGTCTTCCACACCCAGATCTTCCCCCGTTTTCTGGCTCGCCCAAACACCCAGCACAAACGTTGCCAAAATCAAAGCAACCAAGGCGCGCCAATCCAAAAATTGCACAAGTCCGACCCAGACGGCAACGCCGGCCAACGTTCCCCAAGTTCCGGGGCCCGGACGCAGAACGCCGGCACCGAAAAACAGTGCCACGGCATGCGCCGGATGCGAAAACACGAATCGCATGTCGGGTCGCAGGGCGTATGCCGGATTGTCCGAACTGTACTTGTTTCTCAAACCCATATTATGAAAACTCTCCAGGATCACTTGCCTTGAGCAAAATGATCAAACCCGGCAGCAGGCAACAGCAACCTGTCTCCCAGAGCGTTATAAATCTTGAGCCTCGTGCCGTCGAAGTCGGCGGGCTTAGTAACGATTTTTCCGATACGCGTCACCGGCGTTAAAGCCGAAATTGACGCTTGCTCAATGAGGCCGCGTTTTTCGCTTGGTGCCGTAAACACCAATTCGTAATCATCGCCGCCGCTCATGGCCGCTTCCAATTGCATCGCATCGCTCAATGCGCGCACGGCCGGATGCACCGGCACCAAATCCCAGTCGACATCGGCAGCAACGTCGCTGCGCTCCAAAATATGCCCCAAGTCCTGCGCCAGACCATCGGAAATATCCGCGCAAGCCGTGGCACTCGACAACAGCGCCGTGCCCAAGGCATTGCGTGCCCGCGGGCGATCCATGCGCTCGGCCGCCGACGGGAACAAATCTGCAGGCAACGTCCACTTGCCCCAGCGATGCATCAGTGCGGCGTATGCGCCGCCCACGCTGCCCGAGACCCAAATATCGTCGCCCGCACGAGCGCCGGCACGCGTCAGCCCCATTTGAGCGGGCAAATCGCCCATGGCGGTAATGGAAATGGTCACGGGAGCTCGCGCCTCGCCGACCGGAGCGCTTCGCGTCGTATCGCCCCCCAAAAGCGGACATTGCGCTTCGTGCGAAAGCGCCATCAGACCTTCGGTAAAGCCGGCCAACCACGCGTCGTCTCGCGCAGGCAATGCGATCGACAGGAAAAACGCACGCGGCACGGCTCCGGCTGCGGCCAAGTCGGACAAATTGACGGCCAAAGCCTTATACCCCACGTCTTGCGGCAGAGCCGAAGGCAAAAAATGCGTGCCCACTGCCATCATGTCGGTCGTTACGGCAATGCGAGCGCCTTGCAAATCGACAATGGCACAATCGTCACCCACACCTTTGCTTTTCCATGCACCGAACGTTTCATGCGTGAAAAACCGTTCGATAATCTGAAACTCACCGTTTTGAGCCATGTTCGCCCTCCTTTGTCGAGCGCTCGAAACCTTTGAAAAAATTGAAAAATACTCCCAACTTTGTCGATTTCTAACTACTAGTTTAGTCCTTTTTGTCGTCTTTGCGCACGCTATGACGAACAAAAAAATTCGGCAGGCCCCTTTTCTCTTTAGAGAAATAAGAGTCTGCCGTAAAAAATTCCGAAGAATTTTCTTTTGTTTTAGCCTTGTGCCACTTCGTCGGGACGCACGTCGGCGGCAACCTTGTCAAGTACGCCGTTGACCAACCGATAGCCCTTGTCGGCACCGAACTGCTTGGACAATTCCACCGCTTCGTTAATGACCACGCGATAGGGATTCTCGATGCGATGCATCAATTCCCACGTACCGATCATCAAGCAGGCGCGCTCCACCACGGAAAGACGAGCCGGATCGCGATCCAAGTGTGCTGAGATTTTTTCCAAAATCAGATCGCGTTCGGTCATCACGCCGTCGAGCAGCTCAGCATAAAAAGCTTTGTCGCACGTAGCGAAATCTTCTGCGGTCAAATCGCAACCGGCCATCGGTTCGCCGTCGTCGGTAATAACGCTCAACAGGTTGGCGTCGATGGCGGCGAAGTCGGCCTGCGGGTTGGTCAACGCTTCATAGACGCCCAAGAGCGCAAATTCGCGCGCCTTGCGACGAGCGCCTGCTAAAGGCAGACGTTGCTTATCACTCATCGTCGTCATCCCCGAAGAAGTCGCCCATGGACGGGAACTGTTCGTTCAAGTTGGCCATTTCGACGGCACAGCGTGCGCAGTCCTGCCCCTTCATCTTGGTACGAGCCTTGCACTGTTCGTCGTTTTCGGTGGTCAAAATGCCGTTGGCAACCGGAATGTCATACATTTCGGTCACGTGAGCGACACCGGCAGCCGACGTATTGGAAACGATTTCAAAGTGATAGGTTTCACCGCGGATCACGGCGCCCAAAGCGATCAGAGCGTCGTATTCGTTCGTTTCGGCCAAACGGGTCAAAGCAAACGGGATTTCCAAAGCGCCCGGGACGGTCACGTGCGTGATGTCTTCTTCTTCGACGCCGAGCTTGATGAGTTCTTCCAAGCAAGCTTCGAACTCTTCCTTGCCGGCATATTCGTTAAAGCGTGCAACCACCACGCCGATACGCAGACCCGCACCATCCAAATTTGCAGCAATCGTGTCAACTGCCATGACTTTTACTCCTTTGCATGCAGGCGTGCGTTAGTGAGCCTGCGAGAAAAATGTTTTGCACTCGTTTTCGATCTTTGATCGAAGCAAAATGCTTATTTTACTAGAAAAACCAAACACTCCGCCGAAACAAACTTGCCTCAGTCAACATTTGTTTCGACATATCCTTCTATTTTAGTCTTTTGAGGCCGATTTTCGGCATTTTGCGCCGTTTTTTCTTGCCGTTACGGCCAATACGGCTACAATGCCATGACCGATTTCTTCACTCTTGTTTCATGTTTTGCCATGTCGCCCGAAACCGAATTTTTTGCCGCGATTTTCTGCTTTGCTTTTGCGATTTTTTATTTCGCTTTTCAAGTGATCCGCCTGATGTGTCCGGTCTGGGCCTGGCGATTTGAAAAAAACGGAACCGAAGCAATCGAAGCTCTGAAGACTTCTGCCGAACATACGGCAAAAAGTCTGGCGGCGGCAACACCCACGCAAGCCTGCTTTGCCCGTTTGGTCAAGGCCCAAAATCTGACCGACGAAGAAAAATTGTTTAAGCGCCGCTTGCAACAAAAACTCTTTATGGCTGCGGCTGCCGCGGCTCTCGTTTACTACATTCGCTTTTCGCCCGAATTGCCCGAGCAGGCCGACAGCTACGCCACCGACCTTTTGCTCGTTGCATTGGGAATGAGTTTCTCGGCTTTGGCCAACTATCGCATCTTCAGAACGATGCGTTTGGTCACGGGTGCGCCGACCATGCCGTTGCCCGAAGTCAGTAAAGGCAAGAAAACCAAAACCGACGATCAGAACGCCGCCCAATAAGCCGAGGGCACCTGCACCACCGCGTGTAGCGTCTGGGCCGCTTTCCAGCCCCAATTGGGATTGCGAATCATCTCTCTGCCGACGCCGATGCCGTCGGCATCGTTTTCCTGCAAGATGGCCTCTGCCTGCAGCGCTTCGGTAATGTGCCCCACGCAATAAGTGACAAGCCCCGTTTCGTCTTTGACGCGGCGAGACGTCTTGGCCTGACCGGCAACGCTGAATTCGGGAACTTTCTGCGCCGGATCAAGCCCTGCGGCAGACACGTCGCAGGCAACAACGCCCAAGGTCTTGGCTTCTTTTAAAAACGCAATCGCCTCATCCAAGGTCCAACCGTTTTCAATACAGTCGCCCGAAGACACGCGCAACGTCACGGGCATGTCCGGCACGACTTGACGCACGGCTTTGATCACGGCCAAACCGAAACGCATGCGGGCCGCCAAACTTCCGCCCCAAGCATCCGTTCGACGATTGGTGACGGGAGACAAAAACTGGTGAATCAAATAACCGTGCGCGCAATGCAGTTGAATACCGTCAAAACCCGCATCCCGAGCGCGCTTAGCCGCCTCCCCGAAATCGGCAATCACCGCTTCGATGTCAGCCTCGGTCATCTCCTTGGGAACGGGTGCCGCGGCATCGAAAGCCACAGGTGACGGCGCCAAGAGCTCAAAGCCGCCTTCTGCAGGCCTCAAGGTTTTGTGTCCTTCGGCAGGATCGCCGCGACTGCCCTTGCGCCCGGCGTGCGAAAGCTGAATAAAGAGTTTGGTGTCGGGCGCCACCGACTTGCACTCATCCGTCAAAGCACGAAAAGCCTCGGTTTGTGCTTTGGTGTAAAGCCCGAGGCAGCGCGTCGTAATGCGCCCGTCGCTTCTGACAGCCGTGGCTTCAACCACCACCAACCCCGCCCCCGAAGAAGCGAGTTTGGCGTAGTGCATTTTGTGCCAAGCCGTCACCAAGCCTTCGTCGGCCTGACACTGACACATGGGCGGCACGCAAATGCGATTGGCGACCGTCACACCGCCCAAATCGATTTCGGTAAAAAGCTTGGCTGTCATCGACTTTCTTGTTTGAGAATTAGAACAGGCTTTCGCCTTCTTCTTCGCGCAACGTCACCATACGTTCGACATAGCGGGCGATGGTGTCGACTTCCAAGTTGACCCAGCTTTGGGCTTTGAGGTTCTTCAAGGTCGTCACTTCCATCGTGTGCGGAATCAGATTGATGCTGATCAAAGCGCCCATGGCCGTGTCTTCGACTTCGTTAATCGTCAGAGAAACGCCGTTGACGGCAACCGATCCCTTGTAAGCAAAATAAGGAGAAAGCTTCAAAGGGGCGCGAATCACCAACTTGTAGCTTTCGGCAATCTTGGTGATGGACTCGACCGAACCCACGCCGTCGACGTGGCCGCTCACCAAGTGACCGTCGACGCGATCGCCCAAGCGCATGGCCTTCTCCAGGTTGACTTCGCCGAAGGTGTCCATGCCGCTGGTTTTGGACAGGCTCTCGGCACTGACATCGATCTGGAAGCTGTCGCCTTCGATATTGACCACCGTCATGCAAGCGCCGTTGACGGCAATCGAGTCGCCGATACGCACTTCTTCCAAATGAAAGCCCTTCGGAGTCACGATCGTCAAACGAACTCCGTTACCGAGCTTTTCCGGTTCGCGAACCTTACCAATAGCCTGAACAATACCGGTAAACATGGTTTTTTCTTTCCTTTTTTGAACAGTCGACGACTTATAGCCGTCTTCGTAATGAGTGAAAAAATTAGGATTTGCGAAGCACGATTTTCAAATCGTCTCCGACATGTTCGACGCGATGAAACTTCCAACGCAGCACTTCATCCATCGATGTAAATTCGGGTAAAAACGCCCAACCCGGGCCGTGCCCCATCACAGCAGGCGCCACGTAGCAGACGATTTCGTCCACCAAACCTTCGCGCAAAAGTGCGCCGTTGACACCGGCGCCGGCCTCCACATGTAGCACGTTGATGCCGTCGTCGGCGATCGCTTCGACGGCCGCCTTCAAATCGAGCCCGGAACCGTGGGCTTGAGTCGGCAAAACTTTCACCGTCGCGCCGGCTTCTTTCAGCACTTTGACATCCAAATCAAAGGCATTGGGACCGACAAAAATCGTCGTGGGTTCACCTTGCAAAATTTTGGCTGAAACGGGCGTTCTGGCGTTGGAGTCCAAAACATATTTTCTCGGACTCGGATAGTCGCCTTCCAAACGTACGTTCATTTGGGGATCGTCGGCCAAAACCGTGCCGATGCCGGTCAAAAGACCTTGGGCGTGGGCACGCATCAGTCGACCGTCGTTACGGCTTTTTTCGCACGTGATCCACTGACTCTGACCGTTGGCCAAAGCCGTCAAACCGTCGATACTTGCCGCCACCTTCATACGCACCCACGGACGGTGCGTGCGCATGCGGGTCAAAAACCCGATGTTGGATTCGATCGCCTCGGTTTCGCACACGCCCACCGTGACATCGATACCCGCCTCTTTCAAAATAGCAATACCGCGACCGGCAACCAACGGGTTGGGATCCAAAGTTGCCACTACGACGCGCGCAATCTTTTCTTTCACAAGACGCAGCGCGCAAGGCGGCGTTCTGCCGTAGTGCGAACAAGGCTCAAGCGTGACGTAAGCCGTCGCACCCGCAACGCTTTCGCCTTTGGCTATCGCATTTTCAATTGCATCGACCTCGGCATGAGCCGATCCCGGGCGATGCGTAAAACCGCGGGAAATTTCAACGCCGTCTCTGACGATCACACAACCCACGGCAGGATTCGGAGGCGCAATCAAACGCCCCTTGGCCGATTCGGCCACGGCTTCCCGCATCCAGTAGATATCGTCGGCTTCAAAGCAGGGCGACACTTGATGATTTCCTCGCTTCTCGGTCAATCAATGCTGCGGTTTGACTTCGTCCAAGCCCTTAAGGAGCTTGCTGAAACCTTCGGGATCGTCCACATTGAAGTAAACACTGGCAAAGCGCATGTAGCCCACAGCATCCAAGCCTTTCAGAGCCTCGAGCACCAGTTCGCCGATTTTCGAAGACTGAACTTCGCGCTCGCCCATCGTCATGATGCGTTGTTCGATCGTATCGATCGCTTCTTCGATGCGATCGTTTTCAATCGGACGCTTGCGCAAGGCCAAGCGCATGGATGCGCGAATCTTTTCACGATCGTACTCGCGACGCGCGCCCGTGCGTTTGATCACGGCAGGCATATTGAGTTCGACACGTTCAAACGTCGTAAAACGTTTTCCGCAAGTCTGGCACATTCTGCGACGACGGATCGAATATCCGTCTTCGCTTCCTCGCGAATCGATCACTGCGGAATCTTTTGCTTTACAAAACGGGCAACGCATACGTTACTCCTTAGCGTCTGTGAGTGTTTGCGCGATTCCCGAAAACGAACTCGGGAATCGCCCTTGTCAGTCGATTAGATGCGATACACCGGGAACATGGCCGTCAAAGCGTCCACTTCGTTGCGCACGCGTTCGAGCACTGCAGCGTCTTCGGGCGCTTCGAGCAAATCGGCGATCAAGTCGGCCGTTTTGCGCATTTCAGCTTCCTTGAAGCCGCGCGTGGTCATGGCAGGCGTTCCCAAACGTACGCCGGAAGTCACAAAAGGCTTTTCCGGGTCGTTGTGAATGGCATTTTTGTTGACCGTAATATGCGCCGCACCCAAAAGCGCTTCGGCAGCCTTGCCGGTAATCTTCTTGGGGCGCAAGTCGACCAACATCACATGGCTTTCGGTCTTGCCCGAGACGATGCGCAAACCGCGTTTTTCAAGCTGATCGGCCAAGGCCTGTGCATTCTTGTAAACCTGTTGCCCGTAAGCCTTGAATTCGGGCTTTAATGCTTCGCCCAAAGCCACGGCCTTGGCGGCAATCACGTGCATCAAGGGACCGCCCTGCAGGCCCGGGAACACAGCCGAGTTGATGGCCTTTTCCAATTCGGGTTTGCAGAAGATGATGCCGCCGCGCGGACCACGCAAGCTCTTGTGCGTGGTGGTCGTGACGATGTCGGCATAGCCGAACGGGGTCGGGTAAACGCCCGCGGCGACCAAGCCGGCATAGTGAGCCATATCGACCATCAAAAGGGCGCCCACGCTGTGAGCGATTTCGGCAAAGCGCTTGAAGTCGATGCGCAAAGAGTAAGCGGAAGCACCGGCAATGATGAGCTTGGGCTTATTTTCCTTAGCCAGGCGTTCGACTTCGTCGTAGTCGATGGCTTCGTCCCTATCCGACAAGCCGTAGCTCACTACGTTGAAATAACGACCCGAGAAATTCAGGTGCATGCCGTGGGTCAAGTGACCGCCGTCGGCCAAGCTCATGCCCATGATGGTGTCGCCGGCCTGCAGCACGCCCATAAAGACGGCTTCGTTGGCCTGTGCACCCGAATGCGGCTGAACGTTAACGGCCATTTCGACGCCGGCCGGTTCGCAGAACACTTTCTTGGCGCGTTCAATAGCGATGCGCTCCACTTCGTCGACATACTGGCAACCGCCGTAGTAACGCTTTCCGGGATAACCTTCGGCGTACTTGTTGGTCAACTGGCTGCCCTGAGCCTGCATCACGGCAGGAGATGCATAGTTTTCACTGGCGATGAGCTCGATGTGCTGCTCTTGGCGCTGCATTTCGGCAGCAATGAATTTCCAGAGTTCTTGGTCGACGGCAGCAACCGTATCCGAATAGTGGTACATGCTTGTGAATTCCTTTTTCAAACAATTCTTAACCCAAATCCTTGCGTTTTGACATTCGTTCAAACGACACATCTTGTCAAAAACAGCAAACAAGTAATTATCGCATTTGTCGAGGCATCTCGGCCGATTTCCCCACCCTAGAAAACAAAAAATGCGTTTCGATTCGTTAACCGCCGCGTCCGTTTTTACGCAATTGTTGTCTTGCACGACGGTTTTGTCATCGAAATGTCACACAAAGTTCGTCAGCTCGTCATATTTGCCCATCAAACTTGCCCCAAAAAAATTTCCCCTCAACAAACAATAAAAACGTCGCTTGACGTTTGAAAAAAATCAAACCATGGAACACTATTACATCGGACTTTTGGTCTTTCTAGGCCTTGTCGCCGTCTTCGACATTTTCGTCGGCGTCAGTAACGATGCCGTCAATTTCTTGAATTCCGCACTCGGGTGCAGAATCGCCTCGTTTAAAACCACCATGTTTGTGGCCAGCATCGGCGTAATGCTTGGCGCCACATTCTCTTCGGGCATGATGGAAATTGCCCGCTCGGGCGTTTTCCATCCTCAGATGTTCAGCTTTTCCGAAATCATGGTCATTTTGTTTGCCGTGATGGTGGCCGACATCATCTTGCTCGATACGTTTAACTCGTTAGGCTTGCCGACGTCCACGACGGTTTCCATCGTTTTCGAACTGTTGGGCAGCGCCGTTGCCGCCGCCGTTTATACGCTTCTGGCCGACGGGGCATCGCTGACACAAGTCATCGACTACATCAACAGCTCCAAAGCCCTGACTATCGTCTCAGGCATTCTCATTTCGGTGGTCGTTGCCTTTGTAACAGGGGCCATCGTTCAATGGATCGCTCGTCTCATTTTCAGTTTCCACTTTGAAACGATATATCGCCGTATCGGCGGCATTTTCGGTGGTCTGGCTCTGACTTCGATCATTTACTTTTTAATCATGAAGGGTGCCAAGGGTGCTAGCTTCATGCGCCCCGAATGGATCGGCTACATGCAGGAACACACGTTGACGATTGTTACCACGCTGTTTGTAGGGCTTTCCGTCATCTTCCAACTACTGATTCTTTTCAAGGGCATCAACGTCTTTAAGATCGTAATTCTTGCAGGCACCTTCTCTTTGGCATTTGCCTTTGCCGGCAACGACTTGGTGAACTTCGTGGGTGTGCCTTTGGCTGCGTGGGACTCCTATCAAGAGTGGGCAGCCTCGGGACAAGCTGCCGAAACTTTTATGATGGCCGGTCTTTTAAAGCCCACAGTGGCACCGACGGCGTTTCTGCTCTTTTCCGGTTTGGTGATGGTGCTGACATTGTGGTTCTCGCGCAAAGCCTACCGCGTCATTCAAACCTCGATCAACCTGTCTGCAACCAATTCCGGCGAGCAGGAACAGTTCGGCGCATCTCTGCCCGGTCGCATGATCGTTCGTGCCGGTATCGGACTCAATCGCGTGATCGGCCAAATCATTCCGGCCGGCATGCGTCGCGGCATCGGTTCGCGATTTGTGCAAAAGCCGCTTGAAAAAGGCGAAGTGCCGTTGCCGTTTGACTATGTCAGAGCTTCCATCAATTTGGTCGTCAGTGCGATTCTGATTGCCTCGGCCACCAGTCTCAAGCTGCCGCTTTCGACCACCTATGTCACGTTTATGGTGGCCATGGGCTCGAGTTTTGCCGACGGCGCATGGGATCGAGAATCTGCGGTTTATCGTATCTCGGGCGTCTTGACCGTGATCAGCGGCTGGTTTATCACCGCACTTGCCGCTTCCACCTTGGCTGCTTTGGTTTGCGGTCTGACCATGTGGGGCGGAGAAATCGCAGCCGTCGTTTTGGCCGTCGGTTCCGTTGCCCTGTTGATTCGCTCCAACCTGAAGGCGCGCCACGACGACGATCAGCTGCGCGAACAGCGCAACACCCGTTATGACGCCAAGGCGTTGTCGGACATTATCGAAACTAAGTCTGCCGAGCATCTCAAACAAACCGTTGCGCTCTATAGCGAATTGGTTCGCAAATTCTTGGCCGACAGCGAAAGCGGACTGCGTTCGACCAAAATCGAGTGCAACGACCTGTTCGATACCTTGAGTGCCGAAAGAAGCTTGTATTACGGCATGGCCAACTCCCGCTATACGCCTTCAAAGGCCGATTTTGACGCACGCTACTGCTACTACCGCATCTACACCAATATGCGTGAAGCCGGTCGTGCTTTGCAGAGTCTGGCCAAACTCGCAACGGATCACGTCGCCAACCGCCACCGTGTGTATACCGGCACGCTCAAAAGCGAACTCGAATCGCTTTCTCTATACCTGACGCGTATCACGGAACGTGCCGACGGCAACGCCGATATGCAGGCCTTGGCACAACACGCCGGCCAAGCCGTTGAAAGAATCGATGCGCTTCAAGCCGAACTCTTGCGCCAGATTCCGGAAGCAAAACTTTCGGTCAGAGGCTGCGAGGTCTACTTGAACTTCTTGTTAGTCGCTCGAGAGCTCATCAACCACTACGCCATTGCCGCAGTGGTCTCAAGCCGCATGGAAACGATTTCTCAATCGCAACCCGAGACCGTCGCCAACAAGTAGTCGACACATTTTCCACGATGAAAAAAAACGCTCGAAGGTTTGACTCTCGAGCGTTTTTTGAATTTTTTCGATTAGCCGAAACAATGGACATCGATACCGAAAGCTCGCACTTTGTCGGCGATAGCTTCGAGCTCTTCTTTGGAAACTTTTTCAAGCCCCTTGACCGGTGTTTCGCGCGCCAGGGTGTAGATGTCCACTCCCGCGGGATTAATGTCGACCACGGCTTTGACCCAAGGATCGACATAGTCTGACGTCGTATTGTCCACGCTCACATCCTCGAAACTTCCCTTCATAAACATTGTCTGAATGACGGCATCTTTGCCTAAAGCCTTCATGCGCTCGAGAACGTCTTCGATGCGATACGGACAGTTGGGACGATCGATAAGACGAATATAGTCCGCGTTAACAGTATCAAGTTTTAAGCATGGTTTGTCGATGAGTTTGACTGCTTCGAATATTTCGGGTTTGTCCAAATGCGTGGCATTGGTAAGCAAGCACACCCTGGCCTTAGGGAAATACTTGTCTCGCAAAGCGCAGGTGTCTTTCACCACGCCCAAAAACTCCGGGTGCGAAGTCGGTTCGCCGTTGCCCGAGTAGGTGATGGCATCAAGCGTTTGTCCTTCCGAGGCCATCTTTTGCAAACGCTCCTCAAGTTCGCGTGCAACGAACTCGCGCTTGGGCGGTTTCGTTTTGGGCAGACGTTCACCGTTGAGCCCGCACTCGCAATAGATGCAATCGAAACTGCACACCTTGCCGTCAGCCGGCGACAGATTCACACCTAAACTTCGGCCCAGACGTCGACTGACGACGGGGCCGAAAATCGGTGAAGGATATAAAACGGTAGCCATTGAAAACTTTGACCGAAATCAGTTTTCGCGAATCGTTGCCACGATGCCGTGCATGGCCGCCCACGTCCAAGGCGTATTGAGCCATTCCAAGACGAGCTTGGCCTGTTCTTCGGTGATCTTGCCCATTTCCTGGGCCTTGTTCACCACACGTTCGAAAGCGATCACGTCAAACGTGTCGATCCCCTTTTCAGAGAAAAGACGCATCGTTTCGGGGATGGCGTAGTTGGTAATCGACATCACTTGCGTGACTTCGGCGCCTTCGTCGCGCAAGGCGTTGATGGCGTCCAAACAACTCAACCCCGTTGAGATGTGGTCTTCGAGAATCAAGACGTTTTTGCCCTTGACGTCGCCGCCTTCGATACGCGAGTGGTTGCCGTAGGTCTTGGCCGTTTGGCGCACCATGATGGCGGGCATACCCAAACGATAAGCCAGCGCTGCGGCGTGCATGGAGCCTGCAGCCTCAACACCCGCGACCATATCGAACTTGAGGTCAAACTCTTCCACGCGGCTAGCCATCGTTTCGATCACGTCGATCCAAGCATCGGGATGCGAAAAAAGCTTGCGGTTGTCGACATAAACCGGAGAAATAAGGCCGGACTTCAAACGCATAGGCGAGTCGGTTAAAAATTCCACGGCCTGTGCGCGAATCAAACGTTCGGCCATGATGTCTTCGGCAATGCTGCTGGTGTAACTCGGTTTAAATTTCATTTTTTTGCCTTTGACCCTTATTCCAGACCCAAGACCTTGCGGCCATTGACGGTTGCGATATTAACGAGCTGATCGAAGTCGTCGAAGCGGCAACCGGTCGCCAACAACTGAAGTTCGTGCCACATGTCGCCTGCGCTCCAAGGCACCATGGCATCGCACACGTTGTCGGTGCCCAGAGCCACGGTAACGCCGGCCGGCACCAATTCGTCCACAGGCGTCATAGAGTTGTGCATCGGGCCGATGGCTTCGGTACGCGCCGTATCGATCCATGCGGTGGGACAGCAAACCATCATCACGCCCGCGTCCTTGAGCAGACCGTACAGGCGCTGGCGATACATCTTGGAGTGTGCACCGATCGAAATGCCGTGAATAGCCACCACACGGTTTTGCATGCCGTGTTCGATAGCTTTGTGCGCAAGCATTTCCGTTTCGTATTCGCTCGACATATTGAACTGGTCCACGTGAACGTGCACCATCTTGTTTTGCGCTTTGGCCGTACCCAACAAAATGTCGAAAGCTTCGGCTGCGCGCCCGAAGTCTCGTTCATCGCGCTTGGGCAAACCGCCGATGATGTCGACCATTTCCGAGCCGATATCAAACCACTTGCGGGCTTCCGGATCAATCACGCCCTTTAAGGTCTGATTGGCAAACTTCACCGTGATCTGATCGGCATAGTGTTCGCGTGCACGAATACCGGCGCGGATGGCGCGGTCTTCCGTTTGCGGATCGATATCCACAAAGGTGGCCACAGCGCGACACCCTTGACTGATCATCAGCTCGAAAAACATCGAGAAACGACGATAAAAGTCTTCCTCGCTCGATTCGCTCTTTAAGCGATCAAGCGCATCCCACTTCTGCTGCAATGTGCAGGTGCGACGCATTTCAAGAATTTCAGGCGAGAGCGTAAATGCACGGTCTGCATGGGCGTGCGTATTGACCCAACCGCCGGCTTTCATGATGGCCGGTTCAAGCATCTCGCGAATGGTGCGCGGATTGTCTGTCGTCATTTTCTTCTTCTCGAAAAAGTTTGTTTGTCAATCTACAACTGTAATTGTGATGGAATTTTCCAAAAGCGTCACGCGATCGGCCAAAGATTTGCTCACCCAAGCACGTTTGAGCTGATCGTCGACAATAAAAGCGTTCAAATCCTTGTGCTTTTTGAGCATTTCCACGGCTTTTTGAGTACCCATGGCAAAAAGGGCCGTACACCACCCGTCGGCTTTTGCACCGTCGGCATCCACAATCGTGACGCTACCGATATCGGTTCCGACGGGTTCACCCGTTTTCACGCTCAAAATGTGTCCGTAGCGCTTGCCCTCGGATTCGATCTTGCGTTCGTAGGCACCCGACGTGATGATCGACTCGTCTTTGCCTTCAATCACGGCCATCGTGGTGCCACGCTCGGCGTCAGGTCTTTGTACCCCGACGCGCCACTTGCGACCGGCGGTGGATTGTCCCAAAAGCGCCACATTGCCGCCTAAGTCGACAATGGCGTTTGTCACGCCCACTGAAGCGATATCCTTGATTAAAGCCGTGCCGATCCAACCCTTGGCAATGGCACCCAAATCAAGGCTTTGACCGGCATTAATTTTGACGCGACAGGCGCCCGGCGTCAGATCGGTTTGAATCTGTCGGTAGTCGACCTTTTTAAGCGCGGCGTCGATATCTTTTTTATCCGGATGCTTTGTACCGCCAAAACCGATTTTCCAAACGTTGACTAGCGTACCGATCGTGGGCTCGAAGGCGCGATCGGAGTCCTTAGCCAATTGCTTGGCTTTGTCAACCAGACCGGCCACACGACAATCGACATCGACCCAAGAACCGGCGCGGACGTTGACTTCGTTTAAGGGGCCTTGATCATGCACGGTAAAAAGCGTGGCATATTCGCCAACTTTGCTCTCAAACAGTTTTATCGCTTCGTCGACCGTCTTTTCCTGAGGCGCAAACAGACGCACACTCACCAGAGTGCCCATCGCCAAATCGGCGTAGGATCCCTCGAAAAGTTCTTGCTGTTGAGTCTGGGAAGCGGTAGCGGGCGGCGTTTGAGCCAACGCCTGAGAATGGAAACAGAAAACAATGGCGGCCGAAAGCGATGCCATCAACACCGATTTCGGAGAGTTAAAAAGACTGTGTCGTCGAGTCAAGACGGACATTTTTCTCCCACCGTTCGTTTAGCAGCACGAAAAATCATCGTGCGAACTTGAAAAATCGGCCCCCAAAACTGACTTTTGGAGAGCCGACAAATTTTGCGAACTTTAGCACAGTTGGCGCGTTTGCGCGGAAGTGTTTCGCTATCTTGTTTTTCGAACCACGCCGATAATGACACCGACCATGTCAAAGCCGGTATCTTTACGTAAATCGATGATGCGATCCTTGCCTTTGAGGCGTTCGGTATGCAGTTCGATGCGACGCGATTTCACAAAATGAAAACGTCTGGCCACATACGTTTCCTTGCGATAAATCACCACCAAATCGCCGTCGAGAGGCGTTGCACTTCGGTCAACGAGCAACATATCACCCTGCGCGATGCCGGCCAAGCGCATATCATCGGATCCGGATTCGATAACGACCGGATCATGGGTCTGGCCGATCAAGTAATCGTTTAAATTGACCTGTTCGGAAATGTTGCCGTCAGCTTGCATGCTCTCGAGCGGCTGAGACTTGTCTTGATCGAGACGCTTGATTTTTCCGTCACCTGCGTCTTCTTGGGGCACGACGCCCGTGTGAACGACATGCTTGTTTTCGAGTTGGGAAGCAATCGTTTCTTCATTAAGATAGGCGCGCAACCACTTGGCGGCACCAAGCTTGTCAAACCTTGCTTTTTGTTGAGGCGTGACACAAACTTGAATTTTGTCCACAAGGCCGTTGCCCGAACCGAGTTTTCGACCGGAGCCGGGTCTGGCACCGCCGCGCTTTTTCGGCGTCTGATCGGCGAGCTCTTTTTCCGTAATCGGTTTATAGTTTGCCACGATGGGTAATCCTTTTTCTCTCCCTAAAAAGACGGCTCGCATCATATCATGTAGCTATGACGGCGCTTGAAACCAAACCAAGCGATTTGTAACCAAACCAGTAGGAAATTTATGACGAAAATGACCGTGACCGGATCCGTGGATCCGCTCCTTTGCGTTTCGCTCGAAGATGGCGAAACCGTCTATGCCGAACGTAATGCCATGGTGGCAATGGATGCCAATTTATCGCTCACAGGCCGTGCCAAAGGCGGGGTTTTAAGTGCACTTGCACGCAAGGTTTTAAACGACGAAACGTTTTTTCAACAACAAATCGAAGCCTCCGACGGCGCAGGCGAAGTTTTGCTCACACCGACCTTGCCGGGCGACGTCGCAATTTTGGAGGTCGATTCCGACCAATATATGGTTTCCGACGGCGCCTATTTGGCAAACACCGAAGGTGTGAACCTCGAAGTCAAGAGCCAAAGTTTGGGACGCGCGATATTGGGCGACTCGGGCGGGCTATTTATCATGCGAACCTCCGGCAAAGGGCAGCTTGCCGTGAGCGGCTTCGGTTCCATGCGCAGAATTGATCTTGACGGCAGAAAAGAAGTTTTTGTCGATAACGGCCACCTCGTGGCATGGAATGCCGATTTGAAATACGAACTGGCGCTCAATACCGCCAAAAAGGGCTTTTTCGGCAAATTGCTCCACAGCCAAACGTCGGGAGAAGGCATCGTACTGAAGTTTTCCGGTATCGGCAGTCTTTACGTCTGCTCGCGCAACAAAGGCGGCCTGCTTGACTGGATTCTGTCTTCGATGCCGCAAGACAAAGCCGTCAAAAACGAATAGTCCATAGATGCAAAACGCCCCTGAATTTCGAAATGAAAAACAGGGGCGAATTGCCGGAGTCAACGTGCCTCAGTCACGAGGCACGATTCGCTGATTACTGAGCGGCTTTCAGGGCGCCGTTCACAGCTTCGAGGATGCCGCGAGAAGAATTCGAAGCACCGCTCACGCCTTCGACACCTTCGGTGCCGTTCTTAGCGATCACTTTCTTGGCAATGCTCTTTTCAGCAGCCTTCAAAAGCATTTCGGTTTCACCGTGCTTGAGAACCTTCACCGAGGTGATCTTGCCGCCGGCAATGACCACTTCGACTTGGATCTTGCTTTCGTTGCCGGTGCCTTCACCGGTGTACGTGCCGTCTTTGTAGGCGGCCTGAGCGCCGGCGCAAAGCACTGCAGCAGATGCTGCAACGAGAAGTTGCTTGATCAATTGAGACTCCTTTTTTAAAACAAAGTTTCACTCACTTCAATTAGTGAGCCTTAGCATAGGCAGCAGCCTGTTCACCGGCGATACGACCGTAAACGATAATATCGGCCTGTGCGTTGCCGCCCAAACGGTTACCGCCGTGTACGCCGCCCGTGACTTCACCGGCAGCATAGTAACCCGGGATAACCTTACCCTTGGTGTTGATGACTTCGGCCTTGGTGTTGATCTTCACACCGCCCATCGTGTGGTGCACGGCGGGCGTCACGAGAATGGCATAGTAGCCGGGCTCGTTCAAGGGACGTTCCATCTTCGTACGGCCGCAGCAGCTGTCCTTGCCGGCAGCCTGATCCTTGGCGTACTGAGCCATCGTGCCCTTCAAAGCGTCGGCAGGCACGCCCATCTTCTGAGCGATTTCGTCAAGGGTCTTACCCGTGAGAACCATGCCGGGCTTCTTCAAGTAGCCTTCGATAGCCTTCAAAGACTTGCGAACGCTTTCGTCAAAGAACATATAAGCGTGGCCGGTGGGCTGCTTCAAAATAGCGGCCGACACTGCGTCGCGCGTATTGAGTTCGTCGAAGAAGCGCTTGCCTTCCTTGTTGATCAAAACGGCACCGTTACCGCGAACGGCTTCGGTCACCATCACGCCGGTAGATTCTACAACGGTCGGATGGGTTTGGATTTCAGCCATGTCAACAAATTCGGCACCGACCTTCTTGGACAAGAGCAAACCGTCGCCGGTAGCACCCGGGTGGTTGGTCGTGGCAAAGCCCTTCAAGCGCGGAATGATTTCGCTGACCATCTGGTTATTGCCTGCGAAACCGCCGGCAGCGTTCACGACTGCCTTGGCGTCGAGTTCGTAAACCTTACCGTCGTCGCCCTTGACCTTGACACCGGTCACGGCGCCGGCCTTGTTCTGAAGAAGTTCGACAACCTGGCTTTCGGTACGAAGATCGATCTTGCGAGCGTCAACGGCGTTGTGCAAGGTCTTGACCACTTCGGGACCGACGGCAGCACCGCCCGTGGGACGATGGCAACGCTTGTTGGTGGCACCGCCCATGAAGCCGACGTCGTTGAAGTTGCCGCCCAAGCCGATCAACCACTGAACGGCAGCGCTGGAGTTGTTAACCAACACGCGAACCAATTCGGGGTTGTTCTTGTTGTGGCCGCCCTTCATCGTGTCCTGATACATCTGTTCGATCGTATCCTTAATGCCGAGCTTGGCCTGCTGAGGCGTTTCTGCTGCGTTGATACCGCCCGTGGCGCGAATCGTGTTGCCGCCCACAAAAGCCATCTTTTCAAGAATGACGACCTTGGCACCGGCGTCGTGTGCCGTCACGGCAGCAGCCATACCGGCACCGCCGGCACCGATCACGACCACATCAGCCTTTTCGGCAGCCTGAGCTGCACCGAAAGCGGCAGCAATCATCGAAGCAATCAGAATCTTCTTCATTTTGTCATCCCCTCCTCATGGGAATTAGTTGTTCTTATCGTCCGACTCCCTTTGCAATCCGTACCCATGAAGATACGGCACAAAAGGCGCTCGACTCGTTGGAATCGCGCGCAAAAATCCGACGATGCATACCTAAGGATTGTACCTCAGGCGTCTCTCAAGTCGAACTTTAGGATTTTTTATTCAAAAGCTCAATGCCCAATGACGTATTTTTGACATAGGCGAAATTTATTCTAGGGTCTTTACTTAAGACATCGATAACTTTTTCGTACTGCAAGATTATTGAGCAACACCGTCGCGACCGCAAAAAGAAAGGGACCGGAAAAGTACCGATCCCTCGTCCTTCGGTCTAAGAACCGATCGTAAGCTTACTTCTTCTGCGCCTTAGCCCAGCTGTCCTTCAGACCCACGGCAAGATTCAGTACCGGCTTTTCTGCGGTATGTTCGACGCGATCGGTCACGAAGTAGCCGATACGTTCGAACTGATAGCGCGATTCCGGCGCCGAAGCGGCCACGCACGGTTCGACATAGCCGTGGCAGACAGTCTTGCTGTCGGTATTTAAAACCGAGAGGAAGTTTTCTTCGCTGTCGGGATTGGCTACCGTAAAGAGGCGATCGTACAAGCGAAGCGTTGCGGGTACGGCCGTTGCGGCATCGAGCCAATGAATGGCCGCCTTGGTTTTGACCGAGTCGGCGCCTGCCGTACCGGTCTTTGTTTCGGGCAAGTAGTCGGCGTGCACGCACACGACCTTGCCGTTTTCATCTTTATCGAAAGAAGTCGGCACGATCACGTAACCGTAGCGCAAACGAACGGGCTTGGCGGGAGAGCCGTCGGCAGGCACCGTCAAGCGGCGATAGCCCTTCGGAGGCACTTCGGCAAAGTCGTCTTCTTCAATCCAAAGTTCGCGACTCATCGTAACGGTGCGCGTACCCATTTCAGGCTTTTGCGGATGGTTGGGCGCTACCAACTCTTCGCTTTGGCCTTCGGGATAGTTGTCGATCACAAGCTTTAACGGACGCACGATACCGGCGCGGCGCTCAGCCGTGCTTTCCAAGTCTTCGCGCAAGCTTTGTTCCAAAACGCCGTAATCGATCCAGCCGCCGGCCACACGGCTCACGCCGCAGTTTTCGACAAACTTTTGCAAAGCGGCGGCCGTATAGCCGCGACGACGCAAACCGACCAAAGTCGGCATACGCGGATCGTCCCAACCGTCGACGAGCTTTTCGTTGACCATCTGGATGAGCTTGCGTTTGCTCAAAACCACGTAGGTCAGAACCAAACGGTTGAATTCGTACTGGTGCGAGAGCAAGAAGAAGTTGTTGCGAACCACCGACAAAGCCGCCTGCAACAGGGGCGTGAAGTTTTCGGGGTGCTGCTGCAACAACGTAAAGAACGTTCTGCCTTCCATTGAATCCAGCGTTTCGGGACCGGCCAGCGTTGCCCAACGCATGAAGATTTCCTTCATGGCGACTTCGGGACCGCTGTTGCCGAGTTTTTCGCGTGCGTTGTAAGCGGCGCGAGCAAACACCAATGCACGGTCGTCTTCGCCTTGAGCCATCTTGGCAATCACGGCCTTGGCTTCCTCGAACTGCGGTGCACGCAACACGGGCACGACGCGCTCGAGAGCCCAGTCGTAGAAAGCGCGCTGATCTTCGAATTCGAGCGTGCAGATCGAGTGCGTAATGTTTTCGAGCGTATCTTCAATGGGGTGCGCAAAGGTGTACATCGGATAGATGCACCAATTGTTGCCGGTGGCTTGATGTTCGGCAAAGCGGATACGATAGATGGCAGGATCGCGCAAATTCATGTTGGGCGAAGCCATATCGATCTTGGCGCGCAACACCATGGAACCTTCGGCATGCTTGCCGTCGCGCATTTCGCGGAAAATACGCAGGTTTTCTTCGGGGCTGCGATCGCGATAAGGCGAATTCTTACCGGGTTCGACCAACGTGCCGCGATTGGCGCGCATTTCGTCGGCGCTTTGTTCGTCGACGTAGGCATAGCCCGTCTTGATCAAATGCTCGGCAAATTCGTACATGTAGTCGAAGTAGCTCGAAGCATAGTAGAGATTGTCTTCGTCGGCGTGCTTCCAATCAAAGCCCATCCAGTTGACGCTCTCTTTGATGGCGTCGACATATTCCTGGTCTTCTTTGACCGGATTGGTGTCGTCAAAGCGCATGTGGCAATAGCCGCCGTAGTCGCGCGCCAAGCCGAAATTCAGGCAAATGCTCTTGGCGTGACCGATATGCAGGTAGCCGTTGGGTTCCGGCGGAAAGCGCGTACGTATTTTGGCCGGATCTTCCACACCCGTTTGTGCTTGTTCGCCGTAGGGAGCCGGATGCCCGCACCACAAACGCGGACGATTGTTGTTTTGCTCCAGATCGGACTCGATGATGGCACGAATGAAGTTGGTCGGGCGGGCAGGCGCTTCCGTTTCTTCAACGACGTTTTCAGTTTTTTCGGTCATAACAGTTATTTCTCCGCGATAGCGATTCGACTGTTTTTGAAATCCTATCGCTCATGTTTCTTCCATTCATGGCGATGCTTTTCGCACTGCCAAAGAGTTAATTTTACTTGAAGTCGGCTTATGCTAAAAACGGAATGTACCCGTTGACAGCTGCAACATAAAGTGCGGTGCCGGCAAAAATCGACACCAAGGGACTTTTGACAAACCACTGCAAAAGGATGGTGAGCACAATGGCGGCAATTTCGGCCACCGGCAACGCTTCGCGCGAAACCGCCGCCCCCGTTGCCGCATGCACGGTCAAAAGCACCATGATAGCCATTGGCAAAAAAGCACCCAAAGAGCTCACCCAGCGTTGTTTCTTGAGCCATTTACTGGCAACAAAGGGCAAAGCACGCTCGGCAAAGCTCACCAAGCCCATCGCGACAAAAACGCTCAAAAGATAAATCGTATCGAGTTGTTGTCCTTGCATCGTCTTTGTCCTTATTTATCGGAAACGGGCAATTCTTTCAGGGGCTCTGGTTGACGAAATTTCGCGCCCCAAACAAGGCCGGCCGCAACGCAAAAACCGATCGAAACCGACAAGGCCTGTTCCGGGAAGGCAAAACGCGCCGTAGCGTAAGCAATCAAAGCCGACCATAAAGGCCACGCGGTTTTCCTCGAGCGCCACTGCTCGCAGGTGAGCATGGCAAAAAGGCTCGTGAGCACAAAGTCGAGCCCGGCCAAGTCGATTGTGGCCTGCGCACCGATCAAGGCACCGATGAAACTGCCCAAAACCCACCAGATATGATTGAAAAACGCCACCCAAAGCATGCGGGCCAATGGCGTATTTTCTTTCATCGTGCACAAAATCGAATAGGTTTCGTCGGTTAAGGTAAAAGCGATGTACCACTTGTACCAACCGTTTGCCGGCAAACGATTAATCAGCGACAAACCGTAGAAGACATGACGGAAATTGATGACAAAGGTAGCAAAGGCGATGCCCGCCACAGAGATTCCGGCCGCCAGCATCGGCACCATCATGTATTGCGAAGCGCCGCCATAAATCAGAAACGACGACAAAAGTGCCATCGTCGGAGTGCCGCCCGCTTGCACGAACAAAAATCCGAACACGATTCCCAACGGGATATAACCCATGAAAACCGGAACGGATGCTTTGAGTGCGGCAACCATTTCACCGGTATTGCTGTTTTGCGCAGTCATAAATCAAATTTCGACTCAAGTTCTTTTCGGTCGATTCCAACAAACAAAAAAGGCGCTCGAAACGAACGCCGTCAACGGTCGGCACAGATTGTAGCAAGATGCAAACAATACGTGCCAGACCCCGTCAGCAGACTTTAGTCGCAGTCGGCCGCTTTCCAATGCCCCGATTTGCCGCCCATCTTTTCCAGAAGGTGCACGTTTTCCATCACCATAAAGCGATCGACGGCCTTACACATATCGTAAATCGTCAAAAGCCCGACTTGAACGGCGGTCAAGGCTTCCATTTCCACACCCGTTTGGCCGCGCGTTTCGCACGTGGCGCGACAAACGACCATGCTTTGGCTTTCGACGAGTTCAAAGTCCACGGCCACGCGCGTCAACGCAATGGGGTGGCACAACGGGATGAGTTCGGCCGTTTTTTTACTGGCCATAATGGCCGCCACGCGTGCAATGCCGATCACGTCGCCCTTTTTTGCTTTACCTTGGGCAATCAGTGCGAAAGTTTCGGGCTTCATGCGAATTTGCCCCATGGCCACGGCCACGCGATGCGTTTCGTTTTTGGCACCCACATCCACCATGTGCGCGTTGCCCACAGCGTCGAAATGCGTTAATTCGGACATATTTTGAAATTTCCTGTTTCTATTCTTTTTGGACAAAGATGCAAAATGCACCGTCGTGCCCGCTATGATAGCGGGAAGTTTTTGTGTCGTTTCCGTTTTTGTCTACGCGTTTGTCCATGTTTCGACGTTTTACCGCTCTTGCCGTTTGTGCCTCCATTGCACTGACGCCTATGCCTGCCGTTTTTGCCCAAGGGGTCGGCCAATACAATTTGCCGAGCTTGGGCACGGTGGCAGGCGCCGATTTGACCGTTTTGGACGAACGCGCTTTAGGCGAACAGCTGATGCGACGCGTGCGCTCCGATCCCACTTATATGTCGGATCCGGAAACCACGGCCTATTTGAATAGCCTCGGTTATCGCCTGGTTGCAGCTGGCGAAGTGAGTCCCTACGACTTCTTCTTTTTCCCGATTCGAGATAAAAGCTTGAACGCCTTTGCGCTGCCGGGCGGCTTTATTGCCGTGCATTCCGGTTTGATTGTGGCTGCCCAAAGCGAAAGCGAATTGGCCGGCGTCATCGGTCACGAAGTCGGACACGTCACCCAACGCCACATTGCCCGCATGTTGGAACAGGGGCAAAGTTCCTGGGCCATGACCTTGGGCTCGATTCTTCTAGCTCTTTTAGCAGCACGCGCCGGCGGCAGCTCCGGGGGCGACGCGGCCATGGGCATCATGATGGGCACGCAAGCCGCGATGATTCAAAAGCAATTGGGCTATTCGCGCGACGCAGAACGCGAAGCCGATCGCGTGGGTTTGGAAAGTCTCACCAACGCCGGGTTCGACCCGCACGGCATGGAAGCGTTTTTCGAACGTCTGCAACAAAACAACCGTTGGTACGAGTCGGCAAGTTTGGCTTACATCTCCACTCACCCGATGACAAGCGAACGTATGAGCGATATGCAAAACCGCACGCGCTTGATGCCCAACGTCCAGCACCGCGACTCGATCGACTTTTTCCTGATTCAGGCACGCATGCGCGTGTTGCAGGAAACGCGCTTCGACGGTTGGCAACAGGTTGCCAAAAGCTTTGAAAACGATTTGAAGACCAACCTCACACAGGCGCAACGAGCCGCTGCCAACTACGGTCTGTCTTTGGCCTATTCGCGCATGAATCAAAATGCCAAGGCCTTGCCTTACGCGCGTGAAGCTAAAAAACTCGTGGGCAACGACAACGTGATTACGGACAAAAACCTGTCCGAACTCACCTTTGCCGTCGCCAAAACCGATGCTCAGAAAAACGAAGCCCTGCGTTTGGCGCAAGACCTTGTCAAGCGCTATCCGTACTCGGGGCTTGCCGTGACCAACTGCGCCGAGCTTTTGTATCAGGCCGGACGCCACGAAGAAGTTGTCAAACTCATGCGCAATCAACAAGCCTTGAGTAAAAATGACGCTGACTACTACGCCTATTTGGCTCGCAGCTACGAAGCGCTCGGTCAAAAATCTTTGGCCTTTGCCGCCACGGGCGACATGTACGCTTTGATGAACAATCCGGAAGCCGCCGTCTATCAGTTCGACTTGGCTCAAAAGGCCAACGACGCCGACTTTTACGTCATGAGCGAAATCGATGCCAAATTACGTGAGCAACGCCGCCGCGTTCTGGACAAAAAGAAAGATTAAGTTGCCCAACAGTTGCGCCAAGTCTTGATTTTCGCGTATGCAAAACTTTGTCGGAGTGTGCGAAAATTGCGCATCATCGGGTATTTTTCCCGTTCACTTATTTGTCAACCGTGCGAAAACGCAGGTTCCCCATTTTTGTCCGAAGCGCGAAGATTCGGGCAAACGGGGTTTTGTGTGCACGAAGATTGTGTTTAGTTATGGCTATTGAAGATTATTTGACCCTTGCCGAACCCACCAACGAAGTGATCGAAACCGATGCCGTCATCGTCGGCGCCGGCCCCGTGGGTTTGTTTCAGGTTTTTGAACTCGGTCTTTTGGAAATCAAAGCGCACGTCGTCGATTCTTTGAAAAACGTCGGCGGTCAGTGTATGGAGCTTTATCCCACCAAGCCCATCTATGACATTCCTGCCGTTCCCGTTTATTCGTCTTACGAATTGACGGAAAATCTTTTAAAGCAGATTCATCCGTTCAATCCCGTTTTCCACCTCGGCGAAGAAGTCACGACGGTCAACAAGCGCGAAGACGGTCTGTTTGACGTTGCAACCGACAAGGGCACGAAGTTCTTGTGCAAGGTCGTGATCATTGCTGCCGGCGTCGGCTCCTTCCAGGCCCGTCCCCTGCGCGTGCCCGGCATCGACAAGTTCGAAGGCACTCAGTTGCACTACCGCGTGCGCGATCCGGAAATGTTTGCCGGCAAAAACGTCGTGATTTGCGGCGGCGGCGACTCGGCGCTCGACTGGACCTTGAACCTTGTAGGCAAGGCCGAAAGTGTGGTGCTTTTGCATCGTCGCGACGGCTTTAGGGCAGCTGCCGCATCGGTGGCCAAGATGCGCGAGTTGTGCGAAAACTGGGAAATGCAGTTTGAAGTGGGCCAGGTCACCGGCTTTGAAGAAGTCGACGGCAAAATGACCGAAATTCGCGTCACGGGCGGCGACGGCGTCGTGCGTCGCATGCCGCTCGATCACCTTTTGGTTTTCTTCGGCTTGCAGCCCAAGATCGGGCCGATCGCCGAATGGGGAATCGAACTCGAACGCAAGCAGATTGTGGTCGACACCGAAAAGTTCGAAAGCTCAATTCCGGGCATTTTTGCCGTGGGCGACATCAACACCTATCCCGGCAAAAAGAAGCTCATTCTCTCCGGCTTTCACGAATGCGCCTTGGCGGCATTCGGCGCGAGCAAGTACGTCTTCCCCGAAAAGAAGGTGTTCTTGCAATACACGACCACCAGCCCCAAGCTGCACAAGGTTTTAGGGGTTGAAACGCCGGATTTGGACGACTGATTCGTCTGAGCGTTTCCTGACCGCCCTCGCCGATTCGTTGCAATCGCGAGGGCGATTTTGCGACAATAGCACCTATACCTGTCACCACTTTTAAGCTCAAACCCATGGATAAATTCGAACGCGTCGCCATCATCGCCAAACCGATGGGAGAGATTTCCCACTTCATCAGCGAACTCATTGAAATTGTCGTTCGCAGCGGCGCTACGCCCTATTTGGATACGTGTGCCGCCGCGCACCTGGGAAAGAACCTTCCCTATACGGTTGCACCGGCACACGAACTGGGGGCAATGTGCGACGTGGCCATTGCCATCGGCGGCGACGGGACGATGTTGGGCGCAGCTCGCGCATTGGCGCCCAACAACATTCCCATTATCGGCATCAATGCCGGGCGTTTGGGTTTTATTACCGATATCGTGGTCGAAGACATGGGGCGACTGGTGCCGAACATGCTGGCAGGCAACTGCATTGCCGACGAACGTCGATTGCTCGAAGGACGAGTATTTCGTGACGGTAAAGAAATTCACCATGAGTTAAGTGTCAACGACATCGGCATCAGTCACGGGCGCGCTTTGGGTATGGTCGAATACACGGTTTATGTCGACGGGTTGCAGATGGCCGTGCAGCGTGCCGACGGCGTGATCGTCAGTTCGGCCACGGGCTCTACGGCTTACGCCATGGCCGCAGGCGGCCCCATCATGCACCCGCATGTACACAGTATGCTCCTGGTGCCGATTGCGCCGCATACGCTTTCCAACCGCCCCGTCGTTTTGAGCAGTTCTTCGGTGATTGACATCGAAGTCAACGAAACGCGCAGCGCCGTCGCGAGTTTCGACGCCCAATTGCTTTTTGACGTGGTGGCCGGCGACCTATTGCGCGTGAGCGTCAGCAAAAACAGCTTTACGATGTTGCACCCCGTGGGCTACAACCACTTCGACATTTTGCGCCGCAAGCTCAAATGGAATTATTTGCCGCAAGCCGAGCGCCCGATTCATACGCCGGAACACAAACAAACCGGCGCACTTTTGGCAAAATGTCCGCTGCCCACCGATAAATAACGGCCCTGTAACCATCATTCCCCTTTGCCCGAAAAAGAGACATCATGCTTCAATTACTGTCACTGAAAGACTTTGTCATCGTCCCTTCCATGAGCATTGAGGCCAATGAAGGCTTGACGTGTTTGACCGGCGAAACGGGGGCCGGCAAATCGATTCTGATCGATGCACTGCAACTTGTTTTAGGCGCCAAGAGCGATACGGGGCTCATCCGAGAAGGGGCCGAACGCACCGAAGTCTGCGCCGAGTTCGATGCCGGACAACGCGCTAAAAATTGGCTTTCGGCCGCGGGGCTTGAAGTCACCGACACCGTCATCGTGCGCCGCACGGTCGACATCAAAGGTCGTACCCGTGCCTGGATCAATGCCACGCCTGTGACGATTTCTCAGATGAAGGAATTGGGCGAACGTTTGGTCGACATTCACGGTCAGCATGCGCATCAGTCTCTTTTAAAGCCCGCTTACCAAATGCAGTTGGTAGACGGGTTCGGTGCCACCAAACAACTTCGCATCGCCGTCAGAGATGCGTGGCTGGCTTGGCAGCACAAACTGCACCTGCTGACCGAAGCCACCGAAGATCGCGAACGCTTGCAGGCCGAAGCCGAACGCCTCAACTGGATGAACGAAGTTTTTGAGGAGCTTTCCCCACAAGAAGGCGAATGGGACAAGCTCAGCGAAGAACACAAACTTCTTTCCAACAGCGCCGACATTTTGATCAACATCCGCTCGGCTCTGGAAAATTTGCGCGACGGCTCCAACAACGCATCCCGTTTGGTGACGCTGGCGCAAAACGAACTCGGCCAAGCAGCCAAATTTGACGACGCCTGCAACGACTACGAGCGCGCCTTGGGACAGGCTGCCGCCATCATCGACGATACGGCCAGAGAAATTTCGCACCATCTCGATCATTTCGACGTGGATGAAGACAAGCTGCAGGAAATCGACGATCGCCTCAATCTTTACTGGAAAATTTCCCGCAAATTCCGCCGTGCGCCCGAAGAGCTCTACGACCACTGGATGGAAACCAAGGATCGACTTGATCAGATCGAACAAACGTCGGATATCGAAGCTCTGAAGCGCTCGGAAAAAGAAGCCAAGGCGCTTTATATGACAGAAGCCGCCAAGCTGACCGCCGCACGCCGAGAAGCCGCCAAAAAGCTGTCCGAAGCCGTCACGGCCGAAATGCAAACGCTTTCCATGGCCGGCGGCCGACTGGAAATCACGCTTGTGCCGTGCGAGCCTCGCGCCACCGGCACGGAATATTGCGAGTTTTTGGTAAGCGGCCACGCAGGTGCCACGCCGCGCGCCTTAACGAAGGTTGCCTCCGGCGGCGAACTTGCCCGTATCTCTTTGGCTATTGCCGTCATTACCGCACAAATCACACCGGTCCCCACCCTAATCTTTGACGAAGTCGACAGCGGCATCGGCGGCGCCGTAGCAGAAGTCGTCGGTCGCTTGCTGCGTCGCTTGGGACAAACGCGACAGGTGTTGTGCGTCACGCACCTGCCGCAAGTCGCAGCCTGCGCCAATCAGCAGTGGCTGGTACACAAACACACCGAAGACGGCGTGACCACAAGTACCTTGACGCCTCTGACGGAAGAAGAGCGCGTGGGCGAAATCGCCCGCATGATGGGCGGTCGTGTGATTACCGACGCTACGCTCAAAACAGCAGGCGAATTGATCGAAAGCGCGAAAAACGCCGATTAAGACAATCTTCGCGTACAACGAAAAAGCTCCGTCCCTTTCAGGTTTCGGAGCTTTTTCTTAGCCAAAGAATGACAAAACGACGGGCTAGTCGTTGACCACCTTCACGGAGGGCATGATGCGGCTCATGTCCTTGGCAACCTGCGCAATCGTGGCGGCAGCCTTCAAGGCGATTTCGCGGTAGATCTTGGCAACGGCGCCGTCGGGATCGGCCGCCACCGTGGGCTTGCCGCTGTCGGCCTGTTCGCGAATCTTGGTATCAAGCGGCAACTGGCCGAGCACGGGAACCTTATACTGTTCGCTCATGCGGCGCGCACCGCCTTCGCCGAAGATGTGTTCCATGTGACCGCACTCGGGGCAAACGTACAGGGCCATGTTTTCCACGATCCCCAACACGGGAACGTTGACCTTTTCAAACATGCGAAGACCTTTCTTGGCATCCAAAAGCGCGATGTCTTGGGGCGTGGTGACCACAACGGCACCAGTCACGGGCACGGTCTGAGACAGCGTCAACTGAATGTCGCCCGTTCCCGGAGGCATGTCGATCACCAAGTAGTCGAGATTGTCCCAAGCCGTTTGGTTCAACAACTGCGTCAAAGCTTGCGTGACCAAAGGACCGCGCCAAATCATCGGTTCGTCCGGATCGATCATAAAGCCCACGGAGTTGATCTGAAGACCCAGGCTTTCGATCGGATCCATATTCACGCCGTCGGCGCTCGTGGGTCGGCCCGAAGCGCCCAACATTGTGGGTTGAGAAGGACCGTAAATATCGGCGTCGAGCATACCGACGCGAGCGCCTTCCGCAGCCAATGCCAAAGCCAAGTTGGCAGACACCGTGGACTTGCCCACGCCGCCTTTGCCCGAACTCACCGCAATGATGTTTTTTACATTGGCCAACGTCTTTAAAGTACGTTGCACACGGTGAGCGGTGATTTCACCCGAAACGGTCACGAGCACCGTCTTGGCGCCTGCGTCCGTCAAAGCCTTCTTGACGCGGGCTTCGATTTCACCTGCAACAGACTTGCACGGATAGCCCGGGGCAACGGTTAAAGCCACCGTATCGCCTTCACAGACGACGTTTTTGATGGCCTTGAAGTTGGATAACGGAAGATTGCATACCGGGTCTAATACGGCACCCGCAATGGCGGCGACTTGATCGTTGGTCATTTTTCTGGGATCTTTTACGTTTGTTTGTACTCATTGTGTCGCCAAAAATCACGGGCGACAGCTCTCGAAAAAGGCTCGCCGAAAACTGAAAAGCTTCCAAGCGAGTAAAATGAGAGTTTACGCCCAAATCAACCCTAATCCCCATAGGGGTATTCGAAAAGACGGGTTAACCGGCGCAATCGAATATTTTTTAACTATTTTCAACGAATACTTTCGCAATGACGACTACCAAACGCAATTTGTTTGTCACGACGGCTCTTCCCTATGCCAACGGCGCATTTCATATCGGTCATATCATGGAATACATCCAGGCCGACATCTGGGTTCGTCATGAGCGAATGTGCGGCAACACCGTGCATTTCGTCGGTGCCGACGACGCACACGGCGCTCCGATCATGATTGCCGCCCAGAAAAAAGGCATTACGCCGCAGCAGTTCGTGGCAGAAATCGCCGCCGGCCGCAAGCAGTACTTGGACGGCTTTCATATCGAATTCGACCACTGGCACTGCACGGACAGCCCTGAAAATACCGAACTCTCGCAGGACATCTATCGTCGCTTGAAGGATGCCGGTCTCATCTATACCAAGGATATCGAGCAGTTCTACGACACGGCCAAGGGCATGTTCTTGGCCGACCGCTACATCAAGGGCACGTGTCCGAAGTGCCACGCCGAAGATCAGTACGGCGACTCCTGCGAAAAGTGCGGCGCCGTGTATTCGCCGACCGACTTGATCGATCCCAAGAGCGCATTGTCGGGAACAACGCCCGTGATGAAGACGTCCACGCACTATTTCTTCAAGCTTTCCGATCCGAAGGCTCAGAAATTTTTGGCCGATTGGACCTTGGGCAACGGCAAAGACGGCACGCCGCGCGTTCAGGCCGAAGTCTTGGCCAAGGACGAAGAATGGCTCGGCGAAGGTAACTTGGCCGACTGGGACATTTCGCGCGATGCGCCCTATTTCGGCATCGAAATTCCGGATGCTCCGGGCAAATATTTCTATGTGTGGTTGGACGCTCCCGTGGGATATCTCGCCAGCTTTAAGGCTTACTGCGCAAAGAAGGGCTTGGACTTCGTCAAGGAACTCGAACGCGAAGATACCGAACAGATTCACTTCATCGGCAAGGACATCATTTACTTCCACACGCTCTTCTGGCCGGCCATGTTGCACTTTGCTGGCAAACCTTTCCGTGTGCCCGATCACATCAACGTACACGGCTTTATGACCGTCAACGGCCAAAAGATGAGCAAGTCTCGCGGCACCGGCATCAGCCCCCTGGAATACTTGGAACTCGGCATGAATGCCGAATGGTTGCGTTACTACTTGGCTGCCAAACTCAACAGCCGAGTCGAAGACGTCGACTTTACCAAGAACGACTTCCAGGCTCGCGTGAATTCCGACTTGATCGGCAAGTATGTCAATATCGCCAGCCGCGCCGCCGGTTTTATCTTCAAGCGCTTTGACGGCAAGGTCGACAACGAAGCCATGAAGCACCCGTTGCTTGAAGATATGCGCGCCATGGCGCCTGAAATCAAGGCCGACTACGAAGCCCGCGAATTTGCCCGCGCCATGCGTCGCATTATGGAATTGGCCGACAAGGTCAACGAATTCGTCGACCGTGAAAAGCCCTGGGATTTGGCTAAGGATCCGGAACGCGCCAAAGAACTTCAGTTTGTGGCTTCCGTCGCCCTCGAAGGCTTCCGCCTGTTGACGCTTTACTTAAAGCCTGTATTGCCCGCAACGGCCGCTCGCGTCGAAGCGTTCTTAAACTGCGACGAATTGACCTGGAACAGTGTGGAAACAACGCTCACGAGCGCCAAACCCATCAACAAGTACGAGCACCTGATGGGCCGCGTCGATCGCGAAAAGCAACTCGACAAACTCGTGCCCGAAATGGCTGCCGTCGAAGAAGCGGCTCCCGCCGCCAAGCCTGCCAAGAAGGCAGAAAAGAAGTCTGCTCCCGCCGGCGACCCGACGGCTCCGGGCGGCGAAGCCATTGCCGAGGTTTGCACGATTGACGACTTCGTCAAGAGCGATCTGCGCGTGGCCCGTATCGTCAAGGCCGAAGAAGTCGAAGGCTCCGACAAGCTGCTTCGTTTGGAACTCGATTTGGCCGAAGGTCGTACGCGTCAGGTCTTCTCCGGCATCAAGCAGTGGTACAAGCCCGAAGACTTGACCGGCAAGCTCGTGGTGATGATCGCCAACCTGGCACCCCGCAAGATGCGCTTCGGTGTGTCGGAAGGCATGGTTTTGGCAGCAAGCAACGCCTGCGACAAGGACGGCGGCGTTTACTTGGTCGAACCCTTTGCCGGTGCCCAACCCGGTATGCGTTTGCACTAATCGCGCTCTGTAGGCTCCAAGAAAAAGCGAAGGACAATCGACCTTCGCTTTTTTCTTAGTAGCGCACAACGGCTCGGACGGGCGCTCCGTCGGCAGAACTCCATTTGATCGGCCAGACACTGAACCACAAGTCTTTGCCTACCGGAAGCACCTCGCATTCGGCAAGGTTTTCCACAATCAAAAGCCCCGATGCCAAAAGTTTTTGGTGCAGATAATCCCCTGTCTCCCAACGGTCGGGGCTCGGCATATCCAAGGCAATGCCCTTTAGCCCCGTTTCCGCAAGATATTCGACCACGCCCGCATCCAAAATCGGATACTTACCCTTGAAGTAGGTATCGGGACGATCCCAAAACTTCGCCCAACCGCTGCGAACAATCAACCAATCGACTTTGCGACGGGATTGGAGAGCTTTTTTCACCGCTTGCATCGAAACGCACTCTCCCGCAGCTTCTACAACGCGCGCCACGCCTTCGAAATGCGTCAGGGGATACCGAGACAGCGGCACGGCATCGGCACCGGCCAAAACATGCGCTGCCGCATCGATATGCGTACCCGTGTGGGTTCCCAGCGTCCAGAAATCGACGGCAAAACCGTCCTTGGCGACCGTATAAACATGTCTGGAATTGGGTTGAGGATCCCCGGGGTACGCAGGTGTGGTGTCATCGATTTTGTGCGTCAAATCGACAATATTGTGTAAGCGGCGAATGTCCATGATATTTTTCGAAAAAAATCGACCCGAGACCTTCTTGAGAGCCCCGAGTCGAAATTTTGCGTCTCGGGCGCTTCGTTTCAAGCGCCCGATCTGTTTTGAAGTTATCGTTACACCATCAAGATGGCGCAAGCCAGAACGGCAATCGTACACGGGATAAACGTACGCTTGACAACTTCCAAGGGATTGACCATAGCGATACCGGAAACCAGAATCGTCACGCCGGCCAACGGAGACATCGTACGACCCAAGGCGCCGGTCAAGAATGCCAAGCCGCCCAAGCCTTCGATGGTCATGCCGAAGTCCTTGGCATGCGGGGTCACGGTTTCGTTAAAGGCCAAGGTTGCGGCGTCGCCCGAACCGGTAATCACACCCATCAACCACGGACCGATGGAGCCGCCCCAGCGAGCGATGTCGTTGGAGTCTTTCAGAGCGGCCACGAACGTGTCGATCAAACCCGTTGCGCGCAAACCGGCGGCAAACACGCCTGCTGCAATGATGATACCCATCACGTCGGCGTAGCCCTTGCCCATACCATTAAAGAACTGCTTGGAGAATTCTTCGGGGTTGGCACGGCCGACTGCCAATGCGCAGATGGCACCGATCAACATAGCCTGAGCAACGCCCATCTTGATGGCGGGAACCCAGAGGTTGCCGACGACCAAGATGCCAATCGGAACCAACGGAATCAAAGCCTTGATGGGGTTGGGCGTGAAGTCGTCGTTCTTGACCAACTTGCTCTGGTCGACCTGAGCGTTTTCGTCGCCCTTGTTGTCACCCAAAACCCAGCAGCAAATCAACGTACCGACCACCAAAATAGCGCCGCACATCAAAGAATACATGGTATGCGTACCGATGAATTCGATCACTTCCATGCCGGCCATCTTGGCGACATAGGGGTTGTGAGACGTACCCGGAGAGAGGTAAGAGCCGATCGTACCGGCCAAAACGGCGGCAGCGGCGGCAGCCGGCTTAATCTTGGCGCGAAGCATCACGGGAATCAAAGTGGAACCCACGGCAGCGGCACAGCCTGCGGCAGAGGGAATGGCGATGTTCACAAAGAAGGTGATGGCCGTGCAAACCGGAATGAGGAAAATACCCAAACCGCGAATGGGGCTGGCCAAGTAGTGAACGAGCGAGCGGTCGCACTGCGTGAAGCTGGCGGTAAAAGCAAAGCCCATCGAGCCGCAGATTGCCATGATGAGCGAGTTATTGGTCATGGACTTGGCGAACTGGTTCAAGCCCGTCATAAAGTCCCAGCTGATCAAGCACAGGAACAAGCCTGCGGCGATCAACACCATGCGCGTTTCAAAGCGCTTGATCAGGGCCCAAACGGTCACGAAAATGACCAGTACGGCAACCCAAGAAAGAATCGACATAAAACCTCCGGTGGTTCATCTTTGTTTTGGAACTCTCGCAATGCGAGAATTCTTTTTATTTTTTGTCACAGACACACACGAATGCACCCTGCAACAATTCCTTACGACATTGTATGTATGTTACCGCCAACTTGGCTCTTCCACACAAAAATTTTGTGGGGAATTCCCGAATAATTTACAAATTTATGCTTCGGAAACGACAAAACCGAGGCTAACGCTCGGTCTGCCTCGGTTTTGAAAGATGTTTTCAGCGGGTTTCGTCGATTACACGGAGAAAGACGAACCGCAAGAACAAGACGTCACGGCATTGGGATTGCGAATCACAAACTGCGAGCCTTCCAAGTCGTCCTTAAAGTCGATTTCGGCACCGACCAAGTACTGCATGGACAAAGAATCCACCAAGAAGGTCACGCCGTCACGCTCGATGATCTGGTCGTCGGCTTCGGGCTTTTCTTCAAACTGGAAACCGTACTGGAAACCCTGGCAACCGCCGCCCTGAACAAACACGCGCAAGGGCATGTTGGGGTTTTCTTCTTCAGCCAAGAGTTCCTTCACTTTAGCCACGCAAGCATCGGTAAAGACCAGAGGTTCCGGTGCTTCATCGGGGCTGGCGTTGACAACTTGATTTTCTTCAGACATGTTATTTCTTCCTTACTGGAGACGACAAAACGACGTTTGTTGTCTCGAATTTCAAAAACGGGTTTGGCGATTATAACCAATTAAGTCATCTCAGATTAGTAGGCGTCTTGCCTTTGGGCACCAAGACCCAAGCCGAGACCCGACTCTTTTGTGCACCTGCCTGCTCTCCTGCCAAATCGCCGTACCCCCAGAAGTAATCGAAGCGTACGGCGCCTTTGATCGCTCCGCCCGTATCCTGGGCAATCACGGGACGCGTAAAGGCCAAATCGGGATTCTCCTGCTTGACGTCAAGCACGAAGGGCAGCCCCAGCGGCCAGTAGCGGCGATCGACCGCCACCGAGGCGCCTGCCGTCAGGGGCACTTCCTGCGCGCCCAAGGGACCGTCGTCGTCAGCAAATCCTTCTCGCTTTTGGAAGAAGACGAAACTCGGGTTGGTGTTGAGTAATTCGCTCGTGCGTTTCGGATTGTCGTTTACCCACTGTTTGATGCGTTGCATGCTCATTTCCGAGCGCTGCAAACCGGCGTTTTGAATGAGCCACGTGCCAATCGCTTTATAAGGATGTCCGTTTTGATCCCCGTAGCCCACGCGCATAAAGGAACCGTCTTCGAGCAAAATGCGACCCGATCCCTGAATCTGCAGGAAAAAGGCTTCCACGGCATTGTCGACCCAGCAAAGTACATTGGCCTCTTTCAAATCTTCTCGCTTTTCGATGCCGCTGCGCGTGTCATACGGCACGAGCTTTCTTCCCACGACTTTGCCTCTTAAGCGAAGACCTTTCAATTGCGGATGGAGCTCAGTCAAATCAACCACGATCAAATCGTCGGGAATGCCGTAAATCGGATATTGGAACTGATCGTGGCGCGTGAGACTGCCTCGCAACATCGGCTCGTAGTAGCCCGTGGCAAACCCCGTTTCGCTGAATTGCTCGCCTTCGACATAGCCCACGCGATAGGCGTCAAACGCATTGCGGAAAAATTCATACGCCTCGTCTTCGTTGACAAATTGGGCTTGGGCGCAAGCCTCTTGCCAAAGATTTTTGCGACTCATGGCCGTACACGAAATGCGAAACGCACTCAGGGCGTTGGCCCAATCGGCTCTTTCTGTCGCGGGCATTTCTTCAAAGGCAACCGGTTTAAAGCGAACGATGCCTGAAGTGATCGGGTAGTCCGTCATCCAATCGGGTTGGCGTTGCGACACGGAACCGCAAGCTGCAAGCAATGCACAAAGCCCCAGGGCGCTTAATCCTTTGATGATGCGAAGTTTCTTTCCCATAGTCTTTTTCTTTATTCGTCGGCGTCGACGGCCAAAAATCTTTCCTGCACGTTACTTAAAAAGCGATGCCCCAAGTCGGTGGCAACGATTCTGTCGTCCGTATCGACCAAAAGTCCCTCGGCCTTGAGTTCGGAGAGCGTCTTTTCAATCGTCGACAACGGCAACCCCGTTCTTTTTGTCCAAACGTCCGTTGGTACACCTTCGGTCAAACGCAGGGCGTTTAACATAAACTCAAACGCGTAGTCTTCTTTTTCAACGGCAAACTTCTGTTCGAAAAACTTGAGTTTTGCCGCGTCCTCCATGTAACGCATCGGGTTAGAGACTCTCACGGTACGATAAATTCGCCCGTCAAGCGTGTACTTGCCGTGTGCGCCTGCACCGATTCCCAAATAGTCGCCGAAAGTCCAATACGTGAGGTTATGACGGCAGCGACGCCCCGGTTTGGCGTAACCTGAGATTTCATAATGCTCGAAGCCGGCTTCGGCCGTTCGTTGCCAAATCCACTCGCTCATGTCGGCCGCGTCGTCCCCTTCCGGAAGATCGGCAGGCACACGTTTGGCAAAGGCCGTCCCCTCTTCGATCGTCAATTCGTAAAGAGACAAATGGCTCGTGCCTTTGGAGATCGCCGTTTCAACGTCAACTTGCATGTTTTCCATCGTTTGCCCGGGCAGAGCATACATCACGTCCAAGTTGACGTTGTCCGTGCAACTTAAAGCGGCATCCACCGCCTTGTGCGCTTCCGAAACTGAATGGATGCGCCCGAGGCGCTCTAAAAACACGTCGTTAAAGCTTTGAATGCCAATTGAAAAACGATTGACGCCGCTCTCGGCAAAGCTTTTGAATTTGGCTTGCTCCACCGTGCCGGGATTGGCCTCCATCGTGATTTCGCAATCGTCAACGAGCGTTGCGTATCTGCGAATTCCATTCATCAGGTAATCGAACCCAGCAGGCGTCATCAAACTCGGCGTGCCGCCCCCGAAAAAAATCGAAGTCAGCGTGGGAAACTCCGCCAAATTCAACGAATGCACCAAATCGGTCAAAAGCGAATCCAGGTATTCTTTCTCGTTGACTTCGCGCGTCAATGCGTGCGAATTGAAGTCGCAATACGGACACTTTCGCACGCACCACGGCCAATGAACATAAAGACCGAAGGGTTCTACCATCCCCAACGTTCCTTGAGTTCTTCGAGCATCAAGCGCATGGCTTTGCCGCGATGGCTCACCGCGTTCTTCTCTTCGGCCGTGAGTTCTGCCGCGGTTTTGCCGAATTGCGGCACAAAGAAATGCGGATCGTACCCGAAACCGCCATCACCCTTGGGCGTATCGACAATTTCACCATACCAATTGCCTTGCATCACGATGGGATCGGGATCGTCGGCCGAGCGCACGGCAACGAGCACACAGGTGTAGTGCGCAGTCTTATCCTCAAAATCGGCCAATCGCGCCACGAGTTTGGCGTTGTTGGCTGCATCGTCTCCCTGTTCTCCCGCGTAACGCGCGGAATAGACACCGGGCTCGGTTACCAAAGCGTGCGCCGTGATCCCCGAGTCGTCTGCCATCGCGGGCAAGCCCGTTTCTTTAGAGGCGTGACGCGCCTTTTGAAGGGCATTTTCCAAAAAGGTATAAAAGGGTTCTTCGCAAGATTGGACACCGAGCGAGCCTTGAGAGACGACCTCAATGCCGCAGGTGCCGAACAAAGCGTTGAATTCGCGGATTTTTCCCTTGTTGTTCGAGGCTAAAACGAGTTTCTTTTCCATCCTCGTCTCCTTACTTAGCAGACAATGCTTCCTGTTGCGCGGCCATTAATTCGCGGCAGCCTTTTTGCGCAAAGGAAAGCATTTTTTGAAGTTCGTCCATCGAGAAAGGCGCCCCTTCGGCCGTACCCTGAATTTCGATAAAGCGCCCCGAAGACGTCATCACGACATTCATATCGGTTTCGCTCGAGCTGTCTTCGACATAGTCCAAGTCAAGCACCGGGCCGGCGTCGGTCATGCCCACGCTGATGGCAGCAATCTGCTCGAGAATCGGGCTCTCGGAAATCTGCCCCTTGGCAATCATGGTGTTGACCGCATCGACTAAGGCAACATAAGCCCCCGTGATCGAAGCGCAACGCGTACCGCCGTCGGCCTGAAGCACGTCGCAATCCAAGGTAATCGTGAAGTCGCCCAACTTCTTGCGATCGACAATCCCGCGCAGACTGCGTCCAATCAAGCGCTGAATTTCCTGCGTGCGGCCGCTTTGTTTACCCTTGGCGGCTTCGCGATCGGTGCGCGTGCCGGTCGAGCGTGGCAAAAGCCCGTATTCGGCCGTCACCCACCCTTCGCCTTTGTCTTTCAAAAAGCGCGGTACGCCTTCGATGACGCTAGCGGTGCAAAGCACCTTGGTGCGACCGACGCTCACGAGGACACTACCTTCGGCGTGACAGGTGAAATGACGTTCAAAAGAAACGGGGCGCATCTGATCGGCTTGACGCCCGTCGTGACGAGTAGACATTTCGGCAATTCCCATAGAAGTAATCGGTGCCGATATCCTACACGGTTTGACGGCGTTGCGATGCGCCCTTCGGTTTTTGTCCGAACTATTTCAGCCCGACAAGATATGCGGGATTGTCTGCCGTGACCAGCCTGATCGTTTTTGCATCCGACCCGCAGGCCTCCATGGCTTTGATCGCGGCAAGCATTCCCTCGACCGGAGCGGGCATCCCTACCTGTCCCAAGTCGGTGGAGACAAAACTCTTTTCGGGCGCGACGCTAAGCAAATCGCAAAAGGCTTTGTCAGAGAGCCGCTCGTAGTCGGGCAGCCCCGTACCCGGCCCCCAGAGGTTGGTGAGAAAACTCAATTCGACCCAACCACCGGCCTCGACCACCGTTTCGATTTGCCGGGGCGTCAGCGTCCAAATGCTTGAATTGACGTGCGTGGCCACAAACTTTTTCAAGCCCACTGCTTTGGCTTGCTTAGCCATCAAAAGCGTTTCTTCGGGAGAGCTGTGACCGGAAGCAAAAATGATGTCGTACTCGGCACAAAGCTCCATCACGGCCACGACTTCGGGCAAGAGTTTTCCGGAAGCATCCGTCACGTCGATGATGCTTTGCTTTTGTTTGAAGGTTTGAACCTGATGGCGAGCATTTTGCGTGGGCATCCAGATGCAGCGGCACAAATTGCCCGTCGTACTCAGAGCTTTTTTGGCGGCAACGACATTGACCTTGTCGCCCACCACATCGTTCATGCAGATGCTGCCGAAGGTTTCGAAATCCGGCAGCATTTCGCGAATCAGATAAGCTCGATCGTGGCAGGAAAAGTCGTTGGACTTGAACATCACGGCTCGCATGCCGGCCGCTTTGGCCTGACGGGCAAAATCAAGTTCGCTTCCCAGACGCGCTTTGGTATCGGGTGCAGCGTGGATATGCAAATCGATCGTGCCGGCAAGACGTTGTCTATCGGCACTCGTCAAAGCGACATTTGCTCCTTGTGCCTGCACTTTGTTTGTCATCAGGCCACCGGTGACCGCAACCGAGAGCGCCGCCTGCAGAAATGTTTTGCGATCCATGATTTGCACTCCTCTTATCTTTAAAAAAAGGCGAACCTGCCCTTCTTTGGACAAGTCCGCCCTTGCTTTGGTCCGATTACTTATCGATCTGGCTTTCCGTGAAGGGATCGGCGCGATGGCCCATCAACTTGATCTTGGCGTACTGGCTTTCGAATTCGGCCAATTCGTTGGCATCCAAATAAACGTCGACGCAACCCACAAGGTCTTCCAAATGACTGACGTTGGTCGTGCCCGGAATCGGAACAATCCACGGCTTTTGTGCCAAGAGCCAAGCCATCGAGAACTGCGCCAAGGTGCAGTGCTTGCGTGCGGCCCACTGACGCAACAATTCGACCAAAACCATGTTGTGCTTAAGCGCCTCGGGCGTAAACATCGGCAGGTTCGATAAACGTCCCTTGGGGAAGCGGCTGTTTTCGTTCATGGACCCCGTCAGGAAACCGCGACCGACGGGGCAATACGGCACCATGCCGATACCCAACTCTTCCAAGGTCGGGAAAATCTTCGTTTCTGGCTCGCGCCATAAAAGCGAGTATTCGCTTTGAACGGCCGCCACCGGACACACGGCATGCGCACGGCGAATGCTCTTGGCGCTGGCTTCCGACAAACCCCAGTTCAAAACCTTGCCTTCGTCCATCAAGTCTTTGACGGTGCCGGCCACATCTTCCATCGGAACCTGCGGGTCGACGCGGTGCTGATAAAGAAGATCGATATGATCCGTCTTCAAACGACGCAAGGAACCTTCCACCGCGCGGCGAATGTGATCGGGGCGGCTGTTGAGCGACGTGGGTTTCTTTTCTTCCACGCCGAAACCGAACTTGGTGGCAATCTTGACGTGATTGCGCACCGGTGCGAGGGCTTCGCCCACCCACTTTTCACTGGTATAGGGACCGTAGACTTCGGCCGTATCAAAGAACGTCACGCCCAAGTCGTATGCGCGACGAATCAAAGCGACCATGTCCTTTTTTTCATAAGTGCCGCCGTAGTAGCCGACCATGGGCAAGCACCCGAGCCCCATGGCGGAAACTTCCAAAGCCCCCAAATGACGCTTGGGCAGAGACTGCACCGATGCCTTCATTTCGGATTGAGCAACAGAAGCCGGAGCCGTATTGGCACAACCCGACAACAGCGCGGCGCCACCCGCAGAAAGCCCGGCTAAAACGAACTGGCGACGATCCATGCGAAGAGATGACGAAAGCATGATCCAACTCCTAAAAAAAGTGACTTATCAGTAAAACACATTGATTTGTGTTTTTATGCCGAAATCTTATAATCTCATCTCAACAAATACAATTACTTTATTTTTATCGAATTTCATTACCAATTCGTATAAATTGGAGAATACATATGGAACTGCGTGCATTGCGCTACTTCGTCGAAGTCGTACGCCAGAAAAGCTATACGACGGCTGCGCAGAAACTGTTTGTGACGCAACCGACACTTTCGCGCCAAGTGGCCGATCTTGAAGACGAGCTCGGTGAAAAACTCTTGGAAAGAACAACCCGCAGTGTGGTTCTCACCGAAAAAGGCGCGCGCTTTTATCGTCGGGCCGTGAGCATCTTGGCTTTGACCGAAGAAGCACGCAAAGAAGTCATGACCGACGACGCTCTCGTGGGC
>CALKKK010000108.1 GCA_937995395.1 uncultured Sutterella sp. | reverse complement strand
TTTCATAGCAATTTCCTGAAAAAACAAATATCACCAAGGCCGACGACCGATCCCGACACAAGTCAAGCGGTATGCCAAAGCCCGACCATATCTCAAATATAGGAGCAAATTCTTGCAATGTAAAATACTTATTTTTTGTTAGTAGCTATGCTTATTTTGTATTTGTCTTTTGCAACATTCTCCCATGCAGTGCCTTCGGCGCACAATCCGCCCACAGATCGGGACAATCGGGCAACGGATACCCCGCCGGACAGAGCTTTTCGCGCCTTCTTACGCTTAGGATAGGTTTTGCAAGATTGCCGACAGGATTTGGCAACGCTGCTTTTCTAAGATGATGGCTCATCGGGAGGATTTGTCATGCAACGTCGTTTACTTTTGCAAACCGCGGGCGTTTTGTCCGTCGGCGCCCCTTTAATTTCACCAAGCTTTGCCCAAACTGCAGAGAGCATTGCTTGGCGATACCTGTTGGTTTCCAATTACGGCTCGGACACGGATCAAACTCTTCACGTCTATCGCTTTGATATGACGACCGGACAAACGCAATGGGTCAGCAGCCTTACGGGTGTGGCGAATCCTCCGTTTATGATCGCCTCCCAAAAGCACGACTTTATCTACACGGTGGGCGACACCGACAATTCAACACCTACCGTCTATGCACTTTCCTTTGACCGAGCAAGCGGTCGTTTGCGTGTCGTATCCAAAACCTCCACGGTGGGCAGTCAGCCTTTTTTTGTGGCCTTGAGTCAAAATGAAAAGTTTGCCGTCACCGCCAACTACAAAGGTACGAGCGTTTCAGTGATCGGCATCGAGTCCGACGGAACCTTACGAGACGACAGCCACCTGATTTTTCACACCGGCTCCGGCCCCAGAATCAAACGCCAGCCACGCCCACATCCTCACTGTGCAGTCACGTCTCCGGACGGCAAGGTCGTGGCCGTCCCCGATTTGGGAAACGATCGGGTGTATTTGTACGCGTTGGACGAAACCCAAACCGACCCGCGACGAGCGATCGACCTCAAACGAAGTACTTCCTACCGAATGGATGCGGGCACGGGACCGCGTCACATCTGCTTTCACCCCAACGGAAAGTATGCGTATCTTCTGAGCGAATTTTCCGGCCGCATCACGGTTTTTTCCTATCGCGACGCTCGTTTCACGCAGATTCAAAGCGTGATGAGCGATCCGTATGACGCGCAGGGCAGCGCCGACATTCACGTTTCGCCCGACGGGAAATTTTTGTATGCCACGCATCGGCTCAAAAACGACGGCATCGTTGCGTTTGCAGTAGATGTTGACACCGGGATGTTGACGCGACTTTTCGATCAGCCCACGAAAGCGTTTCCGAGAGCCTTTACGTTCAGTCCCGACGGCCGGTTTGTGTTGGTTGCTTGCAGAGACGGCAACTGTATTGAAGTCTTTAAACGCGATACCGCAACGGGGCGGCTCTCAGCGACCGAACACTCGATGACGCTTGCCAAAGCCGCTTTTGCTCTTTTCGTTTGACCTACAAGACAAAACCGCTCGAGTTCGGTACCCGAGCGGTTTTTATATCCGAAAAACTTGGGCGGTTAGGCCTTTTTGGCTTCGTCCACACGCAACGGCGGGAAGCTGTCCCACTGCTCGCAACCCGGGCATTGCCACGCGAAGGTGTGTGCCAAGAAGCCGCAATGGCGGCACTGGTAGCGGGCGTATAGCTTGGACTGCTTGGCGGTAATGTCGGCCAAAAGCTTGGCTTGTTCGTCGCCGGGATTGGCCTTGCTCTTTAAGTTGCAAAGCACCGCAAAGGTCGAAAGCGACGGGCGCTTTTTCAAAGCGTCGGCGGCAAAGACCACGGCCTGGACATCACCCTCCCAAGAAGAGATGCGGGAGACGGCGGCGGTCAAAACGTCGACCGACCCTGTCTTGGCAAAGACGTCCTTTAAGAAGGTCAATGCCGCTTGGCTGTCGGTTTCGGCCAACACGTCGCTCTTTTTGGCGGCAACCAACGGAACGTAAGCCGGTTTCACAGACTCGATCGTTTTCCAAGCTTCCAAGGCCTGAGCGTTGTCGCCTGCCTGCAATGCCAAATCAGCCTTCAAAGCCAAGGCACGCGGATTTTCGGGATTGCTCTTCAAGGCGCTAAGCGTGTGTTCCAAAGCGCGCTGCATATCCTGCCCCTGGCGCGCGACCTGAGCCAATTCGCAATAGTAGTGACTGATTTCCACGTGCAAATCGCGCCCGAGTTTGGTCAAAATCTGCGCCGTGTCAATGGCTTTTTTCCATTCGCGTTCGGTGCAATAGATATGCATCAGGGCATCTTGGGCTTCGAGCTCATGGCCCTTAAATTGTGCCAAGGCAACGTATGCCGATTCGGCTCTGTCGTACATGCCGGCCTTAAGATAATCCAAAGCGAGTTCGGACAAAGCCAAAGCGCGTTCGTTTTCCGGCAACTCGGCGCGATTGACCAAAAAGTTATGAATACGAATGGCGCGATCGAACTGACCGCGGCGACGGAAAAGATTGCCCAAGGCATGGTGCAATTCGATGGTTTCGGGATCGAGACGCACGACTTCGATAAACAAATCGATGGCCTTATCGGGTTCGTCGGACAATAACAACGACAAGCCCTTGAAATAGTGATCGTCCAAGCCCTGCGTTTCCTGCTTGCGCTGACGGGCGTCCAGCCCCCTTAACCACCAGCCCGAAGCAAAAAGCAAGGGAACAGCAACCAAATACCAAAGTTCAAAATCCATCTTTAAACACCTTTTTTTGAATTCTTTTTTACTGCGTCTTATCCAGGCTTTCCAAAAGCTTGCGGGCGCGCAACACATCGTGCCACCCCTTTTCTTTTTCCACAGGACTGCGTAAGAGATACGACGGATGGTAGGACACAATCGTGGGCACGGCACGTCCGGCGACGTTTACCGTATAGGTTTCGTTTCTCAGTTTAGAAACGGATTCGGTTCGTTGCAGTACGCTTTGAATGGCAAAACTGCCCATCAGTAGCAACACCTTGGGTTGCAAAAGCTCCAACTGACGCCTTAAAAAGTGTGAACAAGCCTCGATTTCATCGGGCTTGGGATTACGATTCTTTGGCGGTCGGCACTTCAATACATTGACAATGGCAACGTCTTCTCGACGCTTTAAGCCGACGACATCCAAAATGGCCGTGAGCAACTGACCGCTTTTGCCCACAAAGGGGATACCGGCAATGTCTTCGTCTCGACCCGGCGCTTCGCCCACAATGACGATGGGGCAACCCGGTGCACCGTCGGCCGTGACCGTATGAGTTCGGTCACCGGACATCGGACAAGCGTGACAGCGATCCACAATCTTGGCAATCTCGACCCATTGCGCGGTTTTGACTTCTTCAACCAATTGCGCGTCGGCTTGTGCCAAAACGGGCGCAGGGGGCGCTACGGGTGCCGTACGGGCAGCAGGTCTCGCATTGCGATTAGCAAGCGGACTGCGGGTATTGACCGGAGTTGTTGCCGCAGCTCGAGCCGGCGTCGCGGTACTTGCTACAGTCGGACGCGCGGCTACCGGTTGGCTGTGCACTTGAGTAGAGACGGCAGGTGCAACTTTTGCGGGCGCGACATCGTCTAACGGATCTTCTTCGCCACGAAGGATCCACTGCGGGCCGATATTCATCGCCTGCCAAATCAGACTTTGTTCACGCGTCAATGCCATCTGTATTCTTTTCTTTGTTTGTTTCTTATTCGTTGACCAAGGTCAGGGTCATCAAAACCGCATCTTCCCTACCCGTTTCGCACGGATAGTAATTGCGACGTTTGCCCACTTCGACAAACCCGGCCGAAACGTACATTTTACGCGCCCTAGCGTTACTTTCCCTAACTTCGAGATGCATAAGACGCGCGGCATCGGTTTTTACAAGCGAAATTGCCTGTTTTAGGAGAGATTTTCCGTAGCCGTGACCTTGGTAGACGGGGTCGACGGCAATTTCCAAGAGCTCGGCTTCGTCAATGACTTGCATGGTGACTGCGTAACCGACGATCGTGCCGTCCATGAGCGCCAACGTGAGTTTGTAGCCGCCGGCCAACGCATCCTGAAAGTTGCGAATCGTCCAACCGAAAGCGTCGGCGCGCTTAGCCAGCGCCGCCACGCTTTCAAGGTCAGCGGGCGTCATGGCACGAAAAACAACATCGCTCACAGCTTTTCTCCGGCCTTGCGCTCGTCGATCGTCAAAGCCACGCGATTTCTGACGTAAAGGGGTGCAGCCAATTGCGGCGTGGTGACGTCCTTTGCGGCAAACTTGCCGAGAGCCACGCGGGCAATGTCTTCGGCCGTGGTTTCAAAGGCGGCAAAAACCGTCACGCCTTCGGGCACGCCGACGGCATCGGCATAAACTTCCAAAGCCGAGCCCGTCACAACGGCAGCTTTCGTTGTCAAAAGCGTTTCTTCAATGGCTTCGGGTTTGACAAGACCGGCCGCAACCACTTCTTTAATTTCCGTATCCGTGAGATCGAATACGGCCGTATAGCACTCGTTCATGCGCGCATCGTTGGCCACCAGCACGCGACCGCGCACGCCCTCGACCTGCAAATGCGAAGCGGCAGCCTCCAAATTGCCCACTGCCACCACAGCAATATCGGCCGCCCACGCCAAACCTTGGGCCGTACCGCAAGCGGCGCGCAGTCCCGTAAAGGCACCGGGGCCGGCACCGAAAGCCACGGCATCCAAGTCTTTGACCGTCAGGCCGTTTCGAGATAAAACGGCGTCGACCATCGGAATCAAACTTTCCGTATGGCGATTGGTTTCGCGATTGATTTCGACGTCGATTTTGCCGTTGGTCGCCAAAGCCACCGACACGATCGAGGTGGCGGTGTCCAAAGCCAAAATCTTGAAATGTTTCGTTTGCGTGTTTGTCACTTTCGTCTTCTATTAAAAACAGTCTTGCGCATTGTAGCGGTTCGCACTTACGGTTTTGTTATTTCTTTTTCCGGTTGCGCCTCAATGTCGACAGGCCAAAGTTCGGCCATGGGGCGATTTAAAGCATCGGCCTCGCGCATCAGCTTCCACCAATCGGACAATTCGCCTGCGGCCGTTTCGGGATTGTTCAAGTCGCTTTTGCGATGAGAAACCAAAGAGTTGGTGCCGTTGATTTCAAAGGCTTCGAAAGCGCGCATCAGCGTCGTTTTCTGACTGTCGGCCACCAGCACCCAGCACTGAATCTTGGGGCGGGTTTCGTCGTTGACCACCGCCACATAGTCGTAAAAAGCCAAGCGCGACAAAATGCGGCGCGCCGCTTCCGGGTGGGTGTCTGCGGCTTCGCACAATTCGTCTACGCTCATAATGGGAGAAACGCCCTCCAAGCGTTTGGCCACCAAGGCTTTTAGCATCACCAGACCGGTCAAAAAGTCGTTACCCTCTTTGTACTGATCCATAAAGCGTCCGGCCGTGAGTTTCGGAATGGTGGCGGTAATCGCGGCACCGGCAAAAAAGAGAAACCATGCCACGTAAATCCACAAGACCAACACGGGCAATGCCACAAAGGCGCCGTAGACATTGGTAAGAGTGCCGGCCGTGACATAGTATTCAAACCCTTGCTTGACGATTTGGCCAAAGACCACCACCAAAAAGCCGCCCAACAAAGCGTGGGACATCGGCACGCGACAATTGGGTACGAGCTTATAAATGAGCGCAAAGCACAACCACTGCAGCATCACCTGCCCGGTGCTATACAAAAAGCCAGACATCCCCGGATCAACGCCATCCAAGGCCATGGCAGCCACTTTGCCTGTCATGGTGAGACTCAAACCCACGGCCAAAGGACCGATCGAAAGCAACGCCCAGTAAATCAGCGCGCGTTGCGTCCAAGGGCGCAAGCGGCTGACGCGAAAGATGCGATTGACGGTCACAAAGAGCTTGTCGATCAAAAGCAAAGCGGTCACCGCCAAACCGGCAATACCGAAGGTGGTGAGCCCCGCGGCGTGGCCAGCCAAATCGCGCAAATAGCCGATCAACTGATTGCTGTACTGCTCGGGCAGAAAACTCGACCAAATAAACTCTTCCAACATTTGGCGCGATTCGGCAAAGCTCGGGAAAGCCGCAAAGACGGCAATGGAAAGCGCCAGCACAGGGACAATGGCCAAAAGGGTCGCAAGCGCCATGGACGAAGAAACTTCTGCAAGATCGATTTCCAAGGCACGATCCCGCACAAAGCGCATCAGTGTTTTAAAGCTTTTGACAAAGCCCTTTTTTCTGAGCTTTTCTTCGAAGGTGGTTTTGCGGTTTTGCATGTACGATGGCTTCAATGGTGTCGGAACAAGCCGATTTTATCGCGACGGGCTCTCTTTTTGGATCAGTAGGACTTTCGGCAAACGAGGGCTTTGCGATACAATGGCGCATTGCGAATTTCCATTGCGAGGCCGATTTGTTATCGGTGCTCGCTTTTTGGCTTTACTTCTTGCCGGGATTTTTCTCGGCTTTACTTTGAAAAAAGACAACTGAACATGCGCGCGCGCCAATTTTTTATCTCGACTTTAAAAGAAGCTCCGGCAGATGCCGAAATCCCCAGCCAGGTCTTCATGACCCGTGCCGGTCTTGTCAAAAAACTCGCCGCCGGCGTCTACTCTTTGATGCCTATGGGCTTGCGCACGATCACCAAGATCGAAAAGATCATCCGTGAAGAAATGAATGCGGCAGGCGCCATCGAACTTTCTTTGCCGATCGTGCAACCGGCAGAACTCTGGCAGGAA
>CALKKK010000107.1 GCA_937995395.1 uncultured Sutterella sp. | reverse complement strand
GTGTTTGGTGCTCATTGGTGAACTCTGAATTTGTATTTTTGAAATGACAAAATTCAATTATCGGAGTTGAGGATGTGGCTGTCAATGAATTTGCCACAACTCAAGTTTCCTTGCCTATAAAAGTTTTTCGAGCTTCTCAAGCAGGGCTTCCACTTCTTCATCCGTGGTCACATCCACTTGAAAGTGTCTCAGGAAAAACAAACCTTCGAGCGTGAGCACGATTTCCAAAGCCTGCGGGCAAGCCGACTTTCGAACTTGCGTAAAAACATCCAGATACCAGTCACGCACACGGTTTTTCAGCTCCGACGATTCTGCAGCCAGTGCCAGGATTTTCAGACCGTATGCGGTGTAAGCCAAATCCTGACGCCGAAATTCGCGATACCACTCAATGAAGCCTGCCAGTGTTTCATCGACGTCTTTACGGTACTTGAGGCTTGCGCGAGCGGCCTTTTTGCCTTCGTCGAGCTTTTCTTGCAAATGATCCGTGTAATCGTTGATAAGCGCCGTGAGCAAATGGTTTTTCGTATGGAAATGATAGAGCAACGTGCCTTTTGTCACTTGTGCTTCCTTGGCCACGCGATCCAAAGTAAAGCCTTTGGCGCCCTCACGCACCAGCAAAACTTTGGCGGCATCCAGTAGCTCACTCATGGTGGAAAGCCCCATGCAGTTTGTGCGCCGACGAATGCCTCGCTTGGCGAGCATATTGCTTTCGGAAATTTGCATCAATGTGTCTTTCGTCATTTGTTTGTACCGAACGGTTAATTGTTTGTACCAAGTTTGTACCGATGGTAAAAACTTTCAAAAGAGAGTGTAATTCTTTTAACCGAATGGTGTAAACAATTCGGAGAAAATAAAACCCGATAGGAGAGAGAACTATGACTACCTTTACCCGTCGCAGCTTCATCGGCGGCGTGATCGGCGCTACAGTAACGAGCGCTGTCGCTGCTCCCGCTATTGAAAATCTTTCGTGGGATGAAGAATTCGACATGATCATCGTAGGTTCGGGCTTTGCCGGTTTGGCAGCAGCCTATCAAGCTCGCAAAGAAGGCGTCCAAAACATCGTTATTTTGGAAAAAATGCAAGCCTACGGCGGCAATTCCGCTTTGTGCGGTGCTCTGATGGCCATGCCGTTGACCAAGATGCAAAAGGAGCTCGGCATTAAAGACTCGCCCGAGCAACTCGTCAAAGACATGATCGCCGCCGGTCGCGGTTTTAATCACACAGATCTGACGTGGACCATGGCAAACAACGCACATAAGGTCTATGACATGCTGATCGATTGCGGTGTGGAATTCCAAAAGAAAGTGATTCGTTTGGGCGGACATAGCGTTCCGCGCGCCCATTTGCCCAAGGTTCCCTCGGGTGGGGCGATTGTGGTGCCGATGCACAAATACATGCGAAAGCACGGTGTGAAGTTTATGAACTGCACCAAGGTGACGGAACTTGTGATGTCGGATAAAGGTGTCGAAGGTGTGGTGGTGCAAACCGATTACGATTGGCGCACGGGTTCCTACAAGGGCATGAAGACCTTAAAGGCCAAGAAGGGGATTGTGGTTGCGACCGGCAGCTGGGGTCAGGATCGAGAATTTGTGACGGCAACGATGCCTGCTTACAAGGATTTGGAATGCACGTCGCAACCCGGTTCCACGGCCGAAATGATCAAGGCCATGCTTAAAGCCGGTGCTTTGCCCGTCATGCTCGATATGTACCAGTTGGGACCGTGGGCGTCGCCTGACGAAAAGGGCGCAGGTCCGGGCAGCTTCTTTGCCGACTACGCGTTTGCCGAAGGTATTGCGATTGATCCCAAGACGGGTAAGCGCTTTATGAACGAGCTGGCAGATCGCAGAACGCGTGCCGAAGCACAGTTGGCGGTGCTTGCCAAGGGAACGGCCAAAGAACCCAATTATCCCTTCTGCTTCTGTGCGGAAGAAACCACCAAACGCTCCGAGGGCTTTAAGGCGGCTTATCGCGAAGGCACGGTGAAACGTTCTGATTCTGTTGAAGCATTGGCCAAGTTGCACCATGTGTCGGTCAAAGAACTGCAAGCGAGCATCGACGAATGGAACGAAATTGTCGAGGGCAAAAAAGCAGATCCCTTTGCCAAGCCCTTGGACAAACACACGAAGTTGCAGGCGCCGTTCTTCTCCATGCGTCTGTCTCCGAAGCTTCATTACTGCATGGGAGGTGCTGCCATTACGCCTAAAGCCGAAGTCGTTTCGGCTCAAACCGGCAAGCCGATCCCCGGGCTTTACGCTGCCGGTGAAGTAAGTGGTGGTACCCACGGCATGGATCGTTTAGGCGGGTGCTCTTCGGTCGACTGTTTGGTTTTCGGTCAGATTGCCGGGCATGAAATTGCCAAACGCGCATAAGAAAGGAGAAGAATATGACAATGACGAAAACTGCGATTTTGGCTTTTGTGTGTGCTTTTACCGGTTTGGCCGTTGCGGCCGACGTTGCGGGTGTCCCGATGAAGGACTATCACGTCAAGGCGTTCGGCTCAGTGCTTAAGTGTGAAATGTGCCACCAAGAGGCATTGCCGCAAACGAAACCCTCGGACAAGGCTTGTATCGGTTGCCACGGCACGATGGATAAAATTGCCACGCCCGCCAACGAATTCGACAAAAAGCCGCACGATTCCGATCACTACGGTAATACGCTCGAATGTACGGCCTGCCACGCAGAGCACAAAGCCAGTCAAGACTTGTGCGGTACCTGCCATCGCGTGAAGTGGAAGAAGTTCCAATAACCTCAATCTGTAAGGAAACCATCACGGGAGCTTTGTAAATCGCAGGCTCCCGTTTGTTTTCATTCAGAGCGGTTGAGCGTGTTTAAGAGGTGCAAAGCGCCGGACTCGCACCACCGACCACACCGTCAAAACCAGCACGCTCGTGAACCAAGCCGCAAACACGTAGGTCGATCCCCATACGCTCGTTTGAGGAACAAACTTGCCGATCAAAAAGCTCGGAACACCTGTGCCGGTATTGCCGATGAAAAATAGGCAGGAAATAAGCGATGCGCGTTCCTCGGGCTTGGCATCATGAATCAATCTGTGGAGTGTCACCGAGCAAAGCCCGCCGCCGGTAAGCCCGCACAGAGTCAGGCAAAGAAGTGCGGCAATAGATAGTCCCAAGGAGACCGAACTAAAAAGCGAGATCCCCGCCAAACAAAAGACTGCGACGAGTCCCAACAGTACCTTGTCCGAATTCAGCCTGCCAAAGACAACGCCGCCCAGAGCATTGGGCACGATCAAAGAGATGTAGACGACGGCAGCCATCACAATCGGCACAGACGAATCTGTAAAAACAAGGCCTGCGATATGCGCGGAAAACCCTTGGAAATAGCAGGTGAGCGCCCACACCCCGACAAAAACGACCATGGCGGTGAGAAAACGCCGGCGAAAGGTTGCGGGCACAACCAGCACGGGTTTGAGTACCGAGAAAAGCTTGGGACGCTTGACAACAACAGGCTCCGTTGCCGTTAAAAAGGCAAGCAAAAGCAAAGCCATGATGCCCGCCAAAAATTCAAAAAGCCCTGAGACAGTTACAAGGCCGGTCTGCGCCAAAACGCCGCAAGAAAGTGTTCCTACGACCATCCCCGAAGAGGGGCCTGCAACGGAAACGGCGCTCCCAAGCCAACGATGCTTTTTGGGTGCCATGTCCACGGCCCACGGCATGGCAGAACTGATCACGATGCCGCAGTAAAGGCCCTGAAGCAAGCGCCCGACAAAAAGCGCCGTTGCCGACTCGGGCGACATCAAAAGAAAGCACGAAGCAATGCCCAGAATCTGAGCCGGCACCAAAGCACGACGGCGCCCCAAAGCATCGCTTAACCTAGCGAAGAAAAGTAAGGTTGCGAGGCATCCCACGACGTAGCTCATCACGGTCATCGACACTTCAAGCGGCGTGAGCGCAAGTTCCTTTGACCAGACGGATAAAAGCGGCACCGGAAAAGAAGCCGCGGCAAAGGTGCACACGATCGTGCTTGCAGCCACGCAGTAAGACCAAAGCCCGCGAGACGGGTTAACGCGTGCGTTAGAAACAGTCATAGAAAATTCGCTCCCAATATTTGGAAGCGAATTCTAGGACGCGAGAAAGTTTAAACGATCAACAAAATAACGAAAGTGTTTATCAATCGTCCTGTTTTTCGAGTTTGTCTTCCAATCTCGATTGGTACTCGGCGAGCCACTCTGAAGGCGATTCGCCCAACTCGCGACGAAATGCCGTACTGAAAGCGCTCACGGAGCCAAAGCCAAGATCAAAGGCGATTTCCTTGACGGCACGCTTTTCTTCGGAAAGTTACCGGCAAGCCAGTTGCATGCGCCACATTGTGAGGTAGGTTGCAGGCGGAACGCCCACGACTTCGCGAAAGCGCTCCGTAAAGCGCGTGCGAGAAAGCGCAGCCACATCGGCCATCTCTTCTAGGGTTCAGGCTTTGGCGACGTCCGAATGAATTGCATCCAAGACTTTTCGGATTTTTGTGTCGCTTAACGCTCGCAAAAGCCCCGTCGTCTCGTTTCCTGATGTGGCAATCGCATAGCGCAAGGCTTCGAGCATGACGAGTTCGACCAAATGTTGGCCGGCGATGTCGGTGCCCGGCAGTACCTGCATGCGTTCCGAATGGAGTTTTCCGATGAGCCAATGCAGTGTGGCAGACGACGTTTTCGTAATGTGGATCACCGGCGGCAGGAAGGAGAGCAAAAATACGACTTGCCACGTAGATAGAGCATAAAGCCAGTCAAGACTTGAGCAGCACTTGCCATCGCGTGAAATGGAAGAAGTTCCAATAATCATCGCAGGACAGGAAATAAGGACAGGAAATAAGAACGGGAGTTAGCAAAACGCCGACTCCCGTTTATTTTCTCTCAGATCGCTATGGCGTGTCTGAGGTTTTCAACAGTCCGAGACCTTATCACCGACCATATCGTCAAAACCAGCACGCTCGTGAACCAAGCCGCAAACACATAAGTCGATCCCCATAGACTCGTTTCAGGCACAAACTTGCCGATCAAAAAGCTCGGAATGCCAGTGCCGATATCTCCGATGAGAAAGAGGCAGGAAATGAGCGAAGCGCGTTCCTCGGGCTTGGCATCATGAATGAGTCGGTAAAGCGTCACGGAGCAAAGCCCGCCGCCGGTAAGCCCGCACACGGTCAAGAAGAGAAGCGCCGCAATCGAGATGCTCATGGCTACCGAAGCAAAAAGCAGGATCCCGGCCAAACAAAAGACAGCGGTGAGCCCCAAGAGCACCTTGTCCGAATCCATCTTGCCAAAGAGTACGCCCCCGAAGGCGTTGGGCACGATCAAAGAAACGTAGATGACGGCTGCCATCACAATCGGCACAGACGAATCTGTAAAAACAATCCCTGCGACATACGCAGAAAACCCTTGAAAATAGCAGGTGAGAGCGCATATGCCGACAAAAACGACCATGGCGGTGAGAAAACGCCGGCGGAAGGCCGCAGGCACAATCATTACGGGTTTGAGTACCGAGACGAGATTGGGGCGCTTGGCAATGACAGGTTCCGTTGCCGTTAAAAAGGCAAGTAAAAGCAAAGCCATGACGGCAGCCAAGAATTCAAAAAGCCCTGAGACGGTTACAAGGCCCGTCTGAGCCAAAACGCCGCAAGAAAGCGTTCCTAAGACCATCCCCAAAGAGGGACCGGCAACGGAAACGGCGCTCCCCATCCAGCGATGCTTTTTGGGTGCCATGTCTATGGCCCAAGGCATGGCAGAGCTGATCACAATCCCGGAGTAAAGACCTTGAAGAAGTCTCCCGACAAAAAGTGCCGTTGCCGACTCGGGCGACATCAAGATAAAGCACGAAACAATGCCCAGAATCTGAGCCGGCACCAAAGCACGACGGCGTCCGAGGGCATCGCTTAATCTTGCAAAGAAAAGTAAGGTGACGATGCAACCTAAGACATAACTCATTACGGTCAACGACACTTCAAGCGGGGTGAGTTTGAGGTCTTTTGACCAGACAGCCAGAAGCGGCACCGGAAAAGAGGCAGCCGCAAAAGTGCACACGATCGTGCTTGCTACTACGCAGTAAGACCAAAGCCCGCGAGACGGGCTAACGTGTACGTTAGAAACAGTCATAGAAAATTCACTCCCAATGTTCGGAAGCGAATTCTAGGACGCGAAATGGTTCAGACGATCAATAAAATAACGAAATTATTTATCAATCGTCCTGTTTTTCGAGTTTATCTTCCAATCTCGCTCGGTACTCGGCGAGCCATTCTGAAGGCGATACGCCCAACTCGCGACGAAATGCCGTGCTAAAGGCGCTCACAGACCCGAAGCCCAGATCAAAGGCGATTTCTTTGATCGCACGCTTTTCTTCGGAAAGTTGCCGGCAAGCCAACTGCATGCGCCACATCGTGACGTAGGTTGCCGGCGGCACGCCCACGACTTCGCGAAATCGTTCGGTAAAGCGCGTGCGAGAAAGCGCAGCCACATCGGCCATCTCCTGCAAGGTCCAGGCTTTGGAG
>CALKKK010000106.1 GCA_937995395.1 uncultured Sutterella sp. | reverse complement strand
TAAATAACTATTCGTTATTTATATTTGCTATTTATAAAATTTCGCCATAAACTTCCCCTCAACACGAAAGAAACTCGTGACACTCGACAAACGCATTTGCCGATCTCATTCGTGCAAATTGCATGACAATCGCTTTTTGTAAGGAAGTCCCCATGGCAACCGTTTTTATCGTCAACTCCGGCATCCGCGCACAAGGCAAAAGCGGACTGCTCAATGCCGAAATGACACACTTGGCGCAAGCCGCATTTCAAGACGCCGGTCACACGGTTCTGACGACCGATCTCAACGACGAATGGGTTTTGGAAGAAGAACTCGACAAGGTTTTGGCCGCCGACCTGATTTTGGTTCAAACGCCGATTTGGGCAATGTCCACGCCCTGGCACTACACCAAGTGGCAGGACATCGTTTTAACGCATCCCAAGGTTTGCGGCACCGACGGCAGAACCCGCACGGATCCCAAGCGCAAGTACGGTTCGGGCGGCTTTTTGACCGACAAGCTCTATTGGTTGAGCACCACGTGGAATGCCCCGAAAAAAGCTCTGGACGAGCCCGGCGAATTTTTCGATGCACGCGGTATCGAAGAAGTGCTGATGCCGTTGCACAAGCAATTCACTTACATGGGGATTGGACCGTTTATGCCGACCTTTGCCGTGCATGACGTCTACAAGAACCCGGCTATCGAAAGCGACTTGGCGCGCTGGCAGGAAACTTTAAAAGAAGCTGCCGAAAAACTTGCGAGCACAGTGCTGGCAAAGTCATAATTTCGCACGACAAACTCAGGCGAGTCGATTTGGACGAATCGACTCGCCCCTTCTCACCTTTTCAGTTTTGCACCATGGAAAGCATTCGCAATCTGCAATACCTCATTACCGTTGCCGACGAGCAAAGTTACAGTCGAGCCGCCGAACGCTTAGGCGTCTCGCAACCGACGCTTTCCAAGCAAATTAAAGAACTCGAAACCGAATTCGGACACGCGCTTTTTACCCGTACGACGCGCCGCGTCGAGCTCACGCCCAAGGGCGAAATGCTCTATGAGCGCGCCAAAAGTATCGTGACGCTCTACACTCAGGCCAAACGCGAAGCGCTTGAGCAAGACGTGCTTGTGGGCGACATTCGCATCACGCTTGCCGAAACGCCTGCCATCGCCTCTTTGATCGAAACGATCAAACGCATCCGACAACAGGCCCCACGCGTGCGCGTTCACTTGGTGAGCGCCGCCGAAGACATTGCCAAACACGATTTGCAAACGGGAGAAGCCGACTTTGCCGTTTTTGTCGGCAATGCCGATACAAACAACTTTGCCACGATGAAATTGCACCAAAAGGTGCATTGGGGGCTGCTGACGAAGGCCGACGGAGCGCTTTCGGACAAAACGTTTGTGCGTGCGCGCGATCTCATTGATTTACCGATATTTATTTCGGAGCAATCGTGTCGCCGCAACGAATTTTCCGCCTGGTTCGGCCCCGTATGGGACGACATTGTCATCACGGGCTCTTACACGCTTGTTTTCAATGCTTCTCTACTGGCCAGAGAAGGCATTGCACACGTCTTGTGTTTGGATAACATCATTACGGGATTGGACGAAATCGGACTGAAGTGGGTGCCTCTAAAGCCCCAACTGACGGCCGAAGTGACGGCCGCATGGGACAAAAACCGTACGTTCAGCCCGGTAGCGCGCCTGTTTTTGTCCGTCTGGCAGCAAGTGCAGCAAGAGTTCGACAACGCACGTTAACGTCGTGTTTGTTGCATTTTCTCGCAAAGTTCGCTTGCTCGAAATGTTTTCTTACGACACACTGCACCGTAATCTGAGAAAATTTCAACACTTAAATCCTTTCTTTGCTGTGAGAAAACGATGCTTTCCAAGAAATTCACGACCGCCCTTTCCGTTCTCGTTATGTCTGTCGGCTTTGCCGCGCATGCCGCCGATGTCGATTCGCTCAAAGAACGGGCCGAACAAGGCGACGCACAAGCTCAGTACGAATTGGGACTGATGTACCAAAACGGAGAAGGGTCGCTGAAAGCCGACACGCAAGCAGCCATCGACTGGCTCACGCAATCGGCTAAAAACGGTTTGGAAAAAGCCGACAAGGCCTTAAACGACCTTTACGCCAATCGCGACAATATTGCCGACGTCATTCAAAGCAATGCCGATAAGGCGGGCGACCTGTTCGATCAAGGGGTGGCCGCCGGCAAAGATCTTTGGAACCAGATGATGAATTCGGGCGTGGCCAAAGACACCGAAAAAGCCGTCGACTGGATTACCAAGGCTGCCGTTGCGGGCAATGCCGCCGCACAAAACAAATTGGGCGAAATGTATTGGGAGGGCACCGGCGTCAAGCAAGACAAGAAAGCGGCCGCTTCCTGGTTTAAGAAAGCGTGCGACAACGGCAACACCGACGGTTGCACCAACTATCGCAAAACGACCGAACGCAGTTTCTGAGTTCTTCGTGTTTTTACTTGATTTCTCCACGCGTCCCGTCTCGAATTTCGTGCGGGACGCGTTCGCTTTCGCGCTAGAATAAGGCGAATATTTTTTGTCACCCTTTTTTAGTCAATTGGTTCATGTCCGATAAAGCACATACCACGGTCTACCGCAAGGATTACCGTCCCTATACGCACTCCATCGATTCGGTGTCCTTGGATTTTGTTTTGGATCCCGAATCCACCGTTGTCACCAACCGCATGATGGTCACGCCCCTGCGAGGTGCCGCCACCACCGACTTGGTGTTGGATGCCGACGAAATTTTCTTTGAAAAGCTTTTGATCGACGGCCAAGCCGCCGCAGCCGATCGCTACGAAGTCAGCCCCAAGCGTCTGATCGTCAAGCGCGTTTCTCAGCAGTGTGAGATCACGATCATCAATCGCTTCAGCCCGCAAGCCAATACGGCACTGTCGGGCGTCTACATGAGTAACGGCGCATTCATGAGTCAGTGCGAAGCCCAAGGCTTTCGCCGTATCACCTACTGGCCCGACCGCCCGGACGTGATGAGTCTGTTTACCGTAACGATTCACGCCGACAAAACCCAATATCCCGTTTTGCTCAGTAACGGCAACCTGATCGATTCGGGCGACGAGGTCGAAAACCGCCACTGGGTGCGTTGGCAGGATCCCTTTAAAAAGCCCTGCTACCTCTTTGCCCTGGTTGCCGGCAATCTTGCCAATCGCTCTGAAAAGTTCAAGCTTGCCGACGGTCGCGAAGCGCTTTTGGAAGTCTGGACTGAAGCCAAGAACTACGAGCGCAGCGCCCATGCACTGGAAAGTCTTAAAAACGCCGTGCGTTGGGACGAACAGCGTTTCGGCCTTGAATTGGATTTGGACCGCTTTATGATCGTGGCTACCGACGACTTTAACTTCGGTGCCATGGAAAACAAGGGCTTGAACATCTTCAATTCCCGTTACGTGATGGCCTCTCCCGAAATCGCCACTGATGTCGACTACGAAGCCATCGAAAGCGTGGTGGGTCACGAATACTTCCACAACTGGACAGGCGATCGCGTCACGTTGCGCGACTGGTTCCAGTTGACACTCAAAGAAGGTTTGACCGTTTTCCGCGATCAGGAATTCTCCATGGACATGGCCGGTTCCGACTCGGGTCGCGCCGTCAAGCGCATTCGCGACGTACGCGCACTGCGCACGGCACAGTTCCCCGAAGATGCCGGTCCCATGGCACACCCCATTCGCCCGGAAAGTTACGAAGAAATCAATAATTTCTACACGATGACCGTGTATGAAAAGGGTGCCGAAGTCATTCGCATGCTTCAGACCATGTTGGGCAAGGACGGCTTTGCCAAAGGTTTGAAGCTTTATATCGAACGCCACGACGGCTCTGCAGTCACGTGCGACGACTTTATCCGCGCTATGGCCGACGCCAACGACACGGACTTGTCGCACTTTGCTCTGTGGTGGTCTCAAGCGGGTACGCCTCGCGTGACGGTGACGACTTCGTACGATCCGGTAGCGCAGACCTTTACGGTGCAAGCTTCGCAAACGACACCCGCCACGCCGGGGCAAAGGCATAAAGACCCCGTGGTCATTCCTATCACGGTGGGCTTGCTCGGCCAAGACGGTAAGGACATGGAGCTGACGATTGCCGGCGACGATACGCCCGCTCAAACGAGTCGTACGCTGATTTTGGCGACCGACTCCGACAGTTGGACCTTTACCGGCATTTCCGAAAACCCCGTGATTTCCATCGGCCGCAACTTCTCGGCACCGGTCATTTTCGACTACAGCTACACACGCGACGAATTGCGCTTCTTGGCCATGCACGATTCGGACGCCTTTAACCGTGCCGAAGCCTTCGAGCGTTTGGCCTTGGACGTGTTAAACGAAGTCGCCGATCAGTTCGAACTCGGGATGACGGCTGACGTTTCCGACGATTTGATGGATGCCTTTATCGGCATTCTTGCCAACGAAAACCTTTCGCCCATGTACCGCGCCGCCGTTTTGCAGTTGCCGAGCGAAAACTCCATTGCCCGTCGCCGTGCTTTAATCAATCCGGACAGTGTTCGTCGTGCACGTCACTTCGTTATGGAAGCCATCGGCAAGCGCTTTAGTCAGGATCTTGCCACCGTCTTTATGCGCAATATCGCCCCCTTGGGCTTTGTGGCGAGCCATGAAGAAGCGGGCAAGCGCGCGCTCAAAAACCTCGCATTGGTGTACTGGATGGCCGGCGGCAACGCCAAGGCTCTGTTGTCCACTCGCGATCAGTTCGACTCGGCCGACAACCTCACCGACCGTTTGGCTGCGTTGACCGCGATTGTCAACACGCAGTCTCCGGCCAAGATCGACGTTTTGAATGCTGCAGGACAAATGTGGGCCGACGAACCCTTGTTGATCAACAAGTGGTTTACGGTACAGGCAACCGCTGTTGCATTCCCGGGCGAGTGCCCGGTGGTGGATCGCATTAAGATGCTCACGCAGTACGACATCTTCTCCTGGGCCAATCCCAATAACGTCTATGCGTTGATTTTGCAGTTCTGCAACAACAACCCGTCCGAATTCCACAAAACCGACGGTTCGGGCTATGCGTTCTGGACGGAAACGGTGCTGAAACTCGATGCCATCAATCCGCACGTCGCCGCTCGTCTGGCGCGTTGTTTGGACAACTGGCGCCGCTATACCCCGGATCGCGCCCGCATGATGTATGCCGCTTTAAAGAAGGTTGCCGAAACCGAAAACCTCTCCAAGGGTGTACGTGAAATCGTCTTGAAAGCATTGAAGAACAACTAATCGTTTGGAGCATCGATTCATTATGCAATATCAGTCTTTATCGCAGTGGCTGGAAAACGAACAGCAGGAATACGGCATGCCGGCCGAGTTGGCAAAACTCGTCACGGGGGTTTCCGACATCTGCAAAGAAATCAGCTATGAAGTTTCCAAGGGCGCCTTGGCCGGTGTCTTGGGCATGGCCGGCACCGAAAACGTTCAAGGCGAAGACCAGAAGAAATTGGACGTCATCTCCAACGATTTGATGGTCAAGGGCGTGTTTGCCACCGACGTCGTCGCCGCTTGCGCAAGCGAAGAAATGGATCACAGCCTTTTGCCCGAAGACACTTCCAAGCGCCGCCCCTATTTGATCTGCTTTGATCCGTTGGACGGCTCTAGCAACATCGACATCAACGTTTCGATCGGCACCATTTTCTCGATTCTGCCCAATCCACACGAAGATGCCACGGCGCCCACCGACGCCGACTTCCTGCAGTCGGGCTCTCGCCAGGTCTGCGCCGGCTACGTCATCTACGGGCCGCAAACGCAGTTGGTGATGACTTTAGGGCGCGGTGTGGTGATGTTTACGCTCGATCCCGACACCGACAGCTATGTGTTGACCACGCCTGTCGTATCGGTACCCGAAGCAGCCAAGGAATTTGCCATCAACTGCTCGAACATGCGACACTGGGAAGAACCGGTCAAGCGCTACATCGCCGAACTTTTGGAAGGCACCACGGGTGTGCGCGGCAAGGATTTCAATATGCGCTGGATTGCCGCCATGGTGGCCGAAGTACATCGCATTTTGTGCCGCGGCGGTATCTTCATGTACCCCAAGGACAATCGTGATCCCTCAAAGCCCGGCAAACTTCGTTTGATGTATGAAGCCAACCCCATGAGCTTTTTGATGGAACAGGCCGGTGCTGCCGCGACCAACGGACACGAACGCATCCTTGAAATCACGCCTGAAAAACTGCATCAACGCGTTGCCGTTTTCTTGGGTGCCAAAGAAGAAGTCGAGCGCGTGACGTCATATCACGCGCTCTGATCGGAAAATCGAATTTTAGGTTCTTCTTCGCGAACTTAAGCGGAGAAGAACTTCTTCAAAATCCCCTGCTTGGGTTGCTCGTCTTTGACATCGGGCGTCTCGGCGGGGGTATTTGTTTGGGCCAATGCCGGCGTTTCGACCGCGACTTCGACTGTCTTGGCAACTTCGACGGTCGGCTCGGGCCTGGGTTCGGGTTTGACTTCGTTCTTTTCTTCAACCGAAGAACTCAAAAAGCCGAAAAAGCCTTTCTTTTGCGGTTGCGGCGGTTCTTCCGCCACAGGAATCACACCCACTTGATCGGCCATCTTGACGACCGTCTTTTCCAAACGATCGATTGTTTTTTCCAAAGCGGCAATGCGCGCATCGGTGTCGGTCGTAGACTTTTCGGTCGTTGCCTTCGTCTGTTGCACAGCTTCCAAAAGCTTGGTTTGAAAAGCTTGGAATTCGCCCTGCATGGCGGTCTTCACCTGTTCGATGCGAGAGACTTCAGCATGGTCGGCCAAGTTTTTATTAGCACTGGCTTCCTTATAGGCGCGACGAATTTCGACCAAGGTGGAGGCTTGCTGCATCAAAGCCCAAACGATGCCCACGCACCACAGTACGCCCAAAACCACCAACAGAATCAACCCCAAGGGCGCCTCGGTAGACTTAAACAGCAGGTTCACGGGGACCGGTGCCGTAATCCCCTGCCAATTGAGGATCAAGAAGATCGCGGCAAAAATACTCAGCAAAACCAAGACAACGGTGCGTACTGTCATCATTGAAAACTCCGATACAAACGACAAAGAGCTACGAATCGAAACCTCTGTCCGATTCGCTCGTCATTTTTTAGTCATTATAGACGCCGATGCAGTGCAATATAGACATGAATTTTTTACAAGTTGTATGCCTAAATTCAAATCCTTCGAGAACAACAAAACTCGGCCATTCGACTGCGACTCTACAATATCCGCGGGCTATTTTTTCTAGGCGATTTCTCCTAGGCAGTGATACACTTTGAGATTGACCGAAATTTGTTTCGAGATGCCGACTTTGTGGCGTCTTTTGACCGAATAACCGTTAAGGAGCGTTATCGTGAAGACAGATCCCCGTTTCCCCCGTTTGCATATCGTCGATCATCCTCTCGTGCAGCACAAGCTGTCGATCATGCGTCAGAAAGAAACGAGTACCAACGTATTTCGTCAGCTTTTGCACGAAATCACGATGCTGATGGGTTACGAACTGACCCGCGATCTGCCGATCACGCACCGCAAAATCGAAACACCCTTGTGCACGATGCAGGCCCCGACCTTGGCGGGCAAAAAGCAGGTGATCGTGCCGGTGTTGCGCGCCGGTCTCGGCATGAGCGACAGCCTTCTGTCTTTGATGCCCTCGGCTCGTGTGGGTCACATCGGGTTGTATCGCGACGAAAACAAGCAACCGGTGGAATACTTGGTGCGTTTGCCCGATACGACCGATCGCATCTTCATCGTTTGCGACCCGATGTTGGCTACCGGCAATTCCGCAGCGCACGCCGTCGAAGTTTTGAAAAAGCGCGGCGTACCGTCTGATTGCATCCGCTTCTTGGCTCTGGTAGCCGCGCCCGAAGGTGTGGAAGTCTTCCAGAAGGCCAACCCGGACGTCGACGTTTATGTCGCAAGCCTGGATGAAAAGCTCGATGAAAAGGCCTATATCGTTCCTGGCTTGGGCGATGCGGGCGATCGTTTGTTCGGAACGAAATAAGTCGCCTGACGGCTTTCAGCAAAAACGGCATGCCGGAACAAAGCATGCCGTTTTTTCTTACCCTAAAAAAGTGAAAAGACGCAGGTTGCTGTGAAATTCCTGCGCCTTTTCGGGGCTTTGCCGGACTTGGGAGAAGCTCTCCCAAGCTCGGTCAAAATCGGTTTTTTGGCAATCGTATTGTCTTACATACCGGCAGCGGCACCTGCGGTTTGAATCGACTTGATGATGCCCGGACTCAAGAAGTAGCACATCACCGGGATAACGATCACTGCAACAAGGTTCAACCAGATACCGGCACGAATCATGTCCTGAATCTTGATACGGCCCGTACCGAACACCATGGCGTTGGGAGGCGTTCCCACCGGCATCATGAAGGCGCAGCTGGCACCGATCGTGGCACAGATCAAAAGCGCTTCAGGATGCATGTTCAACGAGTTGGCAACAGCTGCGACCAAGGGCATCAACGTTGCGGCCAAAGCGGTATTGGACGTAAATTCGGAGACAAACACTGCCAGGGTCGTCACGCCGCCGAGGATGCCCCAATCGGGCAAGGAACCCAGCGACATGGCTGCGGCACCCACGGCGTTGGCCGCACCGGTGCTTTGAATGGCTGCAGCCATCGACAAACCGCCGCCAAAAAGAACCAACACGTCCCAAGCGATGCCGCGAGAGGCACTCGCCCAATCCAAAGCGTGCACGCCTTTCTTCGAATCCACCGGGATCACAAAGAGCGAGATACCGGCGGCCATAGCGATCACGGTGTCGCTCATGGGTTTTAAGGGCTGCACGCCGGCAATTTCAATACCGCGCAACAGGGGCCCGAACACCCACAACAGGGCAGCTGCCACGAAGACGATCAGAACAGTCCATTCGCCGCGGGAGAGCTTACCGAGCTGACGCAGTTCGGTGGCAACCCATTCGCGACCGCCGGGCAATTCGTCGGGCTGTTCCTTAAAGAGGAAGTTCACCAAGATGAGATAAGTCAAAGCCAGCATCACGCCCATTGTGGGCACCGAGATCTTGAGCCAATCCAAGAAGCTCACCTGATCCCCGTAAGTCTGTTCCACGAAACGCACGAAAATACCGTTGGGCGGGGTACCGATCAAGGTCAAAATACCGCCGAGGCTGGCACCGTAAGCAATGGACAGGAGCAAACAGACACCGAAGTTGCGTTCTGCCTTGTCCATGGCCTGATTGCCGCGAGTGGAGCGTACCACGCCCATCACAGCCAAGGCAATCGGAAGCATCATGGCAGCAGTGGCGGTGTTACTCACCCAGGCAGACAAGAAGGCCGTGGCCAACATGATACCCAAAATAATCTGCTTGGGCTTGGTGCCGACTAAGCGAATCATCACCAAAGCGATGCGTCGATCCAGCCCCCAGCGAGCAATGGCGGCAGCGATCAAAAAGCCACCCAAGAAGAGGTAAATGGTTCCGCTAGAATAAGCCTTCAATGCTTCGGCAGCCGTGGTCACTTTAAAAAGCGGGAAAACCACAATCGGCAACAAAGCCGTCACGGCAATCGGCACGGGTTCCGTAAACCACCAGATCCCCATCCAAAACACGATGCCGATACAGGCACGTGCAGCATGGGTCAACTCTGCCGGCTGACCGTTGGCGGCCGTATAACTTTCGGGCAAAAGATAATAAAGACATAAAGCCACCAAGGGCCCCAAGATCAAGGGAATGATCTTGGTCTTGGGACTCATCGCGCCATCGCGAGCTCCGTCATGCGGCATGATTTCCTCCTTATTGAGGTAAGGCAGTCGCACCGTTTTTTTCGCTTAGGGCGGCGCATTGAACTGCTTGGGTTCATCCGAAATTCGAATCCGAAGATGCCCGTTTCTTAGAAAATTCGAGGCGAAATCTTTGGGGTCGAAAAATGTTAAGACTTCATTTCCGATTGATGTTAGTCAAGATAAAGCATAAGCTCAACACCTTTTGATAGGTGTTAACGCCTATCTTTTTTATTCATTTCTCGCATCGCGGAACGGTTTTGGAGGTGTGCGGGTAAGCCGCTAGGAGAGAATACCGTGCGATAGGCAAAACCTTCTAGCTCGATTTTTCTACTCTATGGCCAAAAGTCGAAGAAAAACTCTGTGCGGAGAATAAAAAAAATTTGCCCCGGAATCCTCTGAAGGAAACCGGGGCGAAATCTTTTAGACCTTAGGGGTTGTCAGATTACTTGGCAAACCAGTTGGTCTGGGGAACGTAGCGGACTGCGGACTGGCCGTTTTCAACCAATTCCTTACCGTTGCTCCAGTAGGTATAGGCAGTCATGGCGCCGCAAGCCATCATCAGGAGAGCGACAACGATCATGGTCTTACGGAAGCCGTGAGCACGACCCTTGATGACGTCCCACTTCACGCCCAAGCGATACAGACCGATCATGCCGTGCAATTCGGTGGCAACCAAGAAGACCAAGGTCCAGATCAAGCCGTTGTGATAGGTGTGAACGGAGCTCAAGTTAGGGTCGATTTCAGACGGTGCCGTCAACATCGGAGTCAAGTGAGCAAACACCATGCCGGTCAACACGACGGCGGTCACCAACTGGATGAGCCAGAGAGTGGAGTCGGTGTGATGCACGACGGCAACGTGAGCGCGGATGTCGCGATACTGCTTGTAGGAGGTCGGGAAGCGACGCAAGGCACACAAAGCGTGGATGATCACGCAAAGCGTGATGATGCCCACGAACAAGAAGTGCAACCAGATCTGTTCATGACCGAAAATCGGGGTGCCGCCGGAAACCTGAATGAGGTTCCAAAAGAGATCCTTACCGACCTGAATAGAGCTCGTAAAGGCCATATGGCAGAAAAGGAACAAGCCGAGGATCAAGCCCGTCACGGACTGGGCAACGTCCACGTATGCCGGCCACTTGCTGGCGCGCTTGGCATCCTTGAGCGTCACGCCGGCGATCACTTCGGGACCCGTCGGGGTGTGCGCAAATTTGATTTGTTCAGGAGTCGTCATGACTGTTTTCCTTCAAATTAGGGAGAATTCGGGGTCGTGTGCTCAAACATATTTCGACACACTTTTTTCATGGCGTAATCATGCTCCTTTCAGCTCCAGTTAATATTGATTTATATCAATACTAAGCGGGATTACCTACCGCTGTTTTCAATTTATTTTGACGGAAATCAGTATTAACCCTATTAAACATCACAGAAAAGTTCGATCATCCTAGAATTTAATCAGGGTTAACACTTATTTTTGTGAAAAAATCTATTCCATCTTCTTTTTGCGTGTCGTCGTTTTCTTGGTTGTCATCTTTTTGGTTGCCGTTTTCTTTTGCCCCTCGATTGCCTCGCGCAAAAATTTGCCCGTCAAACTGATTTCGGACTTGCGCAAATCTTCGGGACTTCCTTCAAAGACGAGTTCGCCGCCGGCGTCGCCCCCTTCCGGCCCGATATCGACAATCCAGTCGGCCGCGGCAATCATGTCCATATTGTGTTCGATCACAATCACGGTGTTGCCCAAGTCCGTCAGGCGTCGCAGAACCTTTAACAGTGCGGCCACATCGTCGAAATGCAGTCCCGTGGTCGGCTCGTCGAGAATGTACAGCGTGCGCCCCGTATCTTTGCGGCTTAACTCTTCTGCAAGCTTAATTCGTTGCGCTTCGCCGCCCGAGAAAGTCACGGCACTTTGTCCGAGACCGATATAACCCAAGCCGACGTCCGAGAGCGTCTTGAGCTTTCTGACAATGGCCGGAAACGCTGCAAAAAACTCGGCCGCCTCATCGACCGTCATATCCAAAACGTCGGCCACCGACTTGCCGCGATATTTCACTTCCAGCGTTTCACGGTTGTAACGCCTGCCGTGGCAGGTCGGACACATCACGTACACGGGCGGCAAAAAGCCCATTTCAATCTTGATTTGCCCTTCGCCCTGACAGGCTTCGCAACATCCGCCTTCGGTATTGAAGGTAAAACGCCCCGGACCGTAACCGCGCTCTTGGGCGCCGGGCGTTTGCGCAAAAACTTCGCGAACGGCCGTCATCAACCCCGTATAGGTGGCGGGGTTGCTGCGCGGCGTCTTGCCGATGGGGCTTTGATCGACTTCGATGACCTTGTCGAAATAATCCACGCCTTCCAAGGTTTCAAAATCCAAACTCTGGGTTTTGGCGCGATGAAACCGCTTTTTGAGGTGCGCGGCCAACGTATCGTTAATCAAAGTCGACTTGCCCGAGCCCGATACGCCGGTCACGACCGTCAGAGCGCCCACCGGAAAGCGACAGGTCAGATTTTTCAAGTTGTGCCCGCGCGCGCCTCGAATCACCAAAGCGGGACTGTCCTTTGTAAAGGATGCATCGTCTTCGTTGCGAATCTTCCATTGCTGTCCTTGCGCCAGATAGCGTCCCGTGCGCGAAGCCGGATTGGCGGCAATTTCCTCAGGGGCGCCCGAAGCCACCACTTCGCCGCCGTTGACACCGGCACCCGGCCCCATATCCACGATCCAGTCGGCTGCGGTAATGACGTCGGGATCATGCTCGACCACAATGACGCTGTTGCCCATTTGGGTCAAGCGCTTGAGCATATCGACGACTTTGGCCGTGTCTCTCTGGTGAAGCCCGATCGTGGGTTCGTCCAAAACGTAGGTGACGCCGGTTAACCCGGCGCCGATTTGGCCGGCCAAACGAATGCGTTGAAGTTCGCCCCCGGACAACGTTGTCGAACTTCTTTCCAGCGTCAGGTAACTTAAGCCCACATCGCACAAAAAACCGATGCGCTTTAAAACTTCTTCGAGCAAAGGTTGCCCCACCGGACGATTGAGTTCGCTAAAGGTCAGCGCCGACAAGCGCTTTTGCAGCTCTGCAAGCGAGGCATGCTGAATTTCCAACAGATTGATGCGATTGTCGTTTTGGCCCACATAAACGCTTTGCACTTCACGTCGATAACGGCTGCCGAAGCACTCCGGGCACGTCATCGTGCGACGCAAAACGCGCATGCCGACTTTGACGGCCTCATTGCGTGCTTTTTGCCATTGACGCGTCAACTGATTGACGATACCTTCAAAAGGCGTGGCAATGGCTAGGCCTTGCGGCACTTTACCGTAGAGAATGTAGATTTTGACAGCATCGGGCAGTTCGGCATAGGCAACGTCCAAAGAAAACTTCAGAAGACTGGACGCCACCTTCATCGCGCTCCAATTGTCGGCATTGTTCGGCGTACACCCGCACACGGCACCTTGGGCCAACGTCAAACTTTCGTCACGCACGATCAACTTCGGATCGAAGTCTTCCAAAGTTCCCGCGCCCTGACACTTGGGGCAGGCTCCCAATGCATTATTGAAAGAAAACATCGCTGGCGTCATCTCGGGCATCGTGCGCTCGCACACGGGACAGCAGAATTTCTTGCTAAAGCTTCTCACAACACCCGTTTGCATATTGAGGTAAGCCGTTCGCCCCTCGGTGAGTTTTCCCGCCGCTTCAAAACTTTCGGCCAAGCGCGTGCGTTGAGAGTCGCTCGCCTTGAGTCGATCGATCACGATTTCAATATCGAGCGTGTCGACTTCGGCGTCCAGTAGGCGAGAGGGCACCTCGTCAAAGGAATAAATTTCTCCACCGACCCGCACGCGCATGTAGCCCTTGGCCTGCCACAGTTTGATTTGCTCTGCGAGAGTGGAAAACTTCTCGACACCATCAAAGCGCATCGGCGCCAAAATGACAATACGCGTGCCTTCGGGCTCGGCCAACACGGCGTCGACCATATCATGAATGCCCGATTTGACCAACGGCACGTCGTGATCCGGACAGTAAGGGACACCGGCTCTGGCAAACAAAATGCGCAAATAGTCGTTGATTTCGGTCATGGTGCCCACGGTGGAGCGAGCGCCGGCAGCCGAGCTGTGCTGCTCGATCGCAATCGAAGGCGAAAGGCCTTCAATGGCATCCACATCGGGCTTGTCCATCACGTCCATGAAGTGACGCGCATAACTCGAAAGACTTTCTGCGTAGCGTCTTTGCCCTTCGGCGTAAAGCGTGTCGAAGGCCACCGAACTTTTGCCCGATCCCGAAAGCCCCGTGATCACCACGAGCTTGTCGCGCGGAATGTCCAAATCGATATTTTTCAGGTTATGCGTGCGTGCACCGCGAATGCGAATATATTCGGGCATATTTTCCCCAACCGACACGAAAAGATTCGATCGAAACCGAACCCTTAAGATAAAAAACAAGGTAACCGTCTAATATAGCGAAAATTTTGTTTTTGAGCCCCGTCTTGCAAGAAAAAATGTCCAACCTCGCCAACCACTCGGAAAATCCGACCGGGCTCACGCCCCTTGAACGCAAAAGCGCCCTGTCCTTGGGCAGCATTTTTGCGTTGCGCATGCTCGGGCTTTTTCTGATTCTGCCCGTCTTTTCCATTTGGGCGCACGAACTGCCGGGCGATCCCGATCCGTTTTTGGTAGGCTTGGCTTTCGGTATCTACGGACTCACGCAAGGCGTTTTACAAATTCCTTTCGGTGCCGCAAGCGATAAATTCGGTCGCAAGCCCGTCATTGTCGTGGGCTTGATCATTTTTGTGATCGGCAGCATTCACGCCGCCCTGGCCGCAAGCATTTGGGCCGTGATTGCCGGGCGTGCCTTGCAAGGAGCGGGTGCTGTTTCGGCGGCGGTGACCGCCATGATTTCAGATAGCGTACGCGACAAGGTATTGACGCGTGCCATGGCATTTGTGGGCGCCTCGATCGGGCTCACCTTTGCTTTTTCCTTGGTGATGGCGCCGATTTTGTCCGACGCCATCGGCGTACCGGGCCTTTTTTGGCTCACGGCCGTCATGGCAACGATCAGTATTGCCGTGGTGATTTTCATTGTTCCGCCTGCGCCCTTAAGAAAAGATGCCGGCACCGAATGCATGACGATGAGTAAGCGAGAAGTGATCTTTCACCCGCAACTGTTGCTGCTCAACTTAGGCGTTTTCGTGCTGCACATGGCCCAGATGTCGCTTTTTGTGGTGGTGCCTTTGAAGCTGTCTCAACTCGGACTTCCGATGCCCGATCACTGGCAGGTGTATCTGCCGGCTATTTTGGTGAGTTTTGCCTTTATGATGCCCGCCATCAAATATGCCGAAAAAAAGAACGCTTTCAAGACGCTTTTCTTAAGTTGCATCGCTTTGCTCTTGGCAAGTTTTCTGGGGTTTGAATTTTTTTCGTTCGGCATCGCCGTCATTGCCGTTTTACTGTTAGTATTCTTCTCCGGCTTCAATATCCTTGAAGCTACATTGCCGTCTTTGGTCTCCACAACGGCTCCGTCTTCAGCCAAGGGCTTGGCACTGGGCGTATACAACACCACCCAGTCGATCGGGCTTTTTGCCGGAGGTGCTGCCGGAGGATGGCTGTTCGGTCAATACGGTGAAACGGGCGTATTCGTGTTTTGTGCCGCTTTGATGCTCATTTGGCTCTTTGCGGCAAGAAAAATGACCGTCACGCGACGCCACCAGGCAGGACAACAAGTCGACCTTAACTAGATGGGTTTTTGAATTTTATTTTTTAGTTTTTGAGTTTTATTATGGCTTCAGTCAATAAGGTCATTCTCCTCGGCAATCTCGGCCGTGATCCCGAAACGCGCTATACCGCAGAAGGCGGTACCGCCATCTGCAATATCGCCGTCGCCACGTCGCGTCGCTACAAAAACAGTCAGGGCGAATTGCAGGAAGAAACCGAATGGCATCGTGTGGTCTTCTTCGGTCGTCAGGCCGAAGTGGCACAGACCTATTTGAGAAAGGGCAGCCCCGTTTACGTCGAAGGCCGCCTGCGTACGCGTCGCTACACCGACAAAGACGGTGTGGAACGTTACCAAACCGAAATCATCAGCGAAACGTTGCAGTTGCTCGGCTCTCGCAGCCAGTCCAAC
>CALKKK010000105.1 GCA_937995395.1 uncultured Sutterella sp. | reverse complement strand
TTCCTGCATCTCGGGATTCTTCGTGTCGAGAATGCGCAAAGGATTGGTGTGCAAACGGCGCTTGGCGTCTTCGTCCAAAATGTCGGCGTGCTTTTCAAAGTAAGCGATCAGGGCTTCGCGGTGCGCGGCACGCTCTTCCAAAGCGCCCAAGCTGTTTAATTCCAAACGCGCTTCGATCCCCAAAGCCTTCCACAAGCGGCTCGTCATGGCCAAGAGTTCGATATCCACATCGGGGCCGTTAAAGCCCAAGGCTTCGCAACCGAACTGATGAAACTGACGATAGCGACCGCGCTGGGGACGTTCGTGTCGGAACATCGGCCCGAAGTACCACAAACGCTGCGGAGCGTTATAGGTCAAATTGTGTTCGATGGCGCAACGCACCACAGCCGACGTATTTTCCGGGCGCAGCGTCAAAGCTTCGCCGTTCATGCTGTCGGTAAAGGAATACATTTCCTTTTCGACAATATCGGTCACTTCGCCGATGCCGCGCGTAAAAAGCTGCGTAGCTTCCAAAATCGGGGTACGAATCTGACGATACCCGTAGGAAGCGGCAATGGAGCGCGCCGTATCTTCAAACTTTTCCCAAATCGCGGCATCTTCGGGCAGCATATCGTTCATGCCTTTGATACCGACAATTTTCACTTTTGCCATGTCAATTCCTTCGTTGACTTCGTGTTCTTGAAAAAGCACTCTCTTGTTTGAGGCGCTCTCATTCTTAAATTCTTTGTTATTCGCCCTTCTTGCCCCAGCGATTCATCACATAGGACTCGATCATAGCGGTAAATTCTTCGGCGATGGTGTCTCCCTTGAGACTTGCCGCCTTTTGCCCGTCCATATAAACGGGCGCAACGGGACTCTCGCCTCTGCCGGGCAAACTGATGCCGATATCGGCACCCGCACTTTCTCCGGGACCGTTGACAACGCACCCCATCACTGCCACGCGCATGGCTTCGCACCCCGGTGCCTTAACGCGCCACTCGGGCATGCGGTCTCGCAAAAAGTCTTGCACGGTCTTTGCCAAATGCTGAAAGAAGTCGCTCGAGGTTCTGCCGCACCCCGGACACGACACCACCAAGGGCGAGAAGTGCGCCAAACCCATACACTGAAGCAACTCTTGGGCCACGATCACTTCTTCTTGTCTGGGTTTACCGGGTTCGGGCGTAATCGAGATGCGAATCGTGTCCCCAATGCCTTCGGACAACAGTACCGCCAAAGCTGCGGAACTCGCCACAATACCCTTGGAGCCGATACCGGCTTCGGTCAAGCCCAAATGCAATGCCCAGGGACCGCGTTTGGCCAGGTTGCGGTAAACCGTGATCAAATCCTGGACGTCGCTCACTTTGGCCGACAGGACGATTTTATCCGTCCCCAACCCCAGTTCTTGAGCTTTGAGAGCGCTTTGCACGGCGCTTTCCACAATCGCGTCCAAAAGCACGTCGTTGACGCTCTTGGGTACGCCCAACATACGGTTGGCGTCCATCATGCGAGCCAATAACTCTTTGTCAAGACTACCGCCGTTGACACCGATTCTGACGGCCTTGCCGTACTGGGCGGCCGTTTCCACCATGTAAGCGAAGTTATCGTCGTGCTTAGCGCCTTTACCTACGTTGCCCGGATTGATGCGGTATTTGGCCAAGGCCTGTGCACACTCGGGGATATCGGCCAAGAGTTTGTGACCGTTATAGTGAAAGTCGCCCACCAACGGCACGTCGTAACCGTCGCGATCGAGAATCTCGCGAATTCTGACGATGGCCTTGGCCGCTTCGGGCGTATTGACCGTCAGGCGCACCAAACGGCTGCCGGCACGCGACAAAATCTTGACCTGCTCGACCGAAGCTTCAACATCTTCGGTGGCCGTATTGGTCATCGATTGCACGACCACATCGGCATTGCCGCCGATACACACCGTCGTCTTGCCTTGGACCACATCCACCGGCACCGATTGACGACGGGGGCGATACACCGTTTGCTCACTCATTGTTTACTCGAAAGGGGCAGACGTCTCAAAATCGGCGACTTGCCCCTTTGCTTTCCTCATAAAAATTCTCGAATCCGACCTTTACGCTTTCTCGGGCAGAATCCCGAAAGCGCGTTTTTGCTCGATCAAACGCTCGGCGCGACGTGTCTTGTCCTTGACTTCGCCGGCCAACTGACCGCAGGCCGCATCGATATCGTCGCCGCGCGTTTTTCTCACCGTCGTCACAATGCCTGCGTCGTTCAAAATCTTGGCAAACGCCAAAACCTTTTCTCTATCCGGACGCTTTAAGTCCGAATCCGGGAACGGATTAAACGTGATGAGATTGAATTTGCACGGTACATTGCGCACGAGTTGAATCAACTCGCGGGCATACTTGGGCGAGTCGTTCACGCCTCCCAACATCAGGTATTCGAACGTGATGAAGTCGCGCGGAGCCACTTTGAGGTAGCGTTTGCAAGCAGCCATCAGATCGACCAACGGATGCTTTTTGTTGACCGGCATGATCAAGTCGCGCAATTCGTCGTTGGGCGCATGCAAACTCACGGCCAAAGCGACCGGCACTTCGGCGGCAAGTTTATCGATTTGGTTCACGAGCCCCGAAGTTGACAGCGTGACGCGACGGCGGGAAAGCCCGTAGCCGTTGTCGTCCAAAAAGAGTCGCAGTGCGGGCAAAACGTTATTTAAGTTTTGCAGCGGCTCGCCCATGCCCATCAACACGACGTTACTGATGATGCGATCATTGGGATCGGTGATACCGGCTTCTTCGCGCAAAGTCTTTTCGGCGTACCACAACTGCCCCACGATTTCGGCCGTTTCCAAATTGCGGTTAAAGCCCTGTTTACCCGTGGAACAAAAGAGGCACCCCATGGCGCAACCGGCCTGCGTGGAAATACACAGCGTTCCGCGATCGTCTTCGGGAATAAATACCGCTTCCACGGCGTTTCCGTTACCCACATCAAAGAGCCACTTGCGCGTACCGTCGGCACTGTGCTTGACGGTGATGACATCCGGCGCTTTGATGTAGGCCAAGTCTTTCAACTTGGCCCGAAAGCTTTTGGCCAGATTGGTCATGGCTTCGAAATCGTCGACGCAATAGCGATGCATCCAGCGGGCAAGTTGCACGGCACGGAAAGGTTTCTCTCCGTGTTCGGCACACCATGCCTTAATGGCATCGATGTCAAAATTCAAAAGATTGACGCGCGTATCGCTCGTTTGCAAATTCTCGGCCATGTCCAACCTATTTCCCTTTAAGCTCGTTCTCGAAAATTAACGAGAGCAGATAGCCAATGCCGGGAAGAAGTAAGCGATTTCGACGGCAGCCGTTTCGGGAGCGTCGGAACCGTGGACGGCGTTAGCGTCGATGCTTTCTGCGAAGTCGGCGCGGATCGTGCCCGGTTCGGCCTTCTTCGGGTCGGTAGCGCCCATCAAAGCGCGGTTCTTGGCGATAGCGTCTTCGCCTTCGAGCACCTGAATCATCACGGGACCCGAGATCATGAATTCGACCAAAGCGTTGAAGAAGGGACGTTCCTTGTGAACGGCGTAGAAGCCTTCGGCTTCGGCACGGGAGAGCTGACGCATCTGAGCGGCAACGATCTTCAAACCGTTGGTTTCGAAGCGAGAGTAGATCTTGCCGATCACGTTCTTGGCAACTGCATCGGGCTTGATGATGGAAAGGGTACGCTGAAGAGCCATTTTTATTCTCTACAAAAAAATTAAATGAAAACGAAAAAAGTTTGTCCTCGGAAAGTCGTTTCACCTTTCCGAGCACATAAAAAATCAACCTAAGATTTTACCATGCAAGCGCGACTCTTTTTCGAAAAATCGCGCTTTGCAATTAAGCGGCTTCGCTCGAATTTGTAACAACCTGCTCAAGACTGATTTCGGAAGTTTCGCCCTCGGTCTTTTCCTGCTTCACGGGCTTGGGACCGGGTTCCAAAATCGCGATGCTCTCCACATGCCCCGTGTGCGGGAACATGTTCATGACGCCCGCGGCTCGCACGTGCCAGCCGCCTTCGTGGTGAAGGATGGCGCAGTCGCGCGCAAGCGTTGCCGGATTGCAAGAGACATAAACGACGCGCGCCGGACGCAAGTCGGTTGCAGCCAACACTTGACTTAAAGCCAAGGCGCCTTCGCGCGGCGGATCGATCAAGACGCGATCGATGCCGCCCATCTTGTCCCACAGGCTTTTCCAGTCGTCTTCGCACCACGTAAAGAGGTTGCGCGCCACGAATTCGGTCTTATTCGTTAAACCGTTACGTTGAGCGCCGTTGCGTGCGCGAGCGACCAGTCCTTCGCTACCTTCGATACCGATCACGCGACCTGCTTTGCGCGCCAAGGGCAAGGTGAAGTTGCCTAAGCCGCAGAAGAAGTCCGCGACCTTGTGGTTTTCCTCGACCTGCAGAAAGTCGATGGCGCGCGTGACCATCTCGACATTAAGTTTCGGATTGACCTGCGTAAAGTCCGTCGGCTTAAACGGAATCGAGATATCGAATGCGGGCAGCGTCAAGCGCAAGTTTTCCAAAGCTTCGGGATGCATGGGAGCAGCGGTCTCAGGACCCTTGGGCTGCAACCACATATCCACATTCCACTCTTGGGCAAAAGCTTCGATCTTTTGTTCGTCTTCCGGCGCCAAGGGTTCGAGAATGCGCAGCACCAAGGCCGTGTGCCCTTCCAAGTCCACCGCCACTTCGATCTGAGGCAAGCGCTTGGCAATCGTCAGAGAGTTCACCAACTCACGCATGGGCACAAGCATGTCGGAAATCTTTTGCGGCAGGATATGGCACTCGGTCATATCGGCCACGTAGCTTGAGCTCTTTTCATGGAAACCCACGAGAATGCCGCCCTTTTTGGCGACATCGCGCACGGTCAGACGCGCGCGGTGACGGTAGTTCCAATATTCGCCGTACAAGGGCGGCAAAATGCTTTCGGCCGTGACTTTGCCGATATGCCACAAGGCGTCGGTCAACACCGTTTGCTTGAATTCGACCTGAGCCTTGGCGTCCAAATGCTGCATGGCGCAACCGCCGCAGCTGCCCGGCCCAATGCCGAAATTGGGGCATTTGGGCGTCACACGAATGTCGGCGGGCGTCAACACTTCGGTCACACGACCGATTTCATAACTCGGCTTATTGCGAATCTGCTCGTACATGACGGATTCGCCGGGCAGTGCGCCCTCGATAAAAATCACTTTGCCCTCGGAACTGCGAGCTACCCCGCGCCCTTCGGCATCCAACTTTTCCACTTGCGCCGGCAGAATCGGGCGCACTTTTTCTTTACCGCGTGCCATTTTTTCCCTTCCTCGGTAGGAGTCTCAAAAAGAAGGAACGGAAAATGTCTCCCGATTTTCCGTCCCGCGTTCACAATTGCAAGTGCCGTTTTTGGGGTTCGGCACTCATTCACAAAATTATTCTTGCTGCAAATAAAGCATCGGATCCAAGGGCTTGCCTTGGCGGATTTCAAAGCGCAACTTCGTCTCGTTGGCGCCCGAATCGCCTACTTCGGCAATCTTTTGGCCGGCTCGAATGCTTTCGCCGGGTTTGACCAAAATCTTGGAAGCGTTGCCGTAAACGGTCACCAGGGGCGTGGAGCTCTTGCCCGGCAGTCGGATGTTGTGACGCACAATCACAAACTGACCGTAGCCGTCGGCGTTGTTATTACCCACATACTGCACAGTGCCGTCCAAAACGGCCATGACGGACTCACCCTTGGAAGCACCGATATCGATGCCCAAATTGCCCGTTTCTTCAAATTTGCGCATCACGTAACCGCGCACCGGCCAACGGATTTCGATTTCGCCGCGCTCGGCCGCTTCACGCTTGGCCTTGTGTTCGGCCAACTGGCGGTTGGCGACTTCTTCGGGCGTTTCGGGACGTTTGGCCACTTCGACGACAGGCGCAATGGCTTGACCTTCGGCAACACTTGACTCGGCTGTGCTCTGATCCTGAACCGGAGCAGAATTCATCACGCGACCGTCGCTCTTTGCTTCGGGAATATCGAGTTCGCGTCCCAAAGACAAAAGCGTCGGATCGGTAATGCCGTTTAACTGCATCAATTCTCTGGGGTTGCAACCGTAGCGCACGCTGATGTTCCAGATCGTGTCGCCTTCTGCCACTACGTGCTTGCGACCGCTTGAGACGGCGCGTGTTTCAGGCACCAAGTGACGCGCCTGACCTTCGCTAGGCACGGGCACGGCCGTAGCTTCGGAGCCTTCGACCGGCACACTGGTTTCGGGCATCTTGGAGCTGCGATCTTCCACCGGTGCCATCAAATCAACGGAGCTACAACCGGCTAACACACCTATTGCGGCAACTGCGGCCAAGGTCTTTAATTTCATTTTTCTCTTCCCCAGTATTCAAAAACTTTTATTCGACCCAGTGTGCGGCTTGAGAAACCAGCTTATGGTCGGTTAAATCAATCTGCAAAGGCGTCACCGACACAAAACCGTGTGCGGTCGCCCAAAAATCCGTTCCGGGGTTGGCGTCGCGCGGTTTGCCCGCAGCACCCAACCAATAAATCGGCAAACCTCTCGGGTTGATCTGATCGATCATGCGCTCGGCCTGATGACGTCGCCCCAAGCGCGTGGCACGAATGCCCTGCAGTGCGTCAAAGGGCATGTTGGGCATATTGACGTTGAGTAACACGGCTTCGTCGGTTTTTTCCTTACGTGCCAAGAAACGTTCGACAATGACGCCCGCCATTTTCGCGGCCGAATCCAATTCGCCCCAGCCGCGATCGATTTGGCTAAAAGCCAAAGAGTCGATGCCGAAAATATACCCTTCGATGGCCGCGGCCACCGTACCCGAATACATCGTATCGTCGCCCATATTGGCGCCGCAGTTAATACCCGAGACCACCAAATCGGGTTTTTCGTCCAAAAGCCCCGTCAAGGCCAAGTGAACGCAGTCCGACGGTGTGCCGCTGACGACAAACACGCCCTCTTGGCTTTGCGTCACCGACAACGGTTTGTTAAGCGTCAAGGAGTTGCTTGCGCCGCTCTGGTTGTGTTCGGGCGCAACCACCGTCACGCGACCGAAGCGCTTCATTTCATTTGCCAGGGCCATAATGCCTTGGGCGTTGTAACCGTCGTCGTTACTGACCAAAATGTGCATGGGAAAAATCCGTGCGAAAAAAGTGTCGAAAGTTGTCGAATTATCTCGAAAATTTTAGCCGTTGTCGCGGTTTGTATTCACGAAATTTTCCAAGCAAAACGAAACGAATTGTATTTACCGGTTTTCAGCAAGCAAAAAGCCCGGAAAAACCGAGCTTTTTAGGGCAATATCAATTTCCCTCAACCCTCGATAAATGAAGGGTTTTGGTGCGGAAGATCGGACTTGAACCGATACGCCTTTGAATCGGCGACAGGACCTAAACCTGTTGCGTCTACCAATTTCGCCACTCCCGCAATATGCGGTAAGGGAATATTGATTTCGCCTTTCACCTCCCACAGAAGTGAATCGCGCATTCTACCCGAAAACTGTCAGAAGTTCTCGGGCAAACGCATTATTTCTTGTCGCCGCAGCAGCATTGACCCTCTTTGTGCTCGTGGTCGTGATCGTGACCGCAGCAACATTCGCCTTCCTTGTGTTCGTGCTCATGGTCATGACCGCAGCAGCATTCGCCTTCGCCGTGATGATGTTCGTGACCGTGGCCGCCACAACCGCAACCGCATTCTTCTTCATCATGGTGATGGTGGTGGCCGCCGCAGCCGCAACCGCACTCTTCTTCTTCGTGGTGATGGTGATGACCGCCGCAACCGCAGCCGCACTCTTCTTCATCGTGGTGATGGTGATGGCCACCGCAACCGCAGCCGCATTCTTCTTCATCGTGATGGTGGTGACCGCCGCAGCCGCAACCGCCGCCACAACCGCAACCGCCACCGTGACGCGGCATGGGCAAGGGTTCGAACGGTTCTTCAACTTCGGCAACGGTCAAGCCCACGCCTTCGAGCATTTCCTTAAACTGGGGCAGTGCCACAACGGCAAAACCGTCTTCGGTCTGAGCCACGCGAAGACCGCGTGCCAAGAAAGCATAAACGGCTTCCTGCATGAGCGCCACATCGCCCGTAACCTTCAAAACGGCTTCGGGAGCGGCTTCGATCTTGTAGAAGCTGCCGGCTTCGTCGACCAACACGTCGCCCACTTCCAAGGGACGCACTTCGCCGAGACCGTTTTCGACTTCCGTTTCACCCACCTTAAAGGTTTCGGGCAAACGGATGCGTTCGACCATCGTCAAGGCAATGCCCTGAGCACGATCAATCAAAGCCTGAGCGGGAGCGCTGTCGGTAGAGAGGAGTTTCGTAATACGCATAGATTTAACCATCAATCTTAAAAATTCTTCGGACGATTTTCTTCGTTTGAGAAAATCGCAATTGCAGGCGATTGTAGCGAATTAGTCTCGATTTGTGCGCTTTTCGACGGCGGCAATGGCATCGGTCAGACGATCGACCGCCACCACTTCCAAGCCCTCGATCGGGGTTTTCGGGGCATTGGCGCGCGGAATAATCGCAAACCCGAAACCGAGTTTGGCGGCTTCCTTGAGGCGCTCCTGCCCACGCGGAGCCGGACGAATTTCGCCGGCCAACCCCACTTCGCCGAAAACGACGGTGCCGCTCGGAAGCGGGCGATCCGTCATAGAACTGACCACGGCCAAGAGCACCGCCAAGTCGCTGGCCGGTTCGGCAATTTTGACGCCGCCCACGGCATTGACAAAGACATCCTTGTCAAAACAAGACAGTCGGGCATGGCGATGCAACACGGCCAAAAGCATGGCCATACGTTGGTTGTCCAACCCGACGCTTAGGCGCCTCGGCGCCGGCGAATGGGTTTCGTCCACCAACGCTTGAATTTCAACAAGTAACGGGCGCGTGCCCTCTTGCGTGACCAGTACGGCACTGCCTGAAACGTCGTCTCGATGTTCGGATAGGAAAATCGCCGAAGGATTGGAAATACCCTTCAAGCCGCGATCGGTCATGGCAAAAACGCCCAATTCGTTGACCGCCCCGAAACGGTTTTTAAACGCACGAATCAGTCTAAAGTTCGAATGTGTGTCGCCCTCAAAGTAAAGCACCGTATCGACAATGTGTTCCAACACACGGGGGCCCGCTAAGGCGCCGTCTTTGGTGACGTGCCCCACAAAAATTAAAGACGTGCCGCTTGCTTTTGCCAAGCGCGTCAAGCGAGCTGAACACTCTCTGACCTGCGTGACGCTGCCCGGGGCGCTGTCTAAAGCCGAACTAAAGAGCGTTTGAATCGAGTCGATCACCACAAACTGCGGTTTGCGCTCGCTGATAGCGTCTTCGATGCGCTCCAACTCGATTTCGCTCATCAACTGCATGCCTTTGGGCGTGATCCCTAAACGTTGCGCGCGCAGGGCGACTTGAGACGCCGACTCTTCGCCCGAGACATAAAGGGCATTTAGGCCTTGGGCCACCAAGCGATTCATCACTTGCAAAAGTAACGTCGACTTGCCGATGCCGGGGTCGCCGCCGATCAGGGCGACGCATCCCTTCAC
>CALKKK010000104.1 GCA_937995395.1 uncultured Sutterella sp. | reverse complement strand
ACGAATCGGGATCTGACGCACTTCGGTTTTCTTCAAAGCCGACGCATCCAACTTTTCGGTTTCGCTCATGCGATCGAGCAGATAGTCGATGATGGTCGAGGCGCTCATGGCGCTGCCCGTGGCCTTCAACTCGCTTAACGACCGAATTTTATCGGCAAACTTCGGGGAAACGCACATCCCGAAAGCACGCTGATCCCGGCTCGTGTGCGTCGTCGTCAGAATCACGGCCTGGGGCACCCCTTTTTCGTTTTGCGTAAAGACGTTCATCAAATCGGCAAAATGTCCGTCCACTTGTCCGGCACGCATGGCCGCACCGATTTCCAAAGCACTCTTAAACGGAATCGTTTGAACATCCAAACCCTGTTCTTTAAAAAGTCCTTCCGTCACAGCCACATCCAAAACGATGGAATCGGCGGCGGGCAACGTCGCAATCTTTAACGTTTGTCCCATGGCAGCCAATGAGGCGACAAGGCCGAAAGCCGCAACGGCGGCCGATTTCAAAAACATGTGTTTGGTCATAAAAATCCTCGTTTTACGAGCCGGCAGTTCGGCTTGAAAATTCAATACCGAATGGTACACGACTTTAATTCGAAAACCAATTCTCATGAAAAAAGAGAGGCATGCGCTCGGCATCCTCTCTTTCGATCGACTCGCAAGAAGCGTATCGTCTTACTTGGTCGCCTGCTTTTTCTTAGGCTGTTGGCGCTTGGTTTCCAAAGCCTTCAAACGCTCTTGGGCAAGTTTGGCGGTTTCCGTATCCGGATAGTTCTTCACGATCCCCTTTAAAGTATTGATCGCATCGGTACGCTGATTCAAACCGGTCAAGGCAGCCGCTTTTGTCAGATTGGCATCGGCAACGCGTTGGCTGTTGGGGAAATCCGCAATCAAACGATTCATGACCTCGACGGTTTCTTTCAAGTCACCGGCTGCATAGCGGGCATTGCCCTGCCAGTAAAAGGCGCTGTCGGCATAAGGCGACTCGGGATAAAGCATCGCCAAGACGCTCATGGTTTCGGCTGCCTGCAGGTACTTTTCTTGGGTAAAGAGCTTCACACCCAAGTCATAAAGACGCTTTTCTTCGGGGCTGACCGTGATGTCTTTGCCGTCGAGCTTGGTTGCCGTCGGCTCAAACACGGCAATGCGCGTATTCAAGTCGCCGTACAAATCTTTCATCGAACGTTGCTGTACCACCAAGTCGTTGGTGAGCTGTTCGATACGACCGATCAACTGAGCGTTTTGTTCTCTCAACTGATCGATCTGTCCTTGCAAAAGCATCTGGCCGTTTTGCACGACTTCCATACGTTCGCGCAAATCCAAAATGGCTTTGCGCGCTTCATCGTCGCCAAACAGTGCCCATGCCGGGTGCGAGACACCCAGCAAAACGACTCCTGCGGCGAACACCGAGAAAAGTTGCGTCTTTTTCATGAGTTTTTCACCGATTAGCGGTAGATCACGTCGGCACGACGGTTCTGTGCCCAAGCTTCTTCATTTTCGCCTTCGGCCACCGGTTTTTCGCTACCGTAACTGACCGCTTCGATGCGAGAGGCGGGCACGCCGAAAAGTTGCAGACGTTGCTTGACGGCTTCGCTGCGCTTCTGACCCAAGGCCAAGTTATATTCGCGACTGCCGCGGCTGTCGGTATTGCCCTGAATCTGAGCTTGTGCGGCGGGCGTTGCCACCATGTGACGGGCATGACGTTCGATCACGGGCAAAAATTCGGGCTTGACCGTATAGGAGTCGAAGTCAAAATAAACGGAATTCTGGCGCAGCGAAGCGCTTGCGGCATCTTCCTGGGCACTCTTTTGGCTGTCGGCCAAAGTCGTACCTTCCTTTGCGGATTCATCCAACGGAACGCTCGAGCACCCGGTTAAAACGACGGCACCGGCAACCAGACTTGCCAAAAGCGCTTTACGAAAAATAGACATTTCCAATCCTTTGATTTTCAGGGATAAATAAAACCGTTACAGCAACGGCCCCCAAGTGGGTTCGCGAATATCGCCGTTGGCCGCCGTCAACCATGACGAGACCGCACCGTCCACACTCACTGTCCCCAGAACACCCTTGCGGTTGCGTTCGCTGGCAAACACAATCATACGACCGTTGGGCGAGAAGCACGGGCTTTCGTCATACTGGTTGTTGGTCAAAATCATTTCCTGACCCGTGGCCAATTCCATAACGGCGATGCGATAACGCCCTTCGATACGTGTCACATAGCTTAAATGGGTGCCATCGCGATCCAGTACGGGGCTTACCGCATAGTCGCCTCGGAAGGTCACGCGTTCGGCGCGACCGCCTGCCAGCGACTGACGATAAATCTGCGGACGGCCCCCTCTGTCGCTTGTAAAGTACAGGTATTGACCGTCAGGCGAAAACACCGGTTCGGTATCAATCGCCAAGGACCGACTGAAGCGCGTCACGCCCGAGCCGTCGGTGTTGATTAAAAAGATTTGTGTATAGCCGTCGCGAGACAAGGCCACGGCCAAGTGTCGCCCGTCGGGGCTAAACGCCGGAGCCGAATTGTTGCCGCGGAAGTTGGCCACGACGCGACGCTGCCCCGTTGCCACTTCGTGCACATAAACCACGGGCTTTTTGGCTTCGAAACTCACGTAAGCCAAAAGCTTGCCGTCGGGCGACCAAGCGGGCGAAATGATGGGCTCGCGGCTTTTGAGTGCGGGCAGCGCATTGGCCCCGTCGCTGTCGGCCACAATCAACTCGTAGTTGTTGGCGGCATGCTGCACGACGTAAGCCAAACGCGAGCAAAACAAAGCTCCCATCCCCGTCAGTTTGCTGTAGATGCGATCGGCAATGCGATGCGCCGTCATGCGGATTTGACGTTGATTGGACGTGCCGATCCACTCGTCGATCATCGTGCCCTGCACGACATCAAAAACGCGACAACGCACTTCCCAGCGTTCGTCGGCCAAACGTTCGATCGAACCCGTGACCACCACGTTGGCTTGGCGTTCGCGCCAGACGGCATAGTCGGGGTTGATCGATTCTTCGATGGTGGGTTCTTGTTGAGCATCGATCAAACGAAAATCACCCGTGCGCGACAAGTCCGCCGCGACGATGCGCAACAAATCGAAATTGACCGCATGAGAGCCGTTCAATGTTTGCAAAGCGATCGGAATCTGATTGGCACCCACGCCCGAAATCTCAATGCGCAGTTGAGCCAACGCAGCAGGAACGACACTCAAAGCCGAACCTGCACCGATTGCCTTTAAAAGCGTACGGCGATCGAAACTGACAGCCATCGTTTCTTCCTTGATAAGACAGCAATGTGCGACACCGGTCAAACGGCTCGGTATCGCACATTTTTTACAAAACGCGATTAGTGACGGAAGTGACGTTCACCCGTAAACACCATCACGATGCCGCGTTCGTCGGCAGCGGCAATCACTTCGTCGTCGCGAATCGAGCCGCCCGGCTGAATCACGCAGGTGGCACCCTGATCGACGATGACGTCCAGACCGTCTCTAAACGGGAAGAAGGCATCCGAAGCTGCAGCGCACCCCATCAGAGACAAGCCCGATTCCTGCGCCTTGATGGCGGCGATGCGAGCCGAGTCGACACGACTCATTTGGCCGGCGCCCACACCCAAGGTCATGCCGTTGTGTGCATAGACGATCGTGTTGGACTTGACCCAGCGAGCCACGTTCCAAGCAAACATCATATCGGCAATCTGAGCCGAAGTGGGCTGCTTTTTCGTCACGACCTTCAAATCGCTTTCGGCGCAAATCTGATTGTCGGGCGTTTGCACCAAAAGGCCGCCGCCCACGCGCTTGAATTCGAAGTCGTTGTGTGCATTGCCCAAAGCCACCGTCAAAACGCGCAGGTTCTTCTTGCCGGCAAAAATGGCACGTGCTTCGTCGCTGTATTCGGGAGCGATCACCACTTCGGCAAACTGCTTGGAAACGAGTTCGGCCGTGGCGCCGTCAACCTTGCGGTTAAAGGCGATGATGCCGCCAAAGGCGCTCTTGGGATCGGTCTTGAAGGCCTTCGTGTAGGCTTCCAAAGCGTTCACGCCGATGGCTGCACCGCACGGGTTGGCGTGCTTGATAATGACGCAAGCGGGCGTTTCGAAACTGCGAACGGCTTCCCAAGCGGCATCGCTGTCGGCGATGTTGTTGTAGGACAGTTCCTTGCCCTGATGCTGGGTGTAGCCGGCCAAAAGCCCCGGAGCGATGAAGTGTTCGCGGTAGAAAGCGGCCTTTTGGTGCGGATTTTCGCCATAGCGCATATCCTGCACTTTGACCCACTGGCGACCGAACACGTCGGGGAAGTCCTTGGTACGTTCGTTGTTTTCGTCCAAGCTCGTCAGGTAGTTGGTAATCGCAGCGTCGTAGCGCGCCGTATGAGCAAAGACCTTCTTGGCCAAAGCCAAACGCGTAGCGGCACTGACGCCGCCGGCGCGCACTTCTTCCAAAACCTTGGCGTAATCGGTCGGATCCACGATCACGGCCACGGATTCGTGATTTTTGGCTGCAGCGCGAATCATGGTGGGGCCGCCGATATCGATGTTTTCGATGGCCAATTCAAAGGTACAATCCGGGCGGGCAATGGTCTGTTCGAACGGATAGAGATTCACGCACACGATGTCGATCGGATCGATCTTGTGAGCTTCAATGGCAGCCATGTGTTCGGGCACGCAACGGCGGGCCAAAATACCGGCATGAATGTGCGGATCCAACGTCTTGACGCGACCGTCGAGCATTTCCGGAAAGCCCGTGTAGTCGGCCACTTCCTGACAAGGCACGCCTTCCTTGGCCAAAAGCTTGGCCGTGCCGCCCGTCGACAGGACGTGATAGCCGGCTTCCACCAGCCCGCGGGCAAAATCCACAACGCCGGTTTTATCCGAAACGCTGATCAAAGCTTGTTTACGCATGGTCTAATTTCCTTATTCAAAGTCCCCTTCCAGAAACCCGTGCATACGCAGTTTCTTTCGCAGGGTATTGCGGTTAATTCCCAAAATCTTTGCTGCGGCAAGCTGTTTTCCGCCTGCCTTGTCCATCGCCCACTTCAGAAGCGGGCGTTCGGCTGCCGAAACGATCATGTCGTATGTAGGCAAGCCTTCCACGCCTTCCAAGTCGGCCAAATACTGTTCGACACGCAAAATCACCAAAGAAGAGAACGCTTCGTTGATGTTGACATCGGGCAACAGGTAATTTTTTGCCGTGTCTTTTGCCGTCTGCAATCTTTCGAGTTGCTCGGCGATGCGGCGTCGATGTTCGACTTCTGCGCTGTCGACAACTTCTTCGGGCAATGTCTCGACAAGCACATCGGCCGCAACCGTTTCCACGGAAGCGGCATCTTCGCCGGCAAACAAGTCGGCGTCGACTCCCTCGATCGGTCGAACGTCCACAGGCTCGAGACCGAGCTTTTTATCGGTGTCGCCCGCTGCCGCTTGTGCTTGAAAAAGATTGAATTGCGTTGTCATTGTCGTTGAAAAAATTCCGTTAGCACTGCCCTGACTTCGACGGGATCGGGACTCCTGACCACCGTATAAAGCGCCTTTACATCCGCCGGGTCTTCGTCTCGCGCAAAACGAGACATGTACCAACGCGCATGTTTTCTATAACTTCTGACGGCAGCTTCCGTTGCCGTTGCCTCTTCAAGCACTCCCGTCCAATACGCCATATGGCGGTCAAAGTGCTCCAAAACCGTTTCTGCAGCCTCGCATCGCGTCGGCTCGCCTGGATCGATCCCGGTCTCAAGCATCGCTTTCGTGCGTTTGAATATCCACGGGTTGCCGTAGATACCGCGCCCGATCATCACACCTGCGGCTTTAGTCACGCGAAGCATCTCGAACGCATCTTCGGGTTTAGCAACGTCTCCGTTGGCAATCACCGGAATCGTCAACGCCGCAACCACTTCCGCAATGCCTTCTTTGTCCACCGTTCCCGAAAAGCGTTGCGCACGCGTTCTGCCGTGCACCGTCACTGCGGCAAAACCGCAATCTTCGGCCGCGCGTGCAATTTCCACGGCCGTCTTGATTTTTTCATCCCATCCCAGACGCATCTTGACTGTCACGGGCACTGTCGCGGCTTGAGCCACGGCCTCCAAAATTCGCTTGGCCGCCTCGGGCTCTCTCATCAAAGCCGAGCCGCAAGCCTTGCCGCACACCACGCGCGCGGGACATCCGAAATTGATGTCCACAATTTTGGCCCCGCAATCTTGCGCCAGTCTTGCCGCCTGCGCCATCTCTTGCGCATCGGCCCCCAAAATCTGCACGACCGGAACCGGTTCGTCCGGATCGCAACGGAAACGGCGCATGGTCATGTCGGTCGAGCGCAGGTGCGCGTCGCTTGCCGCCATTTCGCCCACTGTCAACGAAGCCCCCAAATCGCGGCAAATCCTGCGATAAGGCTCGTCGGTGACGCCCGCCATGGGAGCCACGATCAGGTTGCCGTCAATTGTGATGGAGCCGATTTGCATGCAAACTCCGTAGGGTTAATCTCAACTTATTCTTTCAGGCGCAATTCTACATTAGACGCGGTCCGGACCCACGAAAAATTTCGCGTCCCAATCGTTGCAAATTGTCGCCGACGAAGTTTGCCCTCATCAGTGTCCGAGCGCTTGGGCAACGTTTGCCGAGACAACCCCCGAAGCCTCCCAAGCCGATTTGGCCGCAGCCAAGGATCCGTCGATATCGATCGCCTTGGAAGCGTCTTCGATCAAATAGGTCTTGAAACCGGCCGCAGCCGCGTCTTGCGCGGTCCAAGCCACGCAAAAGTCGGTAGCAAGTCCGCAGACCCACACTTCATCGATCCCGCGCTCTTTTAACCACCCGGCCAAACCCGTCGTTGTTTTTCTGTCGGCTTCCACAAATCCCGAATAACTGTCGCACTCGACATTCATGCCTTTACGAACAATGACAGCTGCCTTATCGGTATTGAGTTTTTCACAAAAAGCCGCCCCCGGCGTGCCCGCTACGCAATGCGAGGGCCACAGCACCTGCTTGCCGTAGGCGACGTCGATTAACTCGAACGTTTGACGTCCCGGATGATTGCCGGCAAAGCTGATGTGGTTTTGCGGGTGCCAGTCGGCTGTCAAAACCACGGTATCGAACGCTTCGATCAGCGTGTTGACCGCCTCGAGGATTTCGTCACCGCCGGCTACGGCCAAACTGCCTCCGGGTAAAAAATCGTTTTGAATGTCCACGACAATCAAGGCTCGATTCTTGCTCATTTCTTCTCTCCTATCGGAATTGCCTTCCGATATCAGAACAATTTCGTTTCCAACGCCTGTTCGGTTTCTCGCATCAAACGGGCAATCACGGCTTCGGTCGGGGCACTTTGCGCCAATTCGGCGCCTTGGCCGGCATACATCGGCATCAAATCGTCTCTGTCGCATGCGCGTGCGGCATTAGCCAAGGGTTGCATGACCTTCCACTGATTGGGATAGGCGGCAAGTTCCAAACCGGCATCCTCAATTGCCCCGACAAAAGCGTTATCGACGATACGAGCCAATCGCCCGTCATACAAGCGTGTTAAAACCGTTGCGTTATCACCGGTAAAGGATAGCGCTTCTTTGTGTGCGGGGTGTGCGGCACTTTCTGGCGTTTTCAAAAGCGCCGTACCGATCATGGCGCCCGAAGCACCCGCCACCAAACTTGCGGCCAACTGCCGCCCGGTCATAATGCCGCCGCTGGCCACCACAGGCAAACCGCAAGCGCGGGCTGCCGGACCGATCAAATTCATCAACCCTACCAAAGAGCGATCGTCGGCAGCTTCGAAATTCAATCTCGGACCGCCCGCTTCCATACCTTGGACGACAACGGCATGAACACCGGCCGAGCGCATCACTTTGACTTCTCGCAACGTGGTCGCCGCACCGATCATAACAACGCCGGCTTTTTCAAGTTTTTCGGCATAAATTTCGCGCAGCCCGCCGAAACTGACGCACACGTGACCGACATTCAAATCCAAAATGCAATCAAGTTGCGCTTCAAAGTCGGGCAAAGCGGCCGGCGCATAGTCTTGGGGCAAACCGAGGTCGACAGCCAAATCTTCCAAAGCTCGAGCCACGCCTTGCGCCTTGGCACGTTCTTCGTCGTTGTCGAAAAACTGACTTTTGCCCTCTTTGTCTCGCACGCGCAAATTCACCGCAAAAGGCCTGTCGGTCAAAGTACGCGTGTATTGCACTACGGCTTTTAATGCTTCGGGCTCCAAAAAGTCGCCGGCCAACACGCCCAAGCCGCCGGCGTTGGAAACGGCCGCAACCATCTCGCACGTTGTCACGCCTGCCATCGGACTATTCATCAAAGGCAGCGTCCCGCCCCATAAAGCGGTGAGTTTGGCAATTCTTGCTTTGAGTTCTTGCATGGATTTTTTACGCGTATACGGGCTTTCGGCCGCTAGCAACAAGTTTTTCATATTCCTCGGGCGAGCCGATATTGCCCCAAAAACCTTCGTAAACCTCGGCTGTCAGACGTTTGGTTTGAGCAAACTGCCACAACCACGGAAAAAGCTTGGAAGACACAGCGGGCATTCCCCTGAAAATTCGAGGACTTGCAATCATCAGACAGCCGTAGGTGTGAGGCCCTTGGCCCGGCACAACGGTGCCCTCGTCCGAAACGGTCATATCCCCCTTGGCATGAAAGTCCGGATTTGGCACTGCAACCAAATGCGCGTCCAAGCGATTGTCCCGAATGGCTTTTTCGTACTGCGCCAGACGCGTCAGGTCGAAATCGTGCAC
>CALKKK010000103.1 GCA_937995395.1 uncultured Sutterella sp. | reverse complement strand
TAACAGAAATCAATACTCCGCCCCTAGATTTAACTTTTAGGGGCGGAGTTTGGGGAGCAATCCTTTTGTTATTCGTGGCGCACGGCCTCGATCGGATCGAGCCTTGCCGCACGTCTTGCCGGGAAGTATCCGAAGACGATGCCGGTTAAAGCCGCAAAGCAAAAACTTAACACATTGATTCCCACATCAAAACCGAAAGGCACCTCCATCATCTGCGTCAAACCCCACGAAGCGCCCAAAGCAATCAAAATCCCGAGCACGCCGCCCATACATCCCAAAACGACGGCTTCGATCAAAAATTGCAGCAATACTTCTCTGGCTGTGGCACCGATGGCCAATCGCACGCCGATTTCGCGTGTACGTTCCGTCACCGACACCAGCATGATATTCATAATGCCGATACCGCCTACCAACAAACTTACAGCTGCAACTGCACCCAAAAGCGTGGTCATGATCTGCGTGGTGGAAGCCACTTTGGCGGCGATTTCAGCCGTATCCAAAATCGTGAAATTATCGTCGTCGCCGTCGGACAATGAACGACGCTCGCGCATCAATTCTTTGACGGCGCTCTTTAAATGTTCGCGATCGCTTTGCGGATCGATAGCAATCAAAATCGTACTGATGCGATCTCGTCCAACTAAGCGACGCGCCGCCGTATTAAAGGGCAACACCACCAAGTCGTCCTGATCTCCACCCATGGCTGCCGTGCCTTTTTCCGACAAAACACCCACTACGCGGCAAGAGAAGTTGTTGACGCGCAGCATTTCGCCCAAAACGCGCGTGTTGGCGCCCCACAATTCCTTTTGCACGGTTTTGCCGATGACGCACACGGCTGCGCCCGTGGTTTCTTCACTTGTTTCAAAGTAGCGACCTTCGTCGAGCTCGCGGTTGTCGGTCGTGAAGTAGTCATTTGTGGACCCCACCACGCTTGTGGTCCAGTTGCGGCCGTTGGCCACGACAACCGTGCTGCGATTGATTTGGGGTGCAGCGCTTAAAACGCCCGCGATCTGACTTTCCAACGCTTCCAAGTCTTCTCGCTTAAAGCTCGGTGCACCGGCAGAACCTCCCGGTCCCATACGTTGCCCCGGGCGCAACATCAGCTGGTTGTTACCAAAACTCTCAATCTGTTCGCGCACGGCAGTGGTGGCGCCGTTGCCGACCGTAACCATCGTAATCACGGCGGCAACGCCGATCACGATACCCAACACGGTTAAAAGAGAGCGCATCGGGTTTCTTAAAATTTGGCGAAACGCCAATAAAAACGCATTGGCAAACATCGTCTACCTCCCCGGTTGCAAAGTGTCGGAGTCGATCATGCCGTCGACGCAACGAATGCAACGTCGCGCATATTTGGCCATATCGGGCTCGTGCGTCACTAGCACCACAGTGATATGTTCGGACTTATTTAAGTCGGTCAACAACTCCATGATTTCGACACTGCGATGGCTGTCGAGGCTGCCCGTCGGTTCGTCGGCCAACAACAGCAAAGGCTTGGTGACCAGCGCTCTGGCGATGGCCACGCGCTGCTGCTGACCGCCCGAGAGCTCTGCGGGCGTATGGTGTTCCCACGCCAAGAGACCTACGCGATCCAATGCACTTCTAGCCATCTCGTGGCGCTCTTTGGCGGGCACGCCGCGATACAAAAGCGGCAACTCCACATTTTCCAAAGCCGTTGTACGCGCCAAAAGGTTAAAGCCCTGAAACACGAACCCCATGTAGTGGCGACGCAAAAGCGCGCGTTCGTCTCGCGTTAACGTTTCGACATGAAGCCCCTGAAAAAGGTACTCTCCGGCCGTGGGACTGTCCAAAGCACCGATGATATTCATCATGGTGGATTTGCCCGAGCCCGAAGGCCCCATGATGGCCACAAATTCGCCCTGATCAATATTGAGCGACACGCCTTTCAAAGCATAAAAGGCCGCCTCTCCCGTACCGTACTCTTTGCGAATGTCTTTCAATTCGATTAAAGGTTGGGTCATCGCTTACCCCTTATCGGTTAATTGGCGGACTTCAACTGATCGGTAATGACCTTGGTGCCTTCTGCAAAGTCGCTCGACAACACTTCGGTCATGCGCCCGTTGGTCAAGCCCGTTGTCACTTCTTTGGGTTGCGCTTTGCCGTCAGGTCCCACGACGTAAACGGTCTGCGCCCTTTCGGTTTGATTCAAAGTCACGTCCTTGGCGGATTTGCTGCCGCCTGCGCGATGGGGCGGCCCCATCATGGCCGTGATGCTGTTGCGACCAGCTGCCGCCGTTTGCGGCTTAAAGCGCAAAGCGGTGTTGGGCACCAACAAGGCGTCGGCTCGATGCGCCGTTTGAATCGTGGCGGTGGCCGTCATCCCGGGGCGCAATTCGAGTTCGGGGTTTTGTACCTTCAGATAAGCCGTATACGTAATGACATTGTCCGTGGTCGACTTGGTCGAACCGAAGGCAACCTTGGTAAGTTCTGCGGCAAAACGCTTGTTGGGGTAAGAGGCCACGGTAAAGCTTGCCTTCTGACCGTCTTTGACCTGTCCCACATCGGCTTCGTCCACGTCCACTTGAAGCTCAAGCTCACGCAAATCGGTTGCCACCGTCAGCAATTCCACTGCTTGCAAGCTCGCTGCCACAGCGTAGCCGGGCTCAACGGAACGCGCCAACACGACGCCGTCCACGGGACTTTTGATCGAGGCTTTTTCCAAATCGGTCTGCGTGGTTTCAACCGAAGCTTGTGCATTTTCAATACTGGCCTTAGCTGACAAAACGCCGGCTTGCGCCTTTAAGACGGTAGCGCGCTGCACGTCCAATTCGGTACGAGAAGGAAGCTTACCGTTACTGGCTTTGTTCAACTCTTCATAGCGCGCCATCTTGGCCTTGGCTTCGACTTCGGTGGCTTGGGCTTCTGCCAAAGCCGCTTTGGCGCTTGCCAACGTTGCCTTGGCTTGATTGAGTTTTGCTTTGAGGTTGGCGTCATCCAATTCAATCAAAACATCGCCGGCTTTGACCTGGCTGTTCACATCGACATTGACTTTGCGCACGATGCCCGAAAGTTCCGAGCCGATGCTCACGGTTCGAACCGGATTCAAGGTGCCGTTGGCCGTCACCGTCACTTCCAAATCGCCCTTGGCCATGGCCACAGTGCGATAGGTCGGAATATTGTTTTGCGAGGCAAAGCCGAAATACCACACGCCGCCTCCGACAACGGCCAGCACCGCCAATGTGGCAATGCTGCGCTTAATCAGCGAAGGCTTGTTACCTTTGTGCAAATCTTCTTTCGTTAAGACTTTCTTTTCCGTCATGATTGTCTCTCTAATCTTTTGAAATTCGGTTCACTGTTAAGCTTGTCCGCTCGTTTGCGGCTCGGCGTCTTGATCATTGGCAGGAGGCGTCCAACCGCCGCCCAACGCTCGATACAAATCGATCAAGCCCGTGGCCAAATCGGCCTTATTGCTCTGCCAGCTTTCGCGTGCCGAGAACAAACTTCTCTGGGTATTCAAAACCGTCTGATAATCGGTCAAACCGGCTCGGTACTGTTGCATGGCGAGTTCGGCTGCCGATTCGGCGGCGATCAACGCGGCTTGCAAAGCGGATTCGCGACGCTGCGACACGTTGATCATGGTGAGAGAATTTTCGGTTTCTTCCAACGCTCTTAAAAGCGTGGCGCTGTAATCGGCTCTTGCCTTATCCAAATTGGCCAACTGCTGCTCGGTTGCAGTGACTTGCTGTCCCCAGTTGAAAATAGGCATGGACAGCGCGCCGATTAAGGCGGCAATGCCGGTTCCCGAAGCGCCCAACGCGCCGATCGTGGCAGCTTGCGTGCCCAAGTTGCCGGTGATGCTCAGCGTGGGAAACCACTGCGAGCGCGCTTCATAAACACGGTCGGATACGGCCGACAACGTTAATTCGGCAGCGCGCATATCGGGACGATTTTTCAGCGTTTGTGCGGGCACGCTCACGGCCAAAGACATGGGGGCCGTCGGCACCGTAGTACTTTCGACCACTGCCAACGTTTCGACGGCCTGCCCCGTCAAACGCGCCAAGGCATTGCGGTATTGAACGATAGACAGATCGATAAGCGGAATGGCGGCGCGCGCCGTTTCGACGTTACTCACTGCCTGCTCGACTTCGGTCGAGTCGCTTAAACCGGCTTCGTAATTCCACTTGGCGATTTCGTGGGCCTGTTGGTAGTTTTCCAACGTCATTTGCGCGATGCGCTTTTTGACATAGGCCAAACGCAAATTCACGTAGTTTTGTGCAACTTCGCTTGCCACCGAAATGCGCGTATCTTCCAGGGTCATGGCACTTGCCATGGCTTCATAGTTGGCGGCACGCTGTGCGGCGATGTTGCCGCCCGCAAGCGAAATCGACCAACTCAATTGGCCTTGGGCCTGATAGCTTTCGGTGTCGGTATTGTTTCTGCGAGAACCAGAGCCCTGTGCCGACAAACCCAATGTGGGAAAGAGCGCCGCAGTCGCATCGTCGGCCAAAGCCGCAGCGCTGCGCAGGTTGGCGCGCGCCGTCAAAATGTCGGTATTGGCCTCGTAGGCTTTTGTCAAAAGCGCTTGAAGCTCTTCGTTGTCCCAGGCCTGCCACCAGTTGCGATTGGCCTCAAGCGTGGCCGCCGTCAGTTGCGGCATGGTGCTTGACCATGCATCAGGCGTCATCTCGTTTTGAGCGGCCAACCACTCGGTGTTGCTCGCGCAGCCGCTTAAAACCAAAGCGCCGATCACCGCAACCAGTGTGGGTTTGATCATTGAAATTCTTGCCGTTTTCTTTTTCATTTTTCTCATCCCCAAATCGAAGGTTTTGGGAAACTGTGTCGTAGACGGTTTTTATAGATTCCAAAGTGTCGAACAATACCCGAAAAAGAGTCCGTGGCGACTTTCTTTTGCAGGCGATTTATCGCTTCTTTGTAACACGAATTTTTGCCAATCTTTCTGAAAATTTGATGATCGCCAATGTAAAGGAATGCAAAGACATGTTTTCCTTTCGAAACATATTGGGTAACGCGTCTTGCTTTATGCCATCATTACCCTAAGAAATTGCCGTAAAATCTCGCGCCACCATCAAAAATTTATGAGTTGAGTTATGTACACACGTCCACCGAAAATTCTCATCATTGACGACGACGTCGAGTTGGTCACTTTATTGGTCGATTATTTGACGCTGGAAAACTTCGAAGTCAAACCGGCGCACACCGGACTCGAAGGCCTCACGGCCATGGGGCGCGAAGATTTCGACTTGGTGGTGCTTGACGTGATGATGCCCGGAATGTCGGGCACCGAAACGCTTTCCAAAATTCGCGAACGCTGGAAAACGCCCGTTTTGATGCTCACTGCCCGAGGCGATCCCGTCGATCGCATTTTGGGTCTTGAACTCGGCGCCGACGATTACGTTCCCAAGCCCTGCTCTCCGCGCGAGCTAGTCGCACGCATGCGCGCCATTTTGCGCCTCACGTCTTCGGGCGACAATTCCGGCCCCGTGCAAGTGGGCAAATTGAGCATCGACTTGGCACAACGTCGCGTCACTTTTGACGGTGCACCGATTACGCTTACCGGCACCGAGCTTTCATTAATCGAAATGCTTGCCAGAAGTGTGGGCAAACCCGTTGCCAAGGCCGACATCTATCCCCGTATTTTGGGTCGCCCCATGGGACGATACGATCGTGCGATCGATGTGCACATCAGCTCGATTCGTCACAAGCTCGCCGAGGCTGCCGGCACGCAAATCACCATTGAAAGCGTGCGCGGCGTGGGTTATCAGATGGTGACCCACACGATCGCCGAATAACCGATTTTTCTCAGGGAGCAACGCACGATTTTGCTCCCTTTCTTTTGAGTTTGTTTTTATGAGCGTCAATTTGCGCGTCAGCGGCATTTTTTGGAAATTTTTTGCAGGCTTTTGGATCACGATCATCGCCGTGACGGGCTTGGCCTGGACCATCAGCGCCGACTGGCAGGATGTGCCGCAAAACTACGGCTCGATCGAGCGCGGCCCCGGAGCGGCCAAAGCCGTCAGTACGGCCGTGGGCATGATTCGCTGGGGCGGGCAGGAAGCGCTTGCCAATTGGCTCAAAGATCCCGAACTCAATCGTCGCCCCGAAGTCTTTGTGGTCGACCGCAACGGCAATGAAATCACCGGCAGAAAAATCCCCGACTCCGCCATTCAGGAATTGGCCGAAAGCACAGCCCGAGCTCAAGAGGAACAAATGAGCGAGCACGGTCGCGGCATGCGCCACGGCAGAATGCACATGTCCATTCCGGGCGTTGCCATGACGCGCGTACAGGGCTTGGGCATGGTGCAAGTTTTTGCCGTACGTACCGATGTTCCCAAACGCCCCTTGATCGCCACGCTTTGGCGCACGCCTTGGTGGGTATTCTTAGGCTTGATGTTTGTGGTCACAAGCCTTGTGTCTTGGCTTTTGGCTTCACGCTACTCTAAACCGGTGCGAAAGCTCAATTGGGCGATGGAGCGCGCGGCCGCAGGGGACTTTTCCACCCGCATTGCCAAAGATGTCGGCAACGACTATGACGAAATCGGCGCCTTAGCGCGTCACTACGACGATATGGCCGAGCGCATCAACGGCCTTTTGGCTCGCCAAAAACGACTTTTCCATGACGTGAGTCACGAATTGAGAAGCCCCTTGGCGCGCATCGATGTCGCTATTGCCTTAGCGCAAAAAAGCCCCGAGCGTTCCCGCGAAGTGTTGGAGCGAATCGAGCGCGAAGTCGAAACACTCGATCACTTGGTCGACGAACTTTTGACCTATGCACGATTGGATGACAATGCGCCGATGGAGTTCGAGCCAACCGACATTGTGGGTCTGCTTGAAACGGTGGTGGACGATGCCGATTTTGAAGGTAGCGCCAAGGGCGTACACGTCACGCTCACGGCGCCCGACAAGGCTGTCGTCAACACGCATATCGAGTCGCTTTTGCGTGCCGTCGAAAACCTGATTCGCAATGCTTTGCGTTTCTCGCAAGAAGGTCAGACTGTGGCTGTGACCGTCACTGCGCAAGACAAAAAACTTTTGATTACCGTGACCGACTCGGGACCGGGCATGAAACCCGAAGAACTCAAACAACTCTTCGATCCGTTTGTGCGCGGCAAGGATCAGGCCACGGGTAACGGCTTCGGTTTGGGGCTCGCCATTGCCAAGCGTGCGGTGGAGCGCCACGGCGGTACGCTCACAGCAGTCAACATGGAGCCCCATGGGCTACAGATGCGAATCGAATTACCGACCGTCGACTAATTGACTATTTTGAAATTTATCTATTTTTTTAGACCGGTGTGCGTTCATTTGCGCACCGGTCTGTCGATCTATCAGGCGTTAAGCATTGCAATGACTTCACCGTGCAGGTCGCCCGCAGTACACACGGCCGAGAGATCCGTCAAGGGATTTCCGCCGTCTATCGATGTGAGCGTACCGCCCGCACCTTCGACCACCGGCAACAGCGCCGCCACGTCCCAGTAGCACAAGTCCGGATCGATCATGATGTCGGCTCCGCCCGTAGCCACCGCAAAGTAGCCGAAGCAGTCGCCCATCGTACGGTAAAGCTTCACTGAGTCGATTAGCTTTTGCATGTGTTCGTCACCCTTTTGCTCGGGCGTCGTCCAGTGGCTTGTCGTCAACAGCGTCGCGTCGGCCAAGTTGCGGCACGGTCGCACGCTGATTCTGCGAGAAAATTCTCGTGTAGCCGTTTTCACGTAAAGCATGCTTTCGTCCACCGTGCCGATCGTACGTACGCCTGCTGCCGCATGACTGATGGAAGACAAAATCGGGCGAAAGCCGCTGCCGGTATCGCGCTCCAAAGCAATCAGGGTACCGAATAAAAACGAATTGGTGATAAAACTGCGCGTACCGTCGACCGGATCCAAAATCCAACGATAACGCACGCCGTCGGCATCGGCCTGAGCCTCTTTGACGCCGTACTCTTCGCCGAAAATGCCGTGCGTCGGAAACGTCTTTTCAATGACGGCACGCATGGCCAACTCCGCACCGCGATCGGCTTCGGTCACGGGAGTACCGTTGGCCTTGTCGTCGATGTGTACACCGGTTAAAAACTTTTCTCCGATCACGTCGAAAGCCGTATCGATCAAAGTGTGCAAAAACGGTATGTACTGCTCTTTTTCTTGTGCCGAAATCGGCGCCGTGTAAGTTTGTCGTGTCAAAGTCGTAATCCTTACTCAAATGTTCATGCCATCGTACGCTTCGGATGGCTTCGGTACGGTCATTGTAATTCGCAAGACTAAAAGGAAAGTTGGGGGAACGTAAATTTTCTTGACTCTTTGCCCCGAAAACACAAAAACCGCGTCGGAAACACGTTCCTTCGCGGTTTTTGGAATCCACAAATCGAAATCGAATTACTTCAGTTCGAACTTCTTATCCAAGTGTGTGCGCAATGCGCTGCGCAATGCGTCGATCTTCTGGGCGTATTCCTTGTCCATGTTGCTCGGCGTACGGTCGTTGACAAAACGACCCAAGTTCTTCACACCCCAGAAACCGGCCGTATCGTCGTCAACGACCTTGTAAGCGTTCAAGTACTTGTCCCAAATCGCATCGCTCTTGCCGATACCGTCACCGACGTCGCCGCGACCCTGGCCGACCCAGCCGGCATTCATGATCGTGTAGATGGCCTTACCCTTCAAGAGACCTTCCAAGCCCTTGTCGGTATCCTGATAAGCAAACTTCTTGGAGAAGACGCGTTCCATATAGCCCTTGACGATGGCGTTGGGAGAATCGTGCCAGTTGGGGTAGCAGAACACGATGTAATCGGCCTGACTCACATACTTCTGTTCAAGCAAAACGTCGGCAGGAGCCTTACCGAAGCCGTCCTTGGCGTGATAGAAGCTTTCAAGCGGCAACACCGGGTTAAAGCCGATCTGATACAAGTCGCGCACCTCGACTTCCAAGCCCTTGTCCATGAAGTGCTTCACGGCCGTGTTGACCAAATCCCATTCGACGGATTCGTGGCGCGGATCGCCCACCACAAACATCACCTTCTTGGCGTTGCCCTTGGTAAAGCCGTTGGGCTTGACAGTCTGACGCAACTTTTGCGGCACGATCGAAGCCGACGTGACGGCGTCGATATTCTTGGGCATTTCAACGCCCACCGGAGCCTTGACGGTGGCGCCGGTCACGGCATCGGCAGCAAAAACAGGAGCGGCAAAAGCGGCGCAAACGGCAAGAGCGCAGAATTTGTTCAAAGACATTTCTTCTTCCTCAGATATATTTTTTTATAAATATGTGAAAAAGCATCTTGCGACGGCGAAACGTTAAGGATCCCTTGATTGTCCTTCGGGCGAAGGAGGGATCTAGCCCGATGCTGAAAAGAGTTGTATAGCAATCGAAACAACGATTACGGGAATATTTTATTCTTGCCGTGTAAATTCGGCATATCAACCTAGGGAAATACCCGTCATTATGAAAGTTTTTTTCTCCATAGACGCCATCTATTTGCAACATAGATCGGAGCTGAAAGATTCTTGTCCCTTTCCGTTTGCTCATTATCTCTTTTGCCCTGTATTTATTGAGGTTTTCGAATATTTAGGCTGCACCTTGTTGCAACCGGAAACATCCTGCCGGATATTTCGCAAAAATCGAAACAAATGAGAATGATTCTCGTGCTAAATTTCGCATCAAGCAAAGCTCGACGCCCTAGAAATTCACAGCGGGGCAACGAGACTTGATCATGAATTTTTAAGGAGTTTTAACAATGTCTATTCTTCGTCAGGAAGTTCTTCCGTTTAACGCCAAGGCCTTTAAGGACGGCGACTTTATCGACGTGACCGAGGCCGATTTGAAGGGCAAGTGGTCCGTGGTCTTCTTCTACCCGGCCGATTTCACCTTCATCTGCCCGACCGAACTCGAAGACTTGGCCGACAACTACGAAACCTTCCAGAAGCTCGGCGTTGAAATCTACGCCGTGTCTACCGACACGCACTTCACCCACATGGCTTGGCACGCAGAATCCCCGGCCGTGGGCAAGGTTCGCTTCCCGATGGTGGGCGATCCCACGGGCCGCATCTGCCGCAACTTCGGCGTGATGATCGAAGAAGACGGTTTGGCCGAACGCGGCACCTTCCTCGTCAACCCCGAAGGCAAGGTTGTGGTCGTCGAATTGCACAACGGCAACATCGGCCGCGACGCAACGGAACTCTTGCGCAAGGTGCAGGCTGCCCAGTACGTGGCCAGCAACCCCAACGAAGTTTGCCCGGCCAAGTGGCGTCCCGGTCAGAAGACCTTGACCCCGTCTGCCGAACTCGTAGGCAAGATCTAATTTGAGTCCGCCCGAACATCGGGCAACTCTGCAAAATCCTTAAACGGCGCAAAGTTTTTCGGCTTTGCGCCGTTTTTGTTTGTGTTTCCCCGAGTAAGAAATTTCAAAACCTTTGCAAAAAACCAAATGCACAAGGGTATTCGCGAATTTCGTTTGAAATTTACTTCTATTTGGGAGCACAATGGTAGGTACTACTCATTAGAACATCCGGAGGGATTTATGTCGAACTATTTGACCGAAAACCTTCGTACTGTAGCCTTGGTCGGGCACGGTACGAGCGGCAAAACCAGCCTTATCGAAGCCATGTTGTATCGCTCCGGCGCCATCGCCGAACCCGGCGCCGTCGAACGCGGCAACACGGTTTGCGATAACGATCCGCAGGAAAAGGCTGTGGGCCACTCGCTTCGTATGGCCGTCGTGCACCTTGACACCGCCATGCCCGACCTGACTCCCGTCCGTATTCACGTGCTCGACACCCCGGGCAACCCCGATTATGTCGGTCAAGCCCTTTCCGCACTTGATGCCGTCAAGTCCGTTGCAGTCGTGGTTGATGCGACCAAAGGCATCGAATTGATGACTCGCCGCATGATGCAGTGGGCCGAAGAACGCGGTCTGTGCCGCGTGATCGTCGTCAACAAGATCGATGCACCCGACGTGGATCTCGTGGGCTTGATGCAGGAATTGAAAGAAACGTTCGGTGACTCCGTTTTGCCGATTAACCTGCCCACGCAAGACGGCACGCACGTCATCGACTGTTTCGATCGAGAAGACGGCGAATCCGACATCATGAGCGTAGGCGACGTGCACCGCGCCTTTATCGAACGCTTGGTGGAACTTGACGACGAAACGATGGAAAAATACCTTGAAGAAGGCAACGTCGATCCGTCCACACTTCACCCGTTGGTCACCAAAGCCTTGCGCGAAGGCCATGCCATTCCGGTGTGCTTCACGTCGGCTAAGAAACTCATCGGCATTCGCGACTTCATGAAAGTGATCATTCGCCACTTGCCGTCTCCGGCCGAAGCCAATATCGCCAAATTTATCGACGGCGACGGCAACCGCATTGCCACGACTCCCAAGAGCGACTTGCCCGTCGTTGCTCACGTCTTTAAGGTTGTGAGCGACCCCTACGTCGGCAAGATCGGCGTGTTCCGCGTCCACCAAGGTCGTATTACCTCCGGTACGACCCTGTACGTGGATGATTTGAAGAAACCGATCAAGGTAACGCGTCCTTTGCTCTTGCAAGGCAAGAACACGGAAGAAACCGACGAATTGCACTCGGGCGATATCGGCGCACTCAACAAGATTGACGAATTGACCTACGGTTGCATCCTGCACTCCGAACCCGATGTCAACGGCCTGCATATGCGTCCGTTGCCCTTCCCCAAGCCCATGTTCGGTTTGGCCATCGCTCCGGCTCGCCGCGGCGACGAAGGCAGAATGTCGGACGTTCTCAACAAGATGATTGCCGAAGATCCGACGTTGACGGTGGATCACGACGTCGTTTTGAACGAAACCGTTTTGCGCGGTCTGACCGAAATGCATGTTCGCACCGTGCTCGAACGCATGAAGGAGCAGTTTAAGCTTGAAGTCGTCACGAGCAATCCGTCCGTACCCTATCGCGAAACGATTGCAGCGCCTGCAGAAGGCCACGCCCGCCACAAGAAGCAGACGGGCGGCGCCGGTCAGTTCGGCGAAGTCTATCTGAAGGTCGAACCTCTGCCGCGCGGCACGGGTTTTGAGTTTGTCGATCAGGTCAAGGGCGGTGCCATTCCGTACAACCTGATTCCGGCCGTCGAAAAGGGCGTGCGCGACGTTTTGGCAACCGGTTATGTTGCCGGCTACCCGATCGAAGACATCCGCGTGATCGTCTACGACGGCAAGCACCACCCGGTCGACTCCAAGGAAGTCGCCTTCGTGGCTGCCGGTCGCAAGGCTTTGTTGGACGCTTTGGCCAAGGCCAATCCCCAAGTGCTCGAACCCATCGTCGAATTGCTGATCACGGCACCCGACGCTTACATGGGCGACATCACGGGCGATATCGCCAGCCGTCGCGGTCAGATCGTCGGCACCGACAATTTGCCGGGCGGTTTGATGGAAATTCGTGCAACGGCTCCCTTGTCCGAACTCGAGGGGTATGCCACCCGCTTACATGCTCTGACGCAGGGCTCGGGCGCCTTTACCATCGATCTTTCGGGCTATCAGCCGGTTCCGGCTCAGAAACAGGCCGAACTTGCCAGCAAGTTTAGCCGTCAGGCCGAAGACGATTAATTTCGTCGACTTGCTCTAAAAAGGCAAAGGGATCCGAAAAAAACTCGGATCCCTTCTCTTTTTGTGCGATCAACAAAATGGGCTTTTCGAAAGTCTTCGATCAGTTCTCAAGCCAAAACGTCACCGGACCGTCGTTGGTGAGACTCACCTTCATATGCGCACCGAATTCGCCCGTTTGCACCTTAAGGCCGCTTTCTCGACAGGCCTCGACAAACTCGTTAAAGCGCGCCAGCCCTTCTTCGGGGCTGGCGGCCGGAGAAAAGCTCGGACGATTTCCGCTATTGGTATCGGCTGCCAACGTAAACTGAGAAACGAGCAACAATTCGCCGCCGATATCGGTCACCGACTTATTCATTTTGCCCGCTTCATCGGTAAAGACGCGATAGCGCAACAGACGCGAAGCCAAGTGTTTGGCTTTTTCAGGGGTGTCGCCCTTGACGGCACACACCAACACCATCAGCCCTTGACCGATTTCGCCGATCGTTTCTCCGTCGACCGTGACTTTGGCTTCGGTGACGCGTTGTAAAAGCGCGATCACTTGACGGTCACCTTTGCCCAGCGGCGCTTACCGACCTGAAGGGTGTATTCGCCGACCTTGATCTTCATGGCGCGATCTTCGACCTTTTCGCCGTCGATACGCACGCCGCCTTGCTGAATGTTGCGGAAGGCTTCGCCAGTGGAAGGCACAAGACCTGCGCCCTTTAAAAGGTGGGCAATGCCGATTTCGCCGTCCTGAGCTTCAAGCGTCACTTCGGGAATATCGGACGGAACGGCACCGGCTCTAAAGCGCGCGTTGAATTCGGCTTCGGCAGCATCGGCTGCTTGCGCGTTGTGGAAACGCGTAATGATTTCCTTAGCCAACAGCACCTTGATGTCGCGCGGATTGCGACCTTCTTCGCATTCCTTCTTGAACTGCGCGATTTCGGCGTTGGAGCGCAAGCTCACCAAGTCGTACCAGTTCCACATCAAATCGTCGGAGATGCTCATCACCTTGCCGAACATCGAGTCCGGCGTTTCGGTAATACCGATGTAGTTATTCTTGGACTTACTCATCTTGTTGACGCCGTCCAAACCCACCAACAGGGGCATCGTCAGAATGCACTGTGCTTCCTGACCGTACTGGCGCTGCAGTTCGCGACCGACCAACAGGTTAAAGCGCTGATCGGACCCGCCCAATTCCAGATCGCTTTCCAAAGCCACGGAGTCGTAACCCTGCATCAAAGGATAGATCAACTCGTGCATGGCAATCGGCGCCTGTTCGGCATAGCGCTTGGCAAAGTCGTCGCGCTCGAGCAATCGAGCCAAGGTATAGCGACTGGCAAGCTTAATCAAACCGGTGGCGCCCAATTCGTTACACCACTCCGAGTTGTAACGCACTTCCGTTTTGCTCAAATCCAAAACGAGACCGGCCTGAGCGAGGTACGTTTCGGCATTGATTTTGATTTGTTCGGCCGACAAAGGCGGACGCGTGACGTTGCGCCCCGACGGATCGCCGATAGCGGCCGTAAAGTCGCCGATCAGGAAAATCACCGTGTGACCCAAGTCCTGCAACTGGCGCAGTTTGTTGAGTACTACCGTGTGGCCGATATGAATGTCGGGAGCCGTCGGATCAAGCCCGAGCTTGCAACGCAAGGGCTTACCCGTTGCTTTGGAACGGGCCAATTTCTGTTCGAGTTCGCTTTCGATCAAAAGCGTATCGACGCCGCGGCGAATCGTGGCCATTGCCTCGACGATATCGGGCGTAATCTCGTATTTCTTTTCTTGGGTTGTCTCAGGAGCCGACATTTCTAGTGTTCCGATGAAAAATTTCCGAGCGTATTGCTTGGAAAATATAAATATTCAGTAAGAGACGAGCATTGTACCAAGGTCCGATTTTTTGGTACATCGTTTTGTCTTCTTGTTGGCAGTGTTGAGTACTGCACACTGCGAAATTTCGCCTTGCGCTATCGTCCATGTCCGGAGTCAATCTGCCGGCAATCTCCGCCTTCTCGGTCGAAGATTGTCGGCAGAACAACAATTTCCAATCGACACACGATTTCCCGGGAGAAAATTCATGAAAAAATCTTTGATTGCTTTGGCTTGCGCTCTTGCCGCAGGTTCCGTCTATGCCGCCGACGTCGAAGTCTACGGCGCGGTGGACGCTTATTTGGCGGTAAATAACGACGACGGCAATGTCTCGTCAGCACTGAGTAGCGGCGGCTCGACCGGCAACTACTTCGGTTTCCAAGGCAGCGAAGATCTCTGGGAAGGTACGCAAGCCGTCTTTAAGTTGGAAGCCGGTTTCTTGGTCGACGACGGCACTTTTGCACAGTCTTACGCCGGCAACACTGATCGACTTTTTCACCGTGAAGCTTGGGTCGGTCTTCGCAGCGCCGACTTCGGTCAGATCAGTTTCGGTCGTCAATACACGCCGCACTTTTTGACCTGGGCCATGACGGACGCCAACGGCTTGAGCTTGGGCACGGCCGCCGGTGCCTTCTTCTATCCGAGTGCTGCCGCAACGATGGGCGGCGACGATGCCAGATGGGACGACTTGGTGCGTCGCAATAATTCCGTCTTCTATGCTTCGCCCAACATGGCCGGTTTCACTTTGATGGCCTACGCCGCTTTGGGCGAACACACCAAAGACGATGGCTCCCAGTCCAATTCTCAAGGCAATGTCTATAACCTTGCTTTGAACTATGCCAATGGTCCGTTGTTTGTGATGGGCTCCGTGCTTTATCAAGACTTGGCCCAATCGGCGAATACCATTCGCGAAGATAAAACGGCCGATAAAGCCGTCTACTACGAATTGGCAGGCACCTACGATTTCGGCTTTACCAAGGCAGCAGTTCAACTCGAATACAAAGACGGCAACGGCACGGTCGAGAGCCCCGACATTTTTGTGGGGCAAATCGGCGCCACCACGCCGTGCCTCGGTGGGCGCATCAACACAACGCTTGCCTATTTGCACGACTATGACAAAGCCGATGCGGATGCTTACAGCTTCGGCATCCGTTACGACTATGACTTTTCCAAGCAGACGATGGCCTATGTCGGCTTTGTCGCTCTTGTCAACGAAGATGAAAGCGACCGCAGCATCGAAGCCGGCCCCGACAGCTCGAATCACTTTGCCGTTGAAGCATTAGGCAACGATCAACAGCAGTTCTTTGTCGGCTTGCGTCACCGCTTCTAAAACATCTCTTCAGTCGGTGCCCTCCTCAACCGACATTTCCCGCCCTTCGTCAACCGACGAAGGGCATTTTTTGAGCAACTATTTGAGGAAGATGCTTGTCGGTCGCACATTGTCGGGGCGATGCATCCAATCGTGGACGGGCTCGAAAAGGTCGGCGCGACAGGCAATCGTACGATTCGTTTTGCGAATCAATCCGGCTTCGGCCCACTCGGAAAACTTCGTACTGACCCAAGAGCGGTTGGCGCCCACAATGCGTGCAAATTCCGTGACGGTCAGCGCAAGCGGACACTCGTTATATGCGTCGGTCGAAAGAGTAACGCCGCTTCCCTGAAAAATCGACAGAATCAAAACGCGAAGGCGCGTGTCCAAGTCCAACGTATAGTTGGCCAAAGTGCCTTCGAGAATGCTCTCTTCTTTGAGAATCGAAAGGTCGGCATAAAGCTCCATGTTTTCGATACTCTCGCGCATGCATTCCCGCCACTTTTTGTTATCCATGATGAGAACACGCGACGGGCGAATGCACTCCACAAGGACGTTTGTACCGTCGGGATTCAAAGCATCCAAATCCCCCATGGTTCTGCCCGGCAAAATGATGGCAAAGATGCGATGCACCGAGTTGGCATCGATAAATGAAAAAGTCACCAAGCCGTCCAACAAAAAAGACGTTTGACCGTCTTTGCCGCCGTGCGGAATGAAGCCGTCTTTGGGAAAAGCAACTTCTTTACCGTGCTTTTTGAAAATCTCCACAAATCTTTCGGGCTCCTTGGGCAACACCCATGGGCGCGTTCTGAAAACCTGTCGCATTGTTTTTTCTCCCTACCCGCGCATGCGCACGATTCGACATTTTCTCGCGGCTGCCTCTATGACAGTTTTTTTTCGGAAAGTGTTCGATAGTCAACACTACTCTTTTTCCAAAAGGTTTTAAATACCTTTCCACGAATCTTTCTATTGGTTTTCTCTAAACGTAAAGGAGACAGAGAAAAATGATCACTCGTCGTACTTTGGCACGCACCATCCTTGCCGGTGCCGTTGCAATGGCCTTTGGCGTGAGCGCCTCGGCTGCCGAAAAGACCTTGAGCGCCGATATCGTCGTTGTCGGTTCCGGTTCTGCCGGTTTGACCGCAGCAGTTCAAGCCGCCGAAAAGGGTGCCAAGGTGGTTTTGCTTGAAAAGAATGCTATGGTGGGCGGCGCCACCAACTTTGCCGAAGGTCTGTTCGGTGTGGAATCCGAATGGAACCGTCTGCGCAGCGACACTTTGACGCGCGAAGAAGCGCTTAAAGGTTTGCTGGAACGCCACCAGTATGAAATCAATGCCCCGATGGCGCGCGACTACATCTACGGCACGGCCGAAAACCTCGACTGGCTCTCCAAGCACGACATCAAGTTCGAAGTCATCCGTATGACCCCGTGGGAAGAAGCCACCTGGCACGTGATCGGCGACTACAAGGGCAAGAACCACGGCGCCGCCTTGATTCAGGCGTTGATGGATCATGCCGACAAGTTGGGTGTTCAGACCATGGTCTCCACGCCTGCCGTGGGCCTCATTTCGGATAAAAACGGCGCCATTGTCGGCGTCAACGCCAAAGACGACGATGACAACACCTACAAAATCAGCGCCAAGGCTGTGATTTTGGCCAGCGGCAGCTTCGGCGACAGCCCCGAAAAGGTAGCCAAGTGGGCTCACCGCGATCCCCAGGGCTGGAAACCTTCCGCACCGTTAAACAAGACGGGCGACGGCATCCAGATGGCTTTAGATAAAGGCGCCAAGCTCGGCCCCGTCGGTTTTGTCGGTCATTTGGGTGCCGAAGGCGTACCGTTTTTGAGCAATATCTACACGACCTCTTGGCAACCTGCCGCCATCTGGGTCAATTCCGACGGCAACCGCTTTGTCAACGAAGACGTCGCCATGTCCTTTAGCCAAGCCGCCAACACCGTCTACAACCAGCACGGTCATACGGCTTGGAGCATCTTTGACGAAAGCCAGGTCAAGTACATGATCGAGCGCGGTGTCGACTCCGGTATCGGCGTGTTGGTTCCGGTCGGCACCAAGATGACCAAGCTTAACGACGAAATTGCCGCCGCCAAGAAGAAGGAACTCAAGGGCTTTAAGATGGCGGGTTCCGTTTCCGAAATGGCCAAGAAGATCGGTGTTCCTGCCAAGGCACTTGAAGCTGCCGTTGCCGCTTACAACAAGAGCTGCGAGCAGCACCACGACGGCGAATTCTTCAAAGACGTCAAGTACATGCGTCCTATCAACACCAAGAAGCTTTATGCCGTGCAGTTGCGCGCCAACTTCTTTACGGCCTTCGGCGGTTTGAATACCAACCGTCAGTTCCAGGTGCTTGACGAAAACAACAAGCCCATCAAGGGTCTGTACGCCGCCGGTGTCGAAATCTCGAACATGGTCGGTCACACCTACACGACCTGGTCTTCGGGTTACGCCTTCGGCTTTGCCTGCTACTCGGGGCGCCATGCAGCTTTGAACGCTGCTAAGGAAATCGGCAAGAAGTAATCCTGTCGACGTTTGAACAAAGGATCGGTCTCAGACAGATGAGCCGATCCTTTTTCTTTGCCGACGATCGATGTCCGCAAAGCGCCGAACGTGCTCTTTCGGACGCACAAACCGACAAAAATCGTTCATTGTGTAAATAATGCCCTCGGGTATGTCGCAATTGCCCTCGAAACGCTTGTAAGTCATTACAATACGCGCCGTGACGTCACCTTCGCTCGAATACGATCGAGCTTTTTTATCTTATCCTGTCTTTGCATGCCCTCTCAACTGCTCGTCGGTAAAGAATTGCGCCGCCTCGGTAAAGCGGTGCTTGAACTGAAGCATTCACGCCGCTTGTCGGCCGTGGGCTCCGGCGGCGTGTCGCGCCCGTACTTGGTGGCTTTGGCACTTTTTTGCGCGCTGCCCGTGGCAGCCATGGCCGCTCTTTACTATTCGATTCCGAGCGAATCGTTGACGGCCTCCCCCAACCGACAGATGGTCAGCGAAGTCGTGCGTCTGCCCGATTTGAGAAATCAAATGGCCGCCATCGAAACGGTGGCAGAACCCATTACGCACGACATTTTCGTGCGCGAAGCCGAAACACTCAATTCCTTGTTTGCGCGCTTGGGTCTCAAGGATCAGGAAGCGTTCGACTACATCGTCAAAACGCCCGAAGCCAGCGATTTGGTTTATCCGCAGGCAGGCCAATTTATTTCCGCCTCGATCGATGCCGGTGAAAAACTCGACTCGTTGTCTTTGTATACCGACAGCATCGTCACCGATCAAGGTCAAGTGATTACGGTCAGTCGTCGCAACGGTATTTTGGCCACTGAAGTGCGCGACTACACCTACGACGTGGAGCTCACGATGGTAAACGGCATCGTCAGCGACACAATGCAAAAAAGTTTGGACATCGCCAAAGTGCCCTCTAGCATTGTGAACCAAATGCACGCGGCCTTTGACTACGACTTGGATATCGTCAGCCGCATGGGCAAGGGCGACGCTTTCCGCCTGATTTACGAATCGAAATTTGCCGACGGCAACTTCGTGCGTTTCGGCCGTCTGTTAGCCATGCAATTGGATTGTCAGGGCAAAACCACCGAACTCTTTTGGTTCGGCAACGACGGCGCGGGCGGCAACTATTATGACGCCAAGGGCAACATTTCCCGCCGCACGTTTATGCGCGTGCCTTTGGACGTGCAAAGCGTATCTTCGGAATTTTCTCCCATGCGCCGCCATCCCGTTACCGGCGTTTTGCGTCCGCACTACGGCACCGACTTCAGAGCGCCCTGGGGCGCCATCGTGCGCGCGGCTGCCGACGGCAAAGTGGAATTTGCCGGTGTCGGTACGGGTTTTGGCAACTACATTCGCATTACGCACGGTCCCGATATCCTGACGCTTTACGCGCATTTGTCTTCCATTGAGCCCGGCATCAAGCGCGGCAGCGAAGTCAAAAACGGTCAAGTGATCGGTCGCGTCGGCCAAACGGGTCTTGCTACGGGTCCGCACTTGCACTACGAATTGAAAATCGACGGCGTTCAAATCAACCCCATGACGGCACGATTGCCCGATACGCGCACGTTGTCGCCTTATCGTTATGCGCAGATGGAAGTGTTGATTGCGCCCTTGCGTGCCAAGTTGGCCATTTTGCAAAAAGTACAAACCGTCGGTTTGGCGGGACTCGCCGAAGACACCGCCCGCAACTGACAAAAGAAAAAATCCATATCCTTGCTTTCGGAGTTTTTTATGAGCACCAAAACTATTACCGTCGGCCTGATGTCGGGAACGAGCCTTGACGGGGTCGATGCCGTCGCGGTGGATTTCGGCAAAGAATATCCGCGTCTGTTGGGTCACTATCACACGGAATTTTCGCCCGAATTGCGTCGCGAAATGTTTGCCTTGTGCAGCCCCGCCGACAACGAAATCGATCGCATGGGGCGCTGCTCCAAAGAATTGGCCAAGCTCTACGCACACACCGTGGACGAACTCTTAAACGAAGCCGATATCGGCCGCAAAGAAATTGCGGCAGTGGGCGTGCACGGTCAAACGATTCGTCACCGTCCGGAAGAAGGCTGGACGCTGCAGATGAACAATCCCGCTTTGGTGGCCGAACTTTGCGGCATTGATGTCGTGGCCGACTTCCGCAGCCGCGACCTGGCCGCCGGCGGCGAAGGCGCGCCCCTTGTGCCGGCATTTCACCGTCAGGTCTTTATGGGCGAGACGGCCCGCTCGGTCGTCAACATCGGCGGCATTTCCAACATCACGTTCTTGCCGGCACAGCACACCTACGGCAAGATTTTGGGCTTTGACTGCGGTCCGGGCAACATTTTGCTCGACGCCTGGTGCCAGAAGCATCTGCGCCGCGCCTTCGATACCAACGGCGCCTGGGGTGCCACGGGCACGGTGCAGGAGGGTTTGCTCAATCGTCTTTTGGCCGACGATTACTTTGCGCGCAAGCCCCCGAAGAGCACGGGCCGCGAACACTTCAACCTCGATTGGCTTGAAAGCAAGCTTCAAGGCGAAAGCCCCGTAGACGTGCAAGCCACGCTGATGATGCTCACGGCGCGCACGATTGTCGAGGCGGTGAAAAACTTCGCGCACCAAACCAAGGAAATCTATCTGTGCGGGGGCGGTGCCTTAAACGGCGCTTTGGCGCAGATGATTCGCGAACAAGCCGGCGCCGACACCACAGTGCGCTCGACTGCCGTTTTGGGTGTCGATCCCATGCACGTGGAAGCCATGGCTTTTGCCTGGTTGGCCTGGGCCTTTATGAACCGCGTCTCCGGAAACCTGCCCGAAGTCACCAATGCGGCAGGCGCCCGTATTTTGGGCGCGCTCTATCCGCATTAAAGCCGACGAAACAGTCGGTCTCCGAAGTTCGGGGGCCGACTTCGAAACTCAAGGCCGCGAAAAATTTCGCGGCTTTTTCGTTATCCCTGAGAAATTTCGTTACAATTTTTTGTTAACTTGATTTTGCTCTGACGACGCGACAGTCTTGTCGGCCATTTTTGCCGCCGACATGGGCGCCACGCCGCCAAGTAACGCTTTTGTTTTTCCGCACACTGCTCGAAAGCCATGTCGTTTTTCACGTCAGCTAAAAAAATTCTCGGCAACCTGCCGATTCAGCCCTTCCGTCCGATTACGGTCAATGCGCTTAAAAACTACAACATGCACCTGTTGGGGCGCGACATCAGCGCAGGCCTCACCGTGGGTATGGTTGCCCTGCCTTTGGCCATGGCCTTCGGTATCGCTTCCGGCGTTCCGCCCGAAGCCGGCATCTACACGGCCATTATCGCGGGCTTTTTGATTTCGCTTTTGGGCGGTTGCCGCGTCCAGATCGGTGGCCCGGCCGGGGCTTTTATCGTCATCATCTACGGCATCATTGCCAATTACGGTATCGGCAACTTGCTCTTGGCAACCGTGGGCTCGGGGGTGATCCTATTTTTAATGGGGCTTTTTAAGCTCGGAAGCTTCATTCGATTTATTCCGGTTTCGATCGTCATCGGCTTTACCAACGGTATTGCCGTTTTGATTGCACTGAGCCAGGTCAAGGACTTTTTGGGTTTGTCGGTAGGCAAAATGCCGGCCGATTTTTTCAGTCAAATTCAAGCCTTGCTTTCTCACCTCGAGACATTTAACCCGTATGCGTTCGGTGTGGCTCTCGTGAGCTTTTTGGTGGTGAAGTTCTGGCCCAAGGGCTATGCCATGGGCGGTTACGCCTGGAAGCGTTGGTTAGCCCATTTGCCGGGTACCGTTGTGGTGCTCGTAGGCTCGACCGTGGTGGTTTCCTTGTTTAACCTGCCCGTTGAAACGATCGGCTCCAAATTCGGCGGCATCCCGCAAACGTTGCCGACGCTCACGATGCCCGACTTTTCTTGGGACGGCTTTAGAAACCTGATCGGCCCGATGTTTACCATCGCCCTGTTGGGTGCCATCGAAAGCTTGTTGTGCGCACGCGTGGCCGACGCCATGACCGACGATCGTCACGACCCCAATCAGGAATTGATGGGACAAGGCGTTGCCAATTTCATCGTGCCGTTTTTCGGCGGTATTCCGGCTACCGGCACCATTGCTCGTACCGTGACCAACATCAAAAGCGGCGCGGCAAGTCCCATTGCCGGTCTTGTCCACGCCTTGACGCTTTTGGCCGTGATCTTGGTCGCTGCTCCCTTGGCTTCCAACATCCCCTTGGCAGCACTGGCCGCCATCTTGATGTTTGTAGCTTGGAACATGGGCAATTGGGCCGAATTCCGTCGCTTGCGTCAAATGACCATGAGCTACAAATGTACACTCGTGATCACGTTCCTTTTGACGGTGATCTTCGATCTGACCGTGGCCGTCGAAGTCGGTTTGGTCGTTTCCTGCATCTTCTTTATCTATCGCATGAACACGTTGACGCGCGTCGTGCCGCAGACGCTTCCCTTTAACATGCCGGCCGGCGTCGAATGCTGGAAGTTGACGGGGGCGCTCTTTTTCGGTTCGGTGAGCAAACTCGAAACCGTGACCGACCCCAAGCGCATTACGGATAAAAACGCTTCCAAGGTGGTGATTTTGGACTGCACCGATTTGCTCAATATCGACAACTCGGCTATGGATATTCTCACAGTCTTTATTCGCGCTTTGAAGCGTCGCAATCACGAACTGTTGATCGTGGGCGCCACGGGCCACCCCTTAAAGCAGTTGGAACGTACCGGCATTACGAAAATGCTCGGCAAAAATATGTTGCCCGACATGGCCTTTGCCGAACATCGTGCCCGTGAATTGGTCGTGGAGATCGAAGCCAAGGAAACGAGCGGCAAACCGACGATCTGATCGACAAGCCTCTCTTGAAAAAAAGCGCAGAGTTCAGACGACTTCTGCGCTTTTTTGTTATCGGGCAACAGGCATCGTAAGCGTGACGACCAACCCGGTTTTAGCTTCTCCATCCGTCCAATCGAGTTTAAGTCCGACGTTGTTGCGCTCGGCAATGGTCTTGCAAATCGCAAGCCCCAATCCCGTGCCCGTCGCTTTTGTGCCCAAAATGCGGTAGAAGGGATCGAAAACGCGTTCTCTTTGATCTTCGGCAATCCCGGGGCCCGTATCGGCAATGCGAAGCATCACGTATCTGTCTTGCCGACAAACGCTCATCGAAACAGTGCCGTTTTCAGGCGTGTAGTTCACGGCATTGTGTAAGAGATTTCTGACCAATGTTGCCAGATCCTGAGCACTCAATTGCACATCGAGAGTTTCAAATCCGCGAGCGTCAAAGCCTTCCACATCCAAAGCGATTCCTTTTTGTTGCGCCACCCAGTAGAGATCTTCCAAAACACCGGTCACCGTTTGCAGACAATTGGCTTTGTGCTGACCGACAACGACTTCTTCCTGAGCCTGCGCACGCTTTAAGGCCAACATCTGGGAAATCATGTTGGTGGCGCGCTCAAGCGCACGTTTGAGTTCTTCGACCTTATCTCGAACTTCGGGCGTCAAATCCATTGCGGAGAGTCGCTCGACCTGAAGATTCAACACCGTCATGGGCGTACGCAATTCGTGCGCGGCATCGGCCACAAACCTCGCTTCGCGGCGACGCAAATCGGAAACACGAGACAACAGACGATTGACAGCCTGAACCATCGTCTGGACTTCGCGCGGAATGCCGGCGACTTCCAAAGGCGTCAAATCGTCGCCCTTTCTTGCATTGACTTCGTCTTCAAACTTTTGCAAGGGCTTCAGAGCCCGCCACAGAGCAAACAGCAACACCAAAAGCATGACGGGCGCCAGAATCAGAATCGGCGCCGCCGAAGTCAAGGCAGACGCCAAAATGGCATTGTTGCGCTCTTTCAAACGTTGGCCTGCCGCCACATGCGTGCCGTCTTTCAAAGTTCGCAAATAAATGCGATGCGGTTCGTTGAAAATATTGACCGTGTGCGCACCGTCCGTATAGCTTTGGTTAAAGGTCACGCCAACGGCGCGGCCACGCTTATGCAAGAGTCGCACCAAGACGGTTTCTCCGGCATTGACCATGGCCGAGTGATGATCGTCGTCCAACTCGTAGCTGTCTTCAAACGTGTCGTCATCCATCGTCAAAGCGGCCTCGTCGGAGGCTTCGATACTAGTGCCGAATTTCGACCCCGGCCCGTAAAAGCCGCCCGTCGTCAATTCCTTAATTCGGTTTTTGTACTTTTGCTGCACCACGTCGCGCGACAAAATCCCCACCACCTCTTTGAGGACGTCGTCTTGCACGTCGGTGGCGCGCTCGTAGCCGATGGCAAAGCTGCCGATGGCCGTGAGTACACAAAAACCCGCCAAAGTGGCCGAGCACCAAACCAGAGCTCGTCGCACCAACGACGGGTTTTGTGACGTTGCGCCATTGCGCTTTTTTCCGAAATTAAACATGTTTGGCCTTTTGAACCATCCAGCCCAAGCCGCGCACATTGCCGATGGTCTGAGCGCCAAGCTTTTTGCGAAGCCCGTGAATGATGAATTCCAAAGCGTTACTCTCCGGCATTTCGTCGTTGCCGTAGAGACGGTCTTCCAGAGTGGCTCGACTCAAGATGGCGCCCGGGCGCGTGAGCAAGGCTTCCATCAAATCGTATTCGCGGCGAGACAGCGACACTTCGGTTTCAACGCCCTCGCGCTTGACGACAATCGTTTTGGTTTCGCAATTGAGCGTCAATTCGCCGTTGGACAGAGTTTTTCCGCCGGAAGTTTGCGATCCGCCGCCGCGACGACGCAAAACCGCCCGCATACGCGCCAAGAGTTCGGAAATATGAAAAGGTTTGAGGATATAGTCGTCGGCACCGGCATCGAGCCCCGCGAGGCGATCGTCGAGCCCGTCGCGTGCAGTCAGAATGATGACGGGCGTGGTCGCGTCCTTTTGGCGAAGTTCGGTTAAAACGCTCATACCGTCCTTGCCGGGCAAGCCCAAATCCAGGAGCACCATGTCAAAATGTCCTTGCGACAGAAAGCCCGTCGCTTCCCAGCCGCTTTGCGCCCAGTCGACAGTTGCGCCAGCTTCGACAAGGGCCTCTTTGACCACCTGAGCGATCATGGGGTCGTCTTCCACCAAAAGTACCGAATTTTCCGTCATATTGCCCTCACAAACTGCAGATCGACAAAAACCCGCCCCGCAGTCGGGATGGGTTTTCGTCAACGCAAATACCGTTTGATTTTCTAGCGAATGATAGTCAAACGATACACGTCAACCTCGTCGGGATCCATAAAATCCTTTTCGAATTCGCCTTCGATGCGAATCTTGGTTTTGGGATCGACACGCTGACCGGCAAAAATCTTATCGTCGATTTCAACCAAGACACTTCCTGTGGCGTCCTTAAACGTGTACTTGTCGTGCTTGACCTGATCGACCAAGTAACCTTCCAAAACGACCATCTGATCGTCCTTGGCCGTGTCTTTCATCTGCTGAACGGTCCAAATGCTCGAGGGCGCATTGTTGACAAACTGCGCCTGAGCAATACCGGCACCGAAAACGGCGGTCATGGCGGCCAGAGCGGCAAACTTTTGAACGGCTTTCATCATCGTCTCCTTGAAAAATTTCGATTCACTTACGGTTTTCTTTGTTTTCGACTTTTGCGCCTTCAAGGAAAACCGCTTTTTGATGGTGTCAGTTTATGGCGCACTTCTTAGTCAAAACATAGATGCAAAAAGCGCGTTTTTACCCCTCAATCGACTTGTACCCCCAAGCTTGACGCGCTTTTTCGGCAATCTAATAGTCAGCTAAGCAACTCTGTGCTTGTGTTTCAAATTGTTTCAAGCGTCCGATTTCGACGAAAGGTTCGATTTTTCGAGCGATGTTTTTCGTTGTCGCCCTTGGTAAACTTACAAAATTGTGCCAACTTTGTCTTTAGAGCATTCATGCAACTCAAACCTTTTATGACCGCTGCGGCCGTTGCCGCAACGCTTTTTTCGGCAACCGTTGTCACGGCGGCCCCCAATACCGACGCCGATCGCATTTCGGCCAAGATCGTTTCCATGATGGGTGTCAAACCCGACAGTGTGCGTCCGGCTCCCGTGGCCGGCCTCTATGAGGTCGTCATCAATCGCTCGCGCGTGTTTTATGTCGACGCCAATGCCAAGTATTTGATCGCCGGGCGCATTTTCGATGCCGCCACCGAAACCGACCTGACGGCACAGCGCGTAGAAGAACTGTCTCGCATCGACTGGAAGGAATTGCCCTTAAACGACGCCATCAAGGTCGTCTACGGCAAGGGGGAACGCAAGGTTGCCGTCTTTACCGACGCCAAATGCACCTACTGCCGTATTTTGGAAAAGAGCTTGCGCGACATCGGCAACGTCACCGTCTACAACTTCATGTACCCGATTCTCAACTCTCGCGAAATGGCGCGCGACATCGTTTGCGCCAAGGATCCGGCCAAAGCCTTTCAGGAACATATGCTCGAAGGTCGTGACCCTGCCGTCAACCGTTGCGACACCGGTGTGTTGGATCGCAATCTCGCGCTCGGGCAGAAATTCAGCATTACAGGGACGCCGGCCATCATCTTTGCCGATGGCACGAAGTTTACGGGCGCCATGCCCGTCGACGATCTGCGTCAGGCACTGGACTCCATTCGCTAATCAAGAATTTGAAACCAACTCTAGGAGTGACACTTCATGCAAAACCTCGACAAAATCATGAAGCCCAAAACCGTTGCCGTCATCGGCGCTTCGACCAAAGCGCACACGATCGGCTCGGACATCATGAAGCGCTTGCAGGAATTTGGCTTTAACGGAAAAATCTACCCCGTCAATCCCAAGGGCGGCGTGATCGAAGGCTTGCAAGCCTACACCTCCGTTTTGGAAATTCCCGAAGCCGTCGACTTGGCCATTGTTGTGGTGAACTCCAAGTTTGTGATTCAAACCATCGATCAGTGTCATGAAAAAGGCGTAGGTGGTCTCGTTGTGATTTCCGCCGGCTTTAAAGAAGCCGGCGCCGAAGGCGCGGCTCTGGAAGCCGAACTTTTGAAGAAAGTGCGCGAATACGGCATGCGTTGCGTGGGTCCCAACTGCTTGGGCGTCGTCAATACCCATCCCGACATTCGTTTGGACGGGTGCTTTGCCGAAACGCTGCCGGTGCGCGGCGACATCGGCTTTGTCTCCCAGTCGGGCGCTTTGGGCGGCGGCATCCTCAACATTCTCAAGGATCTCAACATCGGCTTTGCACAATTTATTTCCATCGGCAACCAAGCCGATGTGAACGCCGAAGACGCGATCGAATACTGGGAAAACGAAGACGACGTGCGCCAGATTCTTCTTTACATGGAATCGATCCAAAATCCGACCAACTTCCGTCGTTTAGCCAGCCGCATCACCAAGCGCAAACCCATCCTGGCTTTGAAGGCAGGCCGCTCCGCTGCGGGCGCCTCGGCCGCAAGTTCCCATACGGGTAGCCTTGCCGGCTCGGACAAAGCCGCAGAAGCCCTCTTGCGTCAATCGGGCGTCATTCGCGAATATTCTCTGGAGCAACTCTTTTCCACCGCCAAGGTCTTTAAGAACTGCCCCTTGCCCAAGGGCGATCGCGTAGCCATCATCACCAACTCGGGCGGCCCAGGCATTATGGCCACCGACGCCATTTGCGAATACGGCATGCAGATGGCACAGTTGACTGAAGAAACCAAGGCAAAATTGCGTGAATTTTTGCCTGCCGCCGCCAGCGTCAAGAACCCTGTGGACATGATCGCCTCGGCGCCCTTGGATCACTATCGCCAGACGTTGACGACCGTTTTGGCCGATCCCAACGTCGATATGGTGATCACCATCTATCTGCCCTTCTTGGGTTTGCGCGACATCGACGTCGCCCAAGAACTCATGCGCATTAAGGCCGAACACCCCGAAAAGCCGATCGTGGGCGTGTTTATGACCAAAAACGAATTCTTCACCGCCATTTCCGAAATGGACGTGACGATTCCCTTCTTCATGTTTGCCGAAGAAGCCGTCGACGGTTTGGCTCGCTTGAACATGCAACGCAAGTGGATGGAGCGCCCCGTCGGACAGATTCCGGCATTGACGGTGGACAAAGCCAAGGCCGAAGCGATTTTTGCCGCTGCCGCCGCCGAAAACCGTGCCGAGCTCACTACCCGTGAAAGCTTGGACGTGCTCGATGCCTACGGCGTTCGCGTGTGCCGCGCAGGATTTGCAACGACCGAAGACGAAGCCGTTGCCCTTGCCAACCGAATCGGCTATCCGGTGGTCATGAAGATGACCTCGAAAACCACGTCGCACAAAACCGACGTGGGCGGCGTACGCGTCAACATGGATAGCGAAGAAACGCTTCGCGCCAACTATCGCGACCTGATTGCCAAGCTTTCCGAAAAAGGCCTTTTGGACGGCTTGGAAGGCGTCATCATCCAGGAAATGGTGAAGTCGTCTCGCGAACTCGTTTGCGGTATTGCCACCGATCCTCAGTACGGTCCCATGCTGATGTTCGGCTTGGGCGGCGTGTTTGTCGAAGTAATGAAAGACGTCACCTTCAATCTCGCCCCCATTACGGACGTGGACGCACACGAAATGGTTCGCTCCGTCAAAGCCTTCAAACTTTTGGAAGGCGCTCGCGGCACGACGCCAGCCGACATTGCCAAGGTCGAAGAAATTCTCCTGCGCCTGTCTCAGTTGACGACCGACTTCCCCAACTTGATCGAACTTGACATCAACCCGTTGATGATTTCCGATAAAACGGGCGAAGCCATTGCCGTTGACGGTCGCATCAAGATGAAGCTTTAACTTCGGCAGCTTTACCAATCAAAAAGCCGCGCAGGTTTTGATCTTGCGCGGCTTTTTTGTTTGTGTGAGTTTTCTTCGGTTACTGCTTTTTGTGTCCGCCGAGACTCACCAAAGACACGGCACACAGCACCAAGGCCGCGCCGAACATTTCGGGCACCGTCACGACCGTGCCCAAGAAAATCACGGACAGAAGATAGGCGCTTAACGGTTCTGAGCTGCCGATCAAGCCGACAATAACGGGCGAAATCAGGTGAATGGCCATCATGTAAAACCAAAAGGCCATGATGGTGCCCATGATGACCACGATGAAAAGCTCGAAGGCGTTCATCCACGTGGGCACGAATTCGATCGTCCAAGGCGGCGTCATAAAGGACGCAATGATGCCGCCCGAGAGCATCGCCCAGCCCATCACGGCCGTCACGGGCGCGCGCTTTAAAAGCGCTCGGGGCTGTACGGAATAAGCCGCCGAAATAATGGCCGAACCGAAAGCCCAGGTCACGCCCTTGACGTCAAAACTCAAGCTTTCGAAATCGCCGTGCGTCACCAGAAGGCTGACACCTGCCAAAGCCAAAACGAAGCAGACGATTTCGCGCACGCTCGGCAACTGGCGTTGCGTACACGCCTGCCAAAACGCCACCCAAAAAGGCACCGTCGTCAAAATAATGGCCGAAGGTCCCGCACCCTGATAAGAAATGGCCTGCATAAAGCAAAACTGGCCGCCGAAGACCAAGGCGCCCGCAATGATGACGTCGCGCACGTTCACGGCCGAGCGAATCAATGCGATCGAGGCACCTGCCGAAACGATCAAAAAGACCAGCCCGGAAACAAGCAAACGCACCGTTACCAAATTCATGGGCGTAATACCGCTTGTGCCCGCAAAAAGCGATTGGGCGGCCACAGCCATGGCGCCCCAACACACGCCAGCAGAGAGCGCCATCACAACGCCGAGAGAAAAATTGCGATCACGGGACATTTGGCTTTTCGATACAAAATCGGAAATTTGGCAAAAAGATAAGACACACACCAAGCACGAATCTGTAAGCCGGATTATGTGACGGCACATTTTGGTGCCGGTGACGATCATTCATCTAGGACCGACGCTCGCGCGCGGCCTCAAGCCACCTACCCGCAATCTTTTTTCGAGCAGAAATCAAACGACTGCTTACTTGGTGTTGCTCCCCGTAGAGATTGCCCGTTTCACCCGAACTGAATCGGCTCGTCTCTGTTGCTCTAATCCTCGCCTTACGGCGGGCAGGCGTTACCTGCTACGGTGCTCTGCGGAGTCCGGACTTTCCTCACCGAGAGTTAAACTCGCCGCGATCGTCCGACTCGGCTTGATGTGTGAGGCACTGACTTTACGCGGAAAAACGCAGACTTGCAAACTTTTGACGACAAAGCTTGTTTTTGCTTAGAATTCCTTGTTTCCAAAATCCTTGTTTGTCCTTGATTCGAATTGCTTTTTCATGCACTTCGACTGTTCGTGACAAATTGTTTGACCCCTATTTTTTCCAGTGACGGCAAAACGTTCTCGTCACCTATCAACAGCTCGATCGATCATGCAGTTTTCTTTACGCAAAAGTGCCGTTGCTGCGGCCTGCAGCCTGAGTTTATTGTCTACCGGCGCTTCGGCCGGCTTTTGGGACGAAGTCGGCCAAACCTTGCCCGGCGGCGTTGCCACGTCTTACGACGGATTCTTTTCCGCTCAGCTGAGCGGTGCCCGAGAAATCATGGATAACGGCCGCGACGGCATCGCCTTCGGCATCTACACCGAACATCCCGCTTTTGATTACGACAACCGCGACGAAGAAAACATGTGGCCCTTCGGCGGCGGCGTTTTGCGCACCGTGATCGACGATCGCGGCAACGAACGCAGCCTTTTTGCTTTGATTTTCAGCGACTCTCACTACTATCCCGAACCCACCTTCGGCTACAGCTGGGTGGCGCGTTACCCCTTGACCGAAAAGTATCACGTGGGTGCCGGTTACCTTTTGGGCTTTACCTTCCGCGAAGACTTCAACTGGTTGCCCTGCCCGATGCCGCTACCGGTTGTGAAAGCGGGCACCGACGACGTGGGCTTGTACATGACCTTCATTCCGTTTACGAACGTCTTTTTCTTCTACGGCACGATCACGACCGACAGCAAGGAAAATCGTTTGTTCCCGACGTTGGAAGGCTCGCCCTTTGCCAACAAGACCGAAATTTACGGCGCCTGGATGCGTGAAAAAACGGACTCTGCCACCGAAAAGGGCTTTATGGTAACGTCGGATACCGGCGTCATGCTCGGCATTCGTCATTTCGTGGCCAACAACTGGGCCGTTGACTTCAACTACACCGAAAGCGAACACGATATCAAGTATCAGGGCACCCGCGCCGCTTACGATCACAAAACATACTCGGCCGCTTTGCAGTACCACGTCAACCTGTCTCAGTCCTTGCGTGCGCACGCAGGCTTGGGTATCGGCTACGGCAAGTGGGAAGCCAAGGAAGGCTCCCAGTCCGAAGACTCCGTCTTTCCGGTCGTGCAATTGGGCGGCACGTGGGCCGTCACGGAACACACGCGCTTGTTGGGCGGCATCAACTTGAGTTTCCCGCGCTACCACAACATGGCGCCCGAAGGCGACGTGATGTTTAGACCGTCTCCGGCACACATGTATATCGGTGCCGGTATCGCCTTCTAAACGCGAAAAAACATTCTCCTCGGCCTTGTCTTAAGCCCGAGGATATATTGGTGTGCTAGATTTCTAAATACGCCTTTTTTCAGGCCGCAAACGGGTAAAAATGCCCTTTTGCGGCCGACAACTTATTTCAGATTCGATTTTTTTGAAGGATACGACAAATGGGTATCAATGAAGCGCTGTTTGAACGCGCACAAAAGACCATCCCCGGCGGTGTGAATTCTCCGGTTCGTGCATTTAAGAGCGTAGGCGGCGCGCCTCGCTTTATCGAACGCGCTCAGGGTGCCTATATGTGGGATGCCGAAGGCAAGCGTTTTATCGACTATATCGGCTCCTGGGGCCCGATGATTTTGGGACACAATCATCCCGCCGTCATCGAAGCCGTGCACAAGGCCGTCGATTGCGGCTTGTCGTTCGGTGCCGTGACCGAAGGCGAAATCGCCATTGCCGAAGAAGTCGTCAAGATCATGGACAATGTCGAAGAAGTCCGCTTGGTCAGTTCGGGCACCGAAGCCGGCATGAGCGCCATTCGCTTGGCACGCGGCTTTACCGGTCGCAACAAAATCGTCAAGTTCGAAGGCTGCTACCACGGTCACTCCGACAGCCTTTTGGTGAAGGCCGGCTCCGGCATGCTGACCTTCGGCAATCCGTCGTCAGCCGGTGTGCCTGCCGGTACGACGGAACACACCATCGTGCTCGAATACAACAACCCGCAGGCTTTGACCGAGGCCTTTGCACAGTTTGGCGACGAGATCGCCTGCGTGATCGTCGAAGCGATTGCCGGCAACATGAACATGGTTCCGGCCACTCAGGAATTCATGGATACGATGCGCGCTCTTTGCACGAAGTATGGCGCATTGTTAATCGTCGACGAAGTGATGACGGGTTTCCGCGTCGCTTTAAAGGGCGCTCAGTCGCTTTACAACGTCGTGCCCGACATCACCATGATGGGCAAAGTCATCGGCGGCGGTATGCCCGTGGCCGCTTTCGGCGGTCGTCGCGAAATCATGCAAAAGATCGCCCCCTTGGGTCCGGTTTATCAGGCCGGCACCTTGTCGGGCAACCCCGTTGCCGTAGCTTGCGGCTTGACCACATTGAAAGAAATTCAAAAGCCCGGGTTCTACGAAGAACTTTCCCGAAAAACCAAGCTTTTGACCGACGGCTTGACGGCTGCCGCAAAAGATGCCGGCGTCGAATTCTGCGCTCGCAGCCAGGGCGGCATGATGGGCTTATTCTTCCTGCCCGAGTTACCCGGCGGCTTTAACGACGTGATGAAGGCCGATCCCAAGGTCTTTGCCAAGTTCTTCAATTCCATGCTCGACAAGGGCGTGTACTTGGCTCCGTCCATTTTCGAAGCCGGTTTCGTGTCGATGGCGCACACCGACGAAGACATCGCCGCAACGATTGCCGCTGCCCGCGAATCTTTCGCCGCGCTTTAAGTCGCACAACCGCACAACACGAAGTTAGTAAGAAATGCGTTTGACTTCTTTAGTTTCCGCTACGCTCGTATCGGCCGGGCTTGCCCTGTCGACGCTGGCGATGAGCGCTCCGGGCGCCATGTCTTCGGCCGTCAACAACCCGGGCGCCGGCATGGGCGCGCCATTTGGCGGCGCACCCAAAACGGTGTCGGTCGACATCGTTGCCAATCGTACGGCGGGCACGCCGCGCTCGGACTACCAAATCGGCATCCGCTTAAAGCACGAGCCGGGCTGGCACACCTACTGGCGCTTTGCCGGCGATACGGGTTTTGCCCCCGAGGTGGAGTGGAATCTGCCGCGTCGCTGGACGGCCGAACCTTTGGGGTGGCCCCTGCCGCAAAAGCACCGGACGGGAACGTTGACCAACTTCGTGTATTCCGACGAAGTCCTTCTGCCTTACAAGCTCGATATTCCGTGGGGCACGCCCTACGGAACGAGCGCGACGATTCGCGCCAAGGTCTCGTGGCTGGCTTGCAAAGACATTTGCATTCCGGGCGAAGCCGAAGTGCGCTTCCGCGTTCCGATCGAAGTGGCCAGCAAACCTTCTGCCGAAGCCAAACTTTTTGAAGATACCAAAAAGAATATTCCGGAGTTGGTTTCAAGCGAACATATTACGGCCACGCTCGAAGAAGACCGCATCCGTTTGGACTTTGCACCCTTGGCAGGCAAGATCGACAAAAAAGTCGAATTCTTCCTGTTCGAGGGCGGCATGATCGACTTTAAGAGCTTGGACAAAATGCACCGAGAGGGCGACACCACTTCGCTTTATCTCAAGGCCGCCAAGCCCTATTTGGACGATAATGCGCAAAACAAAACGATTGCTCCGCTTGACGGCGTGATAGTTGCCGACGACGGTCCCTTAAAGGGCGGCTGGGCAATTCGCGCGCAAATTCCTGTGACCGCAGGCAGCGTTCCGCTTCCCTGGGTACAAGAACCCGAGCCCGAAAAACCGGCACCGGTGATTGAAACGGCTGCCCCCGTGGTGGAAAAGCTCACGCAAGGTACGGCGATCGTCTTTGCCTTCTTGGGCGGCTTGATTCTCAATCTGATGCCGTGCGTATTCCCGGTTTTGAGTCTGAAGATTTTGCAGTTGGTTGACAGCTCCCGTCGCACAGGGTCTTTACCGGCACACGGCTTTGCCTTCACGGGCGGCGTGATTTTAAGCATGGCTCTTCTAGCCGGTGCATTGATGCTATTGCGTCACCTCGGCTGGGCCATCGGTTGGGGGTTCCAATTGCAAACGCCTTGGGTGGTTGCAATCTTGGCACTGCTTTTCTTCTCGCTGTCTTTGAACCTTTGGGGATTGTTTGAATTTACGGCGGCGTCTCACTTGGCTGACAGCCGTGCCGTGAAAAAGCTTCCCACAACGGGGCCTGCCGGCAGCTTCTTTACGGGCGTTTTGGCCGTTGTTGTGGCCAGCCCCTGTACCGCACCCTTCATGGGTGCAGCTTTGGGCTACGCCGTGATGCAATCCGACATGCAAAGCCTTCTGGTTTTCGTGGCATTGGGTTTCGGCATGTCGTTGCCGTGGTTGCTCTTGACGTTAGTTCCTGCATGGACCAAGTTCCTGCCCAAACCCGGCGCCTGGATGGTGACCTTTAAGCGCGTGATGGCCGTTCCTATGGCCTGCGCCACGCTTTGGCTTATCTGGGTGTTGTCCCGTCAGGTCAGCGTCTATGGGCTTTTGACCGTGATCTTTGCCACGGGCTCCGTTGCCGCTTTCTTGTGGGCGGTGGGCCGTGAACAATACGGCCGTGGAAAAGCACAGGTTTTAAAGCTTGTCACCGGCATCGTCACTTTGGTGTGTGTGGCACTGTTGGCTTTGGGAACCTTTGATCGCAAGGTTGTTCAAACAAGCGAAGGGCCTTGGCAGGCTTGGAGTGAAGAAGCTGTCACTCAAGCCCTTGCCGAAGGTCATCCGGTTGTGGTGGACTTTACCGCCGCCTGGTGCGTAACGTGCCAATTCAATAAGGCAACGGCCATTCGCACAAGTGCTTCGGAAGCTTTGATGAATGAATTGAACTACGTTCGCTTCGAAGCCGATTGGACCAATCGCGATGCGCGTATTACCGAAGTCTTGAACCGCTTCGGACGTACTGGCGTGCCGCTTTACCTGCTGTATAAGCCTGACGGAACGACGACGGTGTTGCCGGAGTTGTTGACCGAGGCAAGCTTCATGGAAGCATTGAAAACGAACGTCGAGAAGTAATTCGACTGAACTCAAAAAAACGGGAGGCGAAAGTCTCCCGTTTTCATTGGATCTTCTTCAACAACAACGATCTGAACATTCGTTGCAACACCGCCATTCCGGGTTCTGTTCCTTGAACTTTATCTCTGCCGTCGTGTAGGGGGAGAAGCAAAATAAAGCCGTGGCGACACTAGAACAGAAACCCGGAATGCGACGTTCGTTACAGGGGAGGCATCGCTGTCGGCTCGTTTACCACCGGCTGCCGTATTTTCAGACTCTGCCTGCAGATCGCCGTCCACTAACGATTCACAGAGCAGGATCCGAAAACCGTCACAGACAAGCTCCTGCTACATTCTGTTGACTGCCTCGCAAATTCCGTTCATTCTTTCATTTCTGCACGAATTCTTTCGAATTCGCGTATCGTCTCTTTTACCTTTTCGAGCGAAAGTATTTCATCAATCACTTCGTTGGGCGAAATGCGGGAGGTGCTGATGTCGATATCGCTCACTGACTGATAAACAGGTTCTCGCTCTAGCATCAAGAGACGAATACGACCGGCCGGATCGGCTGAACGCAACAACGGACGCGTATCATCGCCGCGAGTTCGTTCAAGAACGTCCGAGACTCGACACATTAGCTGAATCACCAACCCTCGCCTGAGAATCTTTCGATTAATTTCAAACATCGGAACACCGCCGCCGGTAGCAAGCACACTGCCCGGACGGCTTGTGAGCCGTGCCAGCATTGCTGTTTCACGACTACGGAATCCCCATTCGCCTTCCTTGGCGAAAATATCGGAAACCGTCATACCGGCCTGCTTCTCAACTTCCTCATCGTTGTCGTAGAAGTCCCAACCAAGTCTTTGCGCCAAATATTTACCAACCGTCGTTTTACCTGCAGCCATCATGCCGACTAGAAAAATTGCAGTGGGCTTCTTATTTTCTTCGCACATCGAATCACCTTCGGAAGTTGTTCAGATCAAAACGCTACTGCTCTGCGAGAGCTTTCTGTCTAAGTTTTCTATTTAGAGTCCGGTCTTACGCCATAACCCGAAACTCTGCTGAGAAAAGATCCATTTGCGACAAAAACGATTAAAGGCTGCGCAAACGTTCTTTTGGAAAAAAACCGCAAACAGTCTGCAGGAGTTTCTTTTACAGGCGCCATGCCTACCGGACACCCCATAACTTCCGGCAGGCATGGCTTTCTTGACTTAGAGATTGATTCCGTCAGGAGCCCTTTTCATTCGCTGCCGATTTCTTCAAATCCGAAATCTTTTTTTAGCAACCGATTGACTCGAACCCCCGTACCTAGAACATCAGGCCTGCCACTTGGCGCGGTGAGAGGTCTTCAAGTAGGGCTGAGGCGTCGGATAGGTAAGCAACTCAAGCGATGAGCCCCAAGGCGTTTTGCAGTAGACAAAAAAGTTGCCTTCTCCGCCTTCGATACCGGACAAGGGTACTGGATCGGAGTTACGCTTACCACCGAATTCTTCGACTTTGCGAAGCGCTTCTTCGATGTCGTCAACATAGACGGCAAGATGCTGCCAACCCACGTCTGCTGGCGTAACGGCCTCGCGTTGATCGGGACCTTCATACTGGAAGAGTTCGATACCGGGACCGTTAGGAAGACCGAGCGTGCGAATGGCACGCTGAGCCATCGAGTCGGCGATGCCGAGACGGCGATGCGTGAACTCGGAATTTCTCGGCGGCTGATCCAGCGTATAGGTGTCATAGATGACTTCGGCACCCAAAGCATTGCACAGGAACTGCGTGGCCTGTTCGAGATCAGGCACTGTCAGACCGATATGATCGATACCATGAACGTTAGGCATGTTATTTGCTCCTAAGAGAGGGATGAGGGTTCGGTTTGCATGCCCGGCATACGAACCGGAACCCGAAAAAATCTTTGTTTGAATCCAGTAAAAAACTGCTCAAGACGAATTACTGGGCGTCTTCGAGATACTGATTGCGCATCGCAAGCCCGCCGGCCACGAACATGACAACGCTCATGACACACAGGAAGATCCAGGGCGTATTCCAACCGCCGGTCATGTCCTTGAGGAGACCGAAGAAATACGGACCGACTGCTGCGAAGATGTAACCGATGAACTGCACGAAGGAAGAAAGCGAGGTGGCGCCTTCAGGGGTGCGGCTTCTCAAGTTGAACAGTTGGAAGGTGGCAGGGATGGTCAACAAACCGGGGGCCGTAACGACGCACCAGAACATCGACCAGTCGACGGCAAACATGAATCCGAGATAACCGACAATCTGCAAAACGAAGGCCAAAATCACCAAGGAGAACGGGTGCTTCATCTTGCCGATGACGAGCGGCACGATGAAGGAGTGGAACAGACCGACTGTGTTGTAAAGGAACAGACAGAAACCTGCGGTTTCAAGGCTCATGCCCTTTTCGATGAGGAAAGAAGGCAACCAATTGATGACCGTATACATCGGGAGCATGCCGCCCACACCGAAGAGCAACGCCATACCCCAGGTATTAGCCCACTTATAGACCGGAATGGATTTCTTGGTACCGGCAGCGGCCGTCGCAGCTGGTGCCTGACAAAGCTGAGGACGGATCAAGCACTGAAGCAACCATGGGACGGCAGAGGCAAAACCCACGACAGCCCAGATACCAACGGCACCGCGCCAGCCCCAAATGCCGACGGTCTGCACAGACAACACGGACGGAACGCCGGCCGAGAACGCAATCATCACGGCATAAAGTGATGTCACGGCACCGGTCTGGTTCGGAAAATACTTCTTAAAGATCGGGGGCAACAACACGTTACCGAATGCCATGCCCGCAAGGGCAAGAATCGTCGAAGTAAAGAAAACGGCAAAGCTCGAAGTATAGGCACGCAAAGCAAGACCGGCGCCGCACATCAACATCGAGACAAGCAATGCCTTTTCGAAACCGAGCTTATTCTTAACCCAGGGCGCTACGAACCCGAAGATTGCAAAGCAAAGCAACGGCAAAATGCCCATGAGCGAAATGTCGAATCCGGGAACATCGACGGCGACTTGATGAAAAAGTGCCGAAAGCGATGTCACTGCCGCACGCAGATTCATCGAAGTAAGAATGATGCCGGTCAATACCAAAACCGGTCCTTTGGACTGACTCACAATGGAGTTCGTCGTCATTGTTGCTGTGGTCATTGATTATCCCCCAACGTGTTTAAAAACGGGTCGAGGGCAATTCTGAAAACAGCAAAACTGTTTGTAAAAAACTATATTCAACTCAAAAAAAGACCATTTTGATCTTTTTCAATA
>CALKKK010000102.1 GCA_937995395.1 uncultured Sutterella sp. | reverse complement strand
GTGCGTAGAACGGTTCGTCAATCACATGCAACTAAGAGTTGAAAGAACGGAAAGAACGATTATCAAGAAAAGCCACCCGAATTGGTCGGCTTGCCGTCAGCTTTGCTCGTTTTCGCGCAAGCTGGGTAATTGTGCCGTCTATACTCTGCGTCAACGCTTTTTTGCCAAAGAGCCCGTGATGTCTCGTTCCGAGTTCGATAACGAACTCAAAGCCAAATACCCTCGGGACTATCGTGCCATGCCTTCAGCCGCATCGGCTCAACGTCAGGGGCAGATTGTCGCCAAGCAATTCAAATCTTTTGCAAAGGCCAAAGCCGAATATAAAAAGCATCCTGAGAAGTTCAAGGGTGAGCCGAAGTTACCCGGCTACAAAAAGAAGTATCGAACGTTTTTTGTCGGCCGTAACGGCTATCAAATCAAGGACGGCTTACTGACCATTACCAGCGGCGAGGATTTTGGCTTGAAGCCGATCCCCGTTCGTTGTTGTCAAAATCAAGTTTTCAATGCAAAGGCAACGGAAGCCGTTGCGGGCGATCTGAGAATCGTGCCGTTGGGCAACAGCATTGCCATCGAACTGACCTACCACGTTACAGAGGAGAAACCTAAAGAATCTGTCAATTTAGATCCCAACTTTGCCTTGGTGTGCGATCCCGGTATTGATAACTTTGTAACCATCGTATCGACCAAACCGGGCGTCAAACCCTGTTTGATCAAGGGCACCGGTATCAAAAGCCTGAATCAAAAGTACAACAAGGAAAAGGCAGAGCTTCAATCCAAGATGGACAAGTTGGCTAACGAGGCCAAAGAAGCCAGGGGAGATAAGAAAAAACCTAAAAACTACCTCGATCATATCCGCATCAAGGGTGAAAAGCGTGATCGTCAAATTAACGACTGGTTGCACAAAGCTGCCAATTTGCTCGTTGATACCTGTCTGACTTTCGGTTTGGGCAAGATCGTGTTTGGGCTTAACCCGGACTGGAAACAGAAAGCCAATCTGGGTTCGGTCAATAACCAGAAGTTTGTGATGCTTCCGCACAAAAAATTCATCGATATGGTCAAATACAAGGCGCAAAGCCACGGTATAGAAGTCATCGTCCGAGAAGAAAGCTATACCTCGCAAGCCAGCGCATTGGATTTCGATGAGATACCGACCTACGGAGAGAGTTTTCCTCAGAAGCCTTTCTCAGGAACACGTATCGAACGCGGGCTCTATAAGAGTAGTGCAGGGCAAGAGATCAATGCCGATGTCAACGGCGCGATCAATATTGGAAGAAAGGAATTCGGGAATGAGTGGCTCGAAAAGAGGCTCATGCTCGATCGGGGTGTATTGGACATGCCCGTAGCGATTCGAAATCTGCACACACGTGTGGATATCGGGACGCTATTAGAAGTAAGGGGCGGCCCTTACGAATCCCCACGTGTGAGCGTGGGGTAGTTCAACAAGTCCCGAACCGTCGACACCAAACGACGACACACCGGCCCAGCGATAGCTGCGTCCGATCAATTTCAGCGCGTTTTGTGCAATTTGCGCCCGCATTTGCACTTCGGAGCGGGCTTGATAGACCTGATCGAGATTTCGAATCGATTGCGTATCGATTCGTCCCGTTCTGCCGTCGGGCAACGCAATCAAAGTCTGTTTGTCGAGTTTTTTGACAACACTGACCAACGAACCTGCCGTCAGCGTCGTGACCGTTTGCCGGCCGTTGTCGGAGCGCCCCTCGACTTCGAGTGCCGTTACCATGGCCTGCGGCTTTTGGAAATGCGCCTGAAAGCTTTCGGGCGTCATGGCGCTTACTTGCAAACCGTGATAGCCCTCGGGCGTTTGGACGCGCCACCAACCGTCTTTTTCAAGCATGTAGACGGGAGTGCCCATCACCGCTTCGGAAATGATTTCGGAAGAAGATTTTGGAGCCCTGTGAATGGCCGCAACGGGCACGTTGACGACGCCTGCGGCAATATTGCCCAGAGAAGCGGCTTCGAGCAGACGCCGCACAACAATGTTCGGATCTTTCTTTTGATCAAGGTAGGATGCGATCGCCTCTTCGCTCGTCGTGACGACCACGGCGCCCGAGGCTGCTCGATCGACATCCAAAACTTGTGTTTTGTGATCGTCGATGAACCGACTCAACTCTTGTTTGACGTCTTTATCCGTCGTTTGCACCGTCGCGCACCCGACAAGAAATGTTGCGGCCAAGACCCCGATACAAATTTTCGATATGCGCATAGCTTCCCCCAATGAAAGATTTCCACAATTTGCCCACAAATTACCAACAACTTTTCGACAATATTTCCACAAGTTTATCCACAGCTCCCCAAAAAAAGAAATAAAAAAACGGAAGCAGTCTGCATTCGACCGCTTCCGCCTTCAATGTCAACTTGGCAAGAGTTAGGACAGCACCGGAGCTGCTTGCAAAGCCTGCAGACGGCGGTAACGTGCGTTGTAGCGCGTAGGCAAAAGGCTGCCCGTGACCATACCGAGACCGGCCACGATGAAGCCGCCCAGAACCGCCGGGAAAACGTCTCCTGCGCCCGTAAATGTCAGGAAGGCCCAAGTGATGCCGCCGGTGACAATCGACACCCATGCGCCTTGCGTCGTGGCCTTCTTCCAATACAAGCCCATCACCAAGGGCCAGAAGGCGCCCACAACCGGGAACTGATAGGCCATGGCCACCATATCGTAAATGGCCGTACCTTCAAACCACAGGCTGTAACACAAAACGGCAATGGCAAAGACAATGAGCGTTGCGCGCATATATCCCAATTCGCGGCCTTCGATTCTGACGTAGTTGCGCAGAATATTTTCCACAAAGGTCGTGGCCGGCGCCAACATCGTGGCCGAAGCCGTCGACATCACGGCAGACAAAACGGCACCGAAAAACAGTACGCGCAACCACCAGGGCATATAGTCGCGAATCAATGTCGGCAACAGACGCTGCGGATCGGTATTGAGCAGCGTTTCGCCCACACCCGGCATGGCCAATACGGCCGCGCACACGATAAACATCGGCACAAAGGCAAAGAGGATATAAAAGATCCCGCCCAGAATCGGACCGCGAACGGCCGTCTTGGTGTCCTTGGCACTCATCACGCGCTGAAAAACGTCCTGCTGGGGAATCGAGCCGATCATCATGGTAATGGCAGCCGACACCCAAAAAAGCCAACCGTTCCAACTCATTTCAGGCCAGGGATTGAAGAGTTCGCGCTTGTCGGCAAACTCGATCACGGCACCGACGCCGCCTGCCATGTCACTGGCACAAACGGCAATGGCGACAAGACCGGCAACGATGATGATCATTTGGAAAAAGTCGGTGACGGCCACCGACCACATCCCGCCGTAAACCGTGTAAAACAACACGACAAAAGTACCGATGGTCATGCCCAGAGAAACGCTCACCATACCTTCGGTCACAAGGTTCAAAACCAAGCCCAAAGCGGCGATCTGAGCACCGACCCAGCCCAAGTAGGACAAAATGATAAAAAAGGCGCAGGCCAGTTCGATTTTCTTGCCGTAACGCTTGCGATAAAAATCGCCGATGGTCAACAAGTCCATCTTGTAGAGCTTACGGGCAAAGAACATGCCCACCAAAATCAAAGCCATGCCGGAACCGAAAGGTTCTTCGATCACGCCGGCAATACCGCCCTCGATAAAGCGCCCCGGCAAACCCAATACGGTTTCGCTGCCGAACCACGTGGCAAACGTGGCGGTAATCACCATGGCCAAAGGCAAAGAGCGCCCGGCTAAAGCGTAGTCCGCGGTATTTTGCACGCGACGTGCGGCCAAAAGCCCGATACCGACGGAAACCAGCATGTAAATGCAGACCAAAACGATCAGCTGCGTCATCGCACCTCTCCCTTAAAAAAGCGTAACGACGAGAGATTGAAAAAAACGTTATTCACTCACACTAACGTCCTTGCGAAGGTGGCTCTGCATGAAATATGTGAATTGCTTCGCAAGTTTTTTAGTAGATGCGCAGTATAGGAATACACAGCAAAAATTAAAGCCTCACGCGAAATTTTTTTTCCAAAATCGGCCTAACTTTCATTCATATCAAAAAAAGTCCGATTTTTCTGCCGTGCGAAGGGGAATTTCCCCTAAGTCAATTGATGGATATGCGTCAAAAATACGACACATCGCATCCGACACAAAATCTCTTGCCGAACCGTGATCCGTCAAGGTTCTCCACAGTTTTTTCAGACGAAAAAAGAAGGCCCGAAAGCCTTCTTTTTCGTTACAAATTCGACAAGATTTTAAGCCTTGCCGAAAGTCGCCTTATTTGTTGTCTTCGACCTGCTCGATACCGGCCAACAACCAACCGGTAGAGTCGTCGGTAGCGCGCACCAAAATCCAGCGTTCGTGAACTTCTTCAAACTCGCCCGAAATCTTCATGGCGCCGTTGAATTCCACGACGGCAACATGTTCGTTGCCTTCGGTCATCACGCCCAAGAGTTCGCTCGTCAGGTTGATGATTTCGGACGTTTGAGCCTGTGCTCCGCGTTCACGCAACTGGTGCGTGATGGCAATAAAGAGATCGTTGGTCGTAAAGTCGCTGATTTCCACCACGTTGCCCGTATCCCAAGCCTTTTGAAGCTTGATGAAGTTTTCCTTGGCAACGGCTTCGAAACCGGCCTTGTCAAAACCTTCGGGAATAGCGGGACCGGCTGCGTCGCTCGTTGCAGACTGTCCGCGGCTAAACATGTCCATGACGCTGCCCGTTGCCGCCTGGCCGCCCATCATCGAAGCAGGCGTTGCGGCTTGCGATGCCGGACGGTTTTGTTCCGAAACGGGTGTCGACTCAAAGTGCGTATTGCTCGAATTCGCATTGCCGTAGCTTGCGGCTGCCGCCGGACGGGTCTTGCCTGCCATCAATTTTCCTGCCACAAGTCGGAAAACAAAGAACAGAACCATGGCAAGCAAAACCACCATGATGATCTGAGCAAAACCTTCGCCCAACCCCAAAGCACTCAACAATGCCGTGATACCCAAGGCTGCGGCTGCGCCCATCAACATGCCTCGCCACGGGCTGGGTTTGGCAGCGTTGGCAGCTGCAGCCCCCGTTGCGGGCTTTTGTGCTTGTGCACCGGGATTGCGCTGGGCTTGCTGCCCCATTTGAGGTGCGGCAGGCTGAGGTGTCGCCTGACGCAAAGTCGGTGCGGGACGACCGAAAGAGGAACCGCCGCCCAAGCGACGCGCGGCATCGGCGTCCATAGCGGTGGAAACAAGAATCAGGCCGACGGCCATCATGGCCAAAAGTTTTTTCATTTTTCTTTTTCTCAAAATTTAGTGTGTTGGACACTTGAATGTTTGAAGTGTCGTCAAAGCTCTTCGGGGCTTTTCTCTTCCCTTAAGACTGACTCTTAATTGTACGGATCCGTGTGTTTTTTCACTATGACAAAAAACCATAACTTTGTATGGAGTTTTTACAAAAAAGAGCGCTCTCGAAACCTGTCCGAGGCGCTCTTTGACATCCTGCCAACGATCGGCCGTCAAGCTTTCGGTTTCACGCCGATATGCAAGGCGCAAATCCCAAAGGTGAGATTGGTCCACTTCACGGGTTCAAGACCGGCCTCATGCATCATGCCGGCCAAAGTTTCCTGATTCGGGTGCATGCGGATGGATTCGGCCAAATAGCGATAGCTCGGTGCGTCGCCCGCCACCTTGGAGCCCAACCACGGCATAAATTTGAAGGAATAGAAGTCGTAGAGAGGCTTGAGCCACTTTTGGCAGTGACTGAATTCAAGCACCACCACACGGCCGCCCGGACGCACCACGCGCGTCATCTCTTTGAGCGCCCGATCTTTGTGCGTCATGTTGCGCAAACCGAAAGAAACGACGGCCGCATCAAACGTATTGTCTTCAAAAGGCAGGGCTTCGCAATCGCATTGTGCGACATGCGCTTGCGTGCCCGTTGCATGAATGCGGCGCAAGCCTTCGCTTAACATCGCGCGATTGATGTCGGTTGCCCAAACCTCGCCGCTCTGCCCGACGATATGACCGAAACAAATTGCCAAATCGCACGTTCCGGAAGCAATATCCAAACCCTTGTCGCCGGTTTTGAGCTCGGTACAGGCGACCGCGGCACGCTTCCATGCACGGTGCAACCCCAAACTCAACAAATCGTTCATCAAATCGTAGCGCTTGGCAACGGAGTCGAAGACATGTCTGACGTCATCGGCCTTTTCGCTTTCGGGAACCTCTTTAAAGCCAAAATGCGTATTTTTCTGATCAGTTTCGGACATTTAAAAATCAACCTTAGTGTTGCTTGGAGGGGCACGTCTTTTTGGGTTTTTCGGCAAATTTGGCATTGGCAGGATCGTTGGGATCGCGGCTTGCACCCATTTCTTCGAGCGTTTGCAGATAAACGTTCCAAAGATTGTCTTGGTTATCCCCGATTTCTTCCAAATACTCCCAGCTGTAAATGCCGGAGTCGTGACCGTCGGAAAAAACAAAACGTAAAGCATAACTGCCGATCGGTTCGATTTGCTCGATTTCAACGTCGCGTTTTCCCACCTGCAACTTGGCCTGATCGGGCGTGTGCCCTGTCACTTCCGCCGAAGGCGAAAATACGCGCAAGAATTCAAACGGAAAAGCAAAGCTTTTGCCGTTATCAAATGCAATGTCGAAACGGCGACTCTTTTTATGCAGACTCATCTCCGTCGGAAACAGCATAAACGTCAAACTCCATCGTCAAAAAAGAAAAAGCGCCTCGAAACATTTTCTCGAAACGCTTTCGGTATGGTGCCGCCGGCGGGACTCGAACCCACATCACAGCCTTCGGAGGGCCATATTCTATCCAGTTGAACTACGGCGACCAGTTCGCGCATTATACAGGGTTGCGCCCATACCATCAGATATCGGCCGGATCTACCTCGATGGCCCAGGTCACACCGGCATCGATCCCGGTCAAAGATCTGAGACTTGCGTCCCAGGCCGTCAAAAATGCATGCCTGTCGCGCCGATTCATCGTTTCGATCAAAAGTTGCCCGCGTTCGGCGTCTTTTAAACGCATCAGACTCATAGGAACGGGCTCATAGACAAAGACCGAAGAAAACTTCAAGTTCACGGCCGCGTCTCGGGCGGCGCGCAAAAATCCTATGGTTCGCTCCAAATGAGAGGACTGCGCCGTCAACAAGGCCTGGAAAGCATAGGGCGGGCTCATGGACTCCCGTCGATCGTTCAAAAGCCTTTGCGCAAACGATTCATAGTCGCCCTTTTGCATGTCGGCATAGACGGGGTGCTCCGGAAAGCGAGTCTGAATCAAAACGCGTCCGGCAATTTTGTCGCGCCCCGCACGCCCCGCCACCTGCATAAGCGTTGCATACAAATGCTCTTCAGCACGAATGTCGGGACTGACGAGCTGCGCATCGGCATTTAAAACGACGACCAAACCGACACGTTTGAAGTCGTGCCCCTTGGCAATCATTTGCGTACCGACCACAATGTCCACATCTCCGGCATGCACGCTTTCAAATGCCGTTTCTGCCGCATTTTTCGTTTTCACGCTGTCTCGGTCAATGCGCAAAACGCGCGCTTGAGGCCACAGCGCTTCGATCGCCTCTTCGATGCGTTGCGTACCGGTGCCCACGGCAACGATTTCGGGATTGCCGCAACTTGGGCAACGCACAGGCACCCGATAGCTCGTGCCGCAATGGTGGCAGACCAATCGGCGATCGTTTTTATGAAAAACCGTAAATCCCGAACAATGCTCACACCGACTCACCCAACCGCAGGCCGTACAGGAAATGACCGGTGCATAGCCACGGCGATTGATAAAAACAAGAACCTGTTCTTTGCGCAGCAGCGTGGCATCGATTTCGTCTTTGACACTTTGGGCAAAAACTTGGGGTTTTTCTTTGGAAACGTCGACAAGCTCGAGTTTGGGCAAATGCGCCGCTTGAACCGCTCGATGAGACAAACGCAGACAGCGATATTGCCGTGCCAAAACCTTTGCCCATGTTTCCAATGAAGGCGTAGCCGACCCCAACACGCAGGCAATGCCGTTGTCCATGGCGCGTTTGACCGCCAAGTCGCGTGCGGAAAACCGCATGGCTTCGCCTGCCTTATAACTTTGATCGTGCTCTTCGTCTACGATAATAAGACCGAGCTTTTGAAAACTCGCAAAAATAGCCATGCGCGTACCGACCAACACCCGCGCCTTTCCTTCATGTACGGCAAGCCAACTGCGAGCGCGCTCCACGGACGTAAGCCCCGAGTGCATCGTCACGACCGTTTCGTCCACAAAGCGACCGCGCACACGCGCCTCCAATTGCGGCGTCAGATTGATTTCAGGGACTAGCAACAACACTTGATTGTCGGGCGATTTTTTGAGTATCTCTTCGATCGCATGCAAATACACTTCGGTCTTGCCAGAGCCCGTCACACCGTACAAAACAAACGGCACAAAGCCCTGTGCCTCATTGATGGCCTGAGCCGCAGCAAGTTGTTCGTCGTTTAACGACAGTCGCTCGCCGGGTTTGATTTTTTTGTGCTTGAGTTCTCGCAAACGCTTCAAACTGGCCTCGTATCTGGCCTTGGGCGGCGTACGGAAAAACTGAGGCAGAGCCGAAACGGCAGCCTCTCCTTTGAATCGAATGTAGTAATCCGCCGCAAAAGCCAGAAAACGCATCCATTCGGCAGACAAGGGCGCCACCTCGTTTAAAACGCGCACAATCGGCTTGATTTTCTTTTCAGACACCTGCGTCGTACCTTTGACTGCAGCAACGATACCGACCGTTTTACGCGTCCCTACGGGCACGACAACGCGATCTCCGACCGTGACCATCACGTCTTCAGGCACGGCGTAGTCCAAAGCCGGCAAGGGTACATCCACAAATACTTCAACAAAACAAGGTGCCATGACTCGATCGGTTCTTCACGAAAAATTTGTCAGCAGCAAGCTTACCGACAAAATGTGCTTGTGACCACCTTTTTGACAACTTATGAAATCTGTGGATAACTTTGGGGAAAACGCTTGAGCGAAAAATTTCGATTTCACACAAACGTCTTTGTCGCACCCTTGAAACACAAAATTCAAAAATGCGTCTATCCCTTTATTTTCAAGGGGTTCGAACGATTTTGAGAATAAAAAACAAGGCCGTCGGATCGTCAAATCTCGATGGCCTTGTTTTCGATATTCTGTGGATAACTCTGGGGAGAAGATTTGAAAACCTTCGTTTTCCCCCTGATCCACAAGGTTTTTGTGCGATTATCGCTTGTTCATAAGTTTTTAGTGCTTGTTGCGAGAGTAGTTGTGAACTTCATCCACCAAAATCGCTACGGCTTCCGGATCGGTATGCTGGCTGATACCGTGTCCGAGATTAAAGACGTGACCGCCCTGACCGACATCGCCGTAGGCATCGATCACCTTGCGGGCTTCGCGACGGATGGCATCTTCTCCGGCAAAGAGAACGAGCGGATCCATATTGCCCTGCAAGCTCACGGCATCTGCCGTGCGGCGACGCGCCGCCGTCAAGTTCACGGTCCAGTCCACGCCGATACAGTCGGCACCCACGGCCGCCATATCTTCAAGCCAATGACCGCCACCCTTGGTAAAGCAAATGACGGGCACTTTTTCACCATCGGCTTCTTTGGTCAGGCCTTCGATGATTTGACGGATATAACGCAAAGAAAATTCCTGGAAGCAGCCGTCGGCCAATGCACCGCCCCAGGTATCGAAAATCTGAACGGCCTGTGCACCGGCAGCAATCTGCGCGTTCAAGTAAGCCGTCACGGCGCGGGCATTGATGTCCAAAATTCTGTGCAACAAATCCGGACGCGCATACATCATCTTCTTAATGGTCGAGAAGTCCTTGGAACTTCCTCCTTCGACCATGTAGCAGGCTAAAGTAAAAGGAGAACCGGTAAAGCCGATCAGGGGAACACGGTTGTCGAGTTCGCGACGAATGGTGCGCACTGCGTCCATCACATACTTGAGTTCGCCTTCCGGATCGGGAACATAAAGAGCATTGACAGCCGCTTCGTCACGCACGGGCTTGGCAAAGACCGGCCCCTCGCCGGCCACAAAGCTCAAACCCAAGCCCATGGCATCGGGAACGGTCAAAATATCGGAAAACAAAATCGCGGCATCCATCCCGTAGCGGTCCACGGGCTGTAACGTGACTTCGCAAGCGGCGTCCGGATCCTGAGCCAAAGCCATAAAGCTTCCCAAGCGTGCGCGCGTCGCACAGTATTCGGGCAAATAACGTCCGGCCTGACGCATCAGCCATAAAGGGGTATAGTCGGTGTGTTCGCGCTTTAAGGCACGCAAAAACGTATCATTGATCGGCTTCATGACAAGAAAAAATCAAAAATCTCAATTGGAAAATAAAAGCGAGCAGAGCACGAGTCAATCCGCTCGACTGCCCGAATGGCTTACGCCCGCACCCGATGGCATTGTCTTGGCAATTCATGCCCAACCCGGTGCAAAACGCAATGCGATTGTCGGAGAATACAACAGTCGTCTTAAGCTGAGCTTGAATGCACCGCCCGTCGACGGAAAAGCCAACGCCAAGCTCACGGCTTTTCTTGCCGAAAAACTTGGCGTCGCCAAAAGTGCCGTACGTCTTGTTTCGGGAGAAACACAGCGCACGAAACGTTTTGCCGTCACAGGCGTTGATGCTCAAGCCGCCATTGCGGCGCTTGTAAAAGATTAGCGAATCACCAAAACGGGACGATCCACCTGAGCCAACACCTTTTGAGTTTCCGAACCCAAAATGAGGCTTCCCAAAGAGCCCAAGCCGCGACTTGCCATCACAATGAAACGTGCATCATAGCGATGTGCAACGGCCAAAATGCCTTCCGAGGGAGCGGAGCAATGTTCCGCTACCAACTGGCACTGCACACCGGCAGCCTTGGCAGCTTCTTCAACGTAAGCCAAGCGCTTTCTCACGCTTTCGTCTTCGTATTCGACACCGTGCACGGTGTTGGGCTTGCTGATCACCGAAGTCATCCCCACCAAAGGCAATCCGAGGCTTTTTGCCAATTCCACAGCCGTATCTACGCCCTTTTCGGAAAGCGAGCTGCCGTCCGTGCAAACCTGGATGACATCGGTCAATTCATTTACGCCGTCCATATCGATTGCTCCTTTTTTTAATTTACAAAATATCTTTTTTTCGTTTTCAATGGGCAACCGTCATACCGACAGCTCCCAGTACACATGTATGCTACATCAACTTGACAAGGCACGAGAAATTTTTTTGTATTTCTCTCAAGAAATTTGCCTTCACATCAAGACGAAAAAAAACGGCACCCGAAAACTTCACCGAAGTGAATTTCAAGGCACCGTTTTTACTGTGGTTATCTACCGCAGTCGGGCGATCAGTGGCGCAGACGACGAATATAGGCGAGCTGCGCGGACAATGCCGCCATAGTGGCTTCGAGCTTGGCGATATCCAAATCGCTCTGAGCCTTGGCACGGCTAAGCTGGGCCTCTTCGAGAGCCTTCTTGGCCTTGGCTTCGTCCAGATCCTTGCTACGGATTGCCGTATCGGCAAGCACCGTCACACGATCGGGCTGAACTTCAAGGATGCCGCCGGCAACAAAGATGCTCTCATCGGCACCGTCTTCGGTCTTGATGCGAACGGCACCGGGACGAATACGGGTGATGAGGGGCACGTGGCCGGGCAGAATACCAAGTTCACCTTCCTGACCGGGCAGTGCAACAAACTTTGCATTGCCGGAGAAGATTCCCTCTTCTGCGCTGACGACGTCAACAAAAATCGTAGACATAAGTTGCTCCGTTATATCGGTACTTCACCTTTTTGTGTGCGGCGCCTTAAAAGAACGCCGCACGCAATCGGGGAAAATTACTTGATCGTCTTGGCCTTTTCGAAGGCTTCGTCAATCGTACCGACCATGTAGAACGCCTGTTCGGGCAACATGTCGCATTCACCATCAACGATCATCTTGAAGCCGCGGATGGTTTCCTTCAACGGGACGTACTTGCCGGGGGAACCGGTAAAGACTTCGGCCACGTGGAAGGGCTGAGACAGGAAGCGCTGAATCTTACGGGCGCGGGTAACGGCGAGCTTGTCTTCCGGAGACAATTCGTCCATACCGAGAATGGCGATAATGTCGCGCAATTCCTTGTACTTCTGAAGCGTTTCCTGAACACGACGTGCAACCGTGTAGTGTTCTTCGCCGATGATGTTGGGGTCGACCTGACGGCTCGTGGAGTCAAGCGGGTCAACAGCCGGATAAATACCCAAAGCGGCAATATCACGACTCAAAACCACGGTTGCGTCCAAGTGGCTGAAGGTCGTAGCCGGAGACGGGTCGGTCAAGTCGTCAGCAGGCACGTAAACGGCCTGAATAGACGTAATGGAACCGGTCTTGGTAGACGTAATACGTTCCTGCAACTTACCCATTTCTTCAGCAAGCGTCGGCTGATAGCCCACGGCGGAAGGCATACGGCCCAACAAAGCGGACACTTCGGTACCGGCCAAGGTGTAACGATAAATATTGTCGATGAACAACAAGATATCGCGACCTTCGTCACGGAAAGCTTCAGCCATGGTCAAACCGGTCAAAGCAACGCGCAAACGGTTGCCCGGCGGTTCGTTCATCTGACCGAACACCATTGCCACCTTGTCGAGAACCTTGGACTCTTCCATTTCGTGGTAGAAGTCGTTACCTTCACGGGTACGTTCACCGACACCGGCAAACACGGAATAACCGCCGTATGCCTTAGCAATGTTGTTAATCAATTCCATCATGTTGACGGTCTTGCCCACACCGGCACCGCCGAACAGACCGATCTTGCCGCCCTTGGCGAACGGGCAGATCAAGTCAATCACCTTGATGCCGGTTTCCAACAGGTCAACAGACGGGCTCAATTCGTCAAACTTGGGAGCTTCGCGGTGAATTTCGCGACGTTCTTCTTCGCCGATGGGACCCGCATCATCGATGGGGCGACCCAACACGTCCATAATACGGCCAAGGGTCTTGTGGCCGACCGGGACGGAAATCCCCTTGCCGGTCGACGTGACCTTCATGCCGCGACGCAAGCCTTCAGACGAGCCCATGGCAATGGTACGAACCACGCCGTCGCCGAGCTGTTGCTGCACTTCAAAGGTCAGGCCGACTTCGGCCAAGGAGTTGCCTTCATCCTGTTCAAGAACGAGGGCGTCGTAAACCTTCGGCATCTGGTCGCGGGGGAATTCGATATCCACCACAGCGCCGATGACCTGAACGATTTGTCCGATACTCATGAGTTAATCCTCGGTATTCAAATCCATTAAGACACGGCGGCGGCACCACCGACGATTTCGGTGATTTCCTTCGTAATGCCGGCCTGACGGGTCTTGTTGTAGACGAGCTGCAATTCTCCAATGAGCTTCTTGGCGTTGTCCGAAGCGGCCTTCATAGCCACCATACGGGCAGACTGTTCGGAAGCCATATTTTCTGCAACCGCCGAATAAATCAAAGCTTCGACATAGCGCTTGAGCAATTCGTCGAGCACGGTCTGCGCATCCGGTTCGTAGATGTAGTCCCACGAATAGGCGCGCGGCTTTTCCCCAAGCGATGCGAGCTTATCGGCGGAGAGCGGCAAAAGCTGCTCAATCACCGGCTCCTGCTTCATCGCGTTGATAAAACGCGAGTAAGCCAGATACACTCGATCGACCTTTCCTTGTGCGTATGCATCCAACTGCACACGGATGGCGCCCAAAAGGCGCTCCAACTGAGGACGGTCGCCGAGTTGCACCACCTGACTGACGATTTCAAGGCCAGCATGTCCGCAGAAGGCAACGGCCTTATTACCGATTGCCGTCACCTGCAGCTGCTTGCCTTCTTCGCGAAGTTCGGCAGTCTTATGGAGAACTTGACGCTGAATATTGGTATTCAACGCGCCAGCCAAACCCTTGTCGGTGGTCACCAAAATCATGGCGTCCTTACCGACGGATTGGGCGTGCTTGACGAGGAACGGATGGTTGTAGCTCACGCCCGAGCTGGCCAAGTGCGCAATGATATTGCGAATCTTGTCAGCATACGGGCGGGCTGCACGCATACGGTCCTGAGCCTTGCGCATCTTCGAGGCCGCAACCATTTCCATCGCCTTGGTGATCTTGCGCGTATTTTGTACGCTCTTGATCTTGCCGCGAATTTCCTTAGTACTAGGCATTTGGTCCTCTCAGAGTATTAGCGCTATTACCAAGCGCCGTTCTTCTTGAACTCTTCGATCGCAGCCTTCAAGGTTGCATTGTCTTCCTTAGACAATTCCTTCTTGGTTTCGATACGATCGATGAGATCGGCATTGTGCTGCTGCAGATATTCGCGCATGGCACGTTCGCACTTCAATGCGTCCTTGACGGAAACGTCATCGAATGCGCCCATTTCCACAGCAAACAGCGTGATGGCTTCTTCCCAAACCTGAAGCGGCTGATACTGAGGCTGCTTCATCAATTCGGTCACCACACGGCCGCGTTCGAGCTGCTTGCGGGTAGCTTCGTCAAGGTCGCTGGCAAACTGTGCGAAAGCGGCCAATTCACGATACTGAGCCAAAGCCAAACGAACACCGCCACCCAACTTCTTGATGACCTTCGTCTGAGCGGCACCGCCCACACGAGACACCGAGATACCGGGGTTGATAGCGGGACGGATACCGGCGTTGAACAAGTCGGTTTCCAAGAAGATCTGGCCGTCGGTAATGGAAATCACGTTCGTCGGAACGAAAGCGGTCACGTCACCGGCCTGCGTTTCAATGATCGGCAAAGCGGTCATGGAACCGGTCTTGCCCTTGACTTCGCCCTTGGTAAAGCGTTCGACGTATTCCGGATTCACGCGAGCAGCACGTTCGAGCAAACGGCTGTGCAAGTAGAACACGTCACCGGGATAAGCTTCGCGTCCCGGCGGACGACGCAAGAGCAACGAGATCTGGCGATAAGCCCAAGCCTGCTTGGTCAAATCGTCATAAACGATCAAGCTGTCCTGACCGCGGTCACGGAAGTATTCACCCATGGTAGCGCCGGCGTAGGGAGCGATGTACTGCAATGCGGCCGATTCAGATGCCGTAGCGGCAACGATGATCGTGTATTCCATTGCGCCATGCTCTTCAAGCTGACGAACCACGTTGGCAATCGTGGAAGCCTTCTGACCGATAGCGACATAAACGCAGATCAGGTCTTTGCCCTTCTGGTTGATGATCGTATCGATGGCAATAGCCGTCTTACCGCACTGGCGGTCGCCAATGATCAATTCGCGCTGACCGCGACCGATCGGAATCATGGCGTCGACAGACTTCAAACCGGTCTGAACAGGCTGGCTCACGGACTGACGATCAATCACGCCGGGAGCGACCTTTTCAACCACGTCGTATTCTTCGGTCTGAATCGGGCCCTTGCCGTCGATAGGCTGACCCAAAGCGTTCACCACGCGACCGATCAAAGCCGGGCCGACGGGCACAGACAAAATACGACCCGTCGTCTTGACGGTATCGCCTTCCGAAATGTGCTCGTAGCTACCGAGAATAACCGCGCCAACCGAGTCACGTTCCAGGTTAAGGGCGAGGCCGTAAGTGTTGCCGGGAAATTCCAGCATTTCGCCCTGCATCACGTCATGAAGACCGTGCACACGGCAAATACCGTCGGTAACCGACACGACGGTACCTTGGGTACGGAGATCAGCGGAGACCCCGAGGCCTTCGATACGCTGCTTCAGCAGTTCGCTGATTTCACTAGGATTAAGTTGCATTCTTGAGCTCCGAAATTTATGCGGTGAGCGCCGCCTGCATCTGCGCAAGACGAGCACGAACGGATCCGTCCAAAACCTGGTCTCCGACGCGGATACTCACGCCGCCGATCAGTGCCTTGTTAATGGTCACGATCGGGTTGAGTTTCACGCCCGGGAACTTGTTGCCAAGTTTCTGGAGCAGTTGTTCGACTTCTTTCTTGTTAAGCGCGTAGGCGGACTCGATGTAGGCGTCAGCGACACCTTCGGATTCGTTTTTAAGCGCACGGAACTGCGCGGCGATCTCGGGCAAAGCACAAAGACGACCGTTTTCGATGATTGTACGCAGCAGACCGATCAATTCGGCAGGAGCATCCTGACCGATCGAACCGGCAAGCAGCTCAAACATCTGATCATCGGTGACCTTGGGATCATTGACCAGACCGGCGACTTCTTTTTCGCTTGTCACTTGGCTGAGAACGTCTAACGCGTCAGCCAACTGTGCAGCCTGCGCAGTGGTCCCGCGTGCAACGAGAGCCTTCCAAAGGCCCTGAGCATAGGGACGTGCAATCGTCGAAAGTTCAGCCATGATTAGAGCTTAGCCTTAAGTTGTTCAAGCAACTGAGTATGGACGGACTTGTCCACTTCACGAGCCAAAATTTGCTGAGCGCCAGCAACAGCCAATGCGGCAACTTCATCGCGAAGTTGTTCGCGAGCGCGCTGCATTTCCTGAGCCGCTTCGGCCTTAGCGTTCGCAATGATGCGATCGGCTTCAACCTGAGCCTGCTCCTTGGCATTCTCAACAATCATAGCCCCGCGCTTTTCGCCGTCGGAAACGATCGTCGTTGCACGAGCACGTGCTTCAGCTTCGATTTCCTTACCCTTAGCCTGTGCTTCGGCAAGAGCTTCGGTGCTCTTGTCAGCAGCGGCAAGACCTTCGGCGATCTTGTTTTGGCGTTCTTCGATCGCACGGATCAAAGGCGGCCAGATGAACTTCATCGTAATCCAGCAGCCGATGAAGAACACCACCATCTGTACAAACAGTGAGGCATTAATGTTCATTGTCAACCCCGTTATGTCGATGCCCTGTCAAGATCCTCGGATACTTGGCGAGCATCGACGTCGTCAATAAGAAAAAGACGGTTTCAAACCAATTTCAGAAATGTCTGAAATTAGCCGACGAACGGGTTAGCAAAGGCAAACATCATGGCCACACCAACGCCGATCAAGAAGGCGGCGTCGATCAAACCAGCGAGAAGGAACATCTTCGTCTGAAGAGCGTCCATCAATTCGGGCTGGCGGGCAGCGGATTCAAGATACTTCGCACCCATGATAGCGATACCAAGGCAGGCGCCCATAGCGCCGAAGGCGATGATAAAACCACAAGCCAGGGCAACCATAGCAACGTTGGTCATTGCAAACTCCTTAAGTTTTCCAAAATGGAATGAAAGAAAAAAAGTAAAGGTAAAGGAAAAATTAACTGTTAATGGCCTTCATGAGCCTGACCCAGGTAAACCAAGGTCAACATCATCATGATGAACGCCTGTAACAGCACGATCAAAATGTGGAACAGCCACCAGCACAAGCCAGCCACGATCTGTCCGAATGCGCTCAAGGAACCGCCGACAGCACCGAAAGACAATGCATAGCCGCCCAAAAGAGCAATCAGGAAGAACAGCAGTTCGCCTGCGTACATGTTACCGAAAAGTCGCATACCGAGACTAACCGTCTTGGCGATGTACTCAACGATATTCAGAGCACAGTTGAAAGGACGCAACAGCCAGTGATTTCCGAACGGAGCCGAAAAGAGCTCGTGGAAGAAGCCGCCTGCACCCTTGATCTTAAAGCCGTAATAGATCATGAGCACCAAAACGCTGACCGAAATACCCAACGTACCGTTCAAGTCGGCCGTGGGCAACGGACGCAAATAGTGCACGCCGAAGAAGCCGGCGATCCAAGGCAATAAGTCAACCGGGATCAAGTCGATGGCGTTCATCAAGACGACCCAAACAAACACCGTCAAAGCACAGGGTGCAATGAAGGTGCGGTCGCCGTGAACAATGGATTTACTCTGCTCTTCAACCATACCGACGAGCATTTCGACGGCGCACTGAAGCTTGCCGGGAACGCCGCTATGCGCCTTCTTTGCAACGCTGTGCAGAAGGAACAAGCCGATAAAAAGCATCAAAACAGAGAAGATGATGGTGTCGTAGTTAACGACCGAGAAGTCGACGATAGACGACATATCGCCCGAGCTGTTGTGCTTCAAATGGTGAAGCATATACTCGGTTGCGGTACCTTCGCTAGCCATAACCAATCCTTTGGTCTCAGTGTTTAATAAAGATTAGGACAAACTGGCCGAAGACTGCTGCAATAATGCCGGCAATCATTGCGATCCAATTTAGATCCTCATAAAACTTTGCCACTAACAAGAATAACAAGCAGGTGGCAATCATCTTGAGGAGTTCCCCGACAATGACAGTCATAGGACGCAACTTGATGCGATTATTCATCGCCACGATGAGTCTGAATGCCAATACGGAGTTGGGGAGTGCCACGCACAAACCTCCGGCCAAAGCCGACAGTGTTGCATCATTTCCCGCAATGAAAAATGCCGCAATACCTGCAATAAGGACAAGTGCATATTGCCAGACGACGATACGTCTCAATTGTTCTTGGTTCATACCGCCTCAAACACCCCTTTAAACGGCCTAATTTTACGGATGAACACACTTTTTAACAAGTGGCTTTTTGAATTATTATCCCTACTTACTATTGAGTATTCACCCGTTTTCAACCCTTAGATTTTCAGGCTTCTTTATTCGGTGCCAATTTGGCGATGATCGAATCGAGATCGTCCAAATCGGCAAAATCGATCACCACCTGACCGCGACCTTTCTTGCCGTAAACAACACGCACCGGTGCACCGAAAGATTCGGACAATCGTTCATTGAGAATCTGATCGTCTCGGCTGACCTTGGGTTCCTTTTTCGGCTTCTTTTCCTTTGCCTGTCGCGTCAGCATTTGGATCAACTTTTCGGTCTCTCTGACGGACAATTGTTTGGCCACGACTTCGTTGGCAACCTGAACCTGATCGACGCCTTCGAGTGCCAAAAGCGCTCTGGCGTGCCCCATCTCGATTTGCCCCTTGATGAGCAATTGCTGCACCATGGGTGTCAGATTCAATAAGCGCAACAAGTTGGAAGTCGCCGAACGGCTGCGACCGATAGCGTCGGCAGCTTCTTCGTGAGTAAACCCGAACTCGTCGATCAATCGTTTCACGCCTGCGGCTTCTTCCAGTGCATTGAGGTCTTCGCGCTGCATATTTTCAATAAGCGCCATGGCCAATGCATTTTTGTCGTCAATCGTTCTGATAATTGCAGGAATCGTTTTTTTGCCGATCGTTTTCGAAGCACGATAACGGCGTTCGCCGGCAATGATCTCATACCGTCCGCCTTGGATCGGGCGAACAATAATCGGGCTAATCACGCCCTGCAATCGAATGGAGTCGGCCAGTTCATTGAGCTTTTCCTGTTCAATGAGAGAACGCGGTTGATATTTCCCGGGCTTAAGACAACTCAATTCGAGTTCGGTGACGACTTCCTGATCGGACACAGGAGCGGTCGTCTCGCTTTTACCCACGGTTGCGGGAACATCGTCGCCGAGCAAGGAACTCAAACCTCGACCGAGACCTCTTTGTTTTTTTGCATTCGTAGATTTTGCGACAGCCATTGATTTACTCCTTGTTTTCAAATTCTTCTTTCACTCGCTTGATCAATTCGCGACCAAACGACAAATAGGCTTTTGCGCCTCGGCTGGTTTTGTCATAAACAATTCCGGGCTCCCCGTAAGACGGGGCTTCGGCCAATCGAACATTTCGCGGAATGACGGTGTCAAAAACACGATCGCCGAACGTTTCTTTCAGTTGATCGCTGACCTGACGTTGCAACGTAATGCGTGCGTCATACATGACGCGAAGCAGACCGATAACTTGCAACTTCTGATTTTTGTTGTGACGCACGCGCTTGACCGTATTGACGAGATCGCTCAGTCCCTCCAATGCAAAATATTCGCACTGCATCGGAATAATGACGCCCACGGCACAGCACAATGCATTGACCGTAATCATGGACAAGGACGGAGGACAATCGATCAAAATAAAATCGTATTGATCGGAAACATCGTCCAAAATTTTCTTGAGTTGACGATCGGGTTCCTTTAATTGCATCAGATCAAGTTCGGCAGCCGACAACTCGCGATTGGCGGGCAGAATATCGTAGCCGCCGACTTCACTGCGAACGACAACATCTTTAAACACCGCCTTTCCGATCAGGAGTTCGTACATTGTAAGTGAGCACTCACCTTTTTCAACCCCAGACCCCATCGTCGCATTCCCTTGCGCATCCAAATCCACTAGAAGCACTTTTTGGCGACGTTTTGCCAATGCAACAGCCGTATTGACTGCCGTCGTCGTTTTACCGACGCCCCCTTTTTGATTTGCAATACAAAATATAAATGCCATTATTACTGCACTCCCAGATCAATTTCTTTTAATTCGGCAACGTGGCCCATAACGCGGAAAAACCGTTCCAGAATGTTGCCACGCCCAAGCAGATCAAAATAAATGAGAAAATTCTTGCGATCGCATCGGCCCCGGCCGCACCGACTGCTCTTGTCAAGCGATCGGAATATCGATAACACACCCAAACCAACAAACAGCTCAAAATAACACCGAGAACGGTACCGACAATATCGCCCCAATCTCGCGGCGGATTCGCACCGAAGGCCACCGCAACCGAAATAGCACCAGGGCCGGTTGTCAAGGGCAAGGTGAACGGATAAAAAGCCATTGTCGCCAATGCCCTTGCACTTTTGGGTTTGGCCGACATCGTCGTTTCATCGCTTGGCGGGGCGTTCAAAGCCTGCCAACCGGCGCTAAACAGGACAATACCGCCGGCCACTCGCAAAATTTCAATGGATATGCCGAAAAAATTCAAAATAATGCTCCCGGCATATAAACTCACAAACAGCACTATCGTCGAGTAAAGTGCAATCCGATTGGCCATACCGGCACGCGTATGCGCATCAACACCATTGGTTAATGTCAAAAAAAACATCGCACCGCCAAAAGGATTCAACACCGGCACCAACGAAGAAAACATGAACAAAGCCATGCTATAGACGTTCGACAACTCTGTTTCCAACATTTCCGACTCATCCTTGTTTTAAACTTGCAATAAGCTCGGTTTCTTCCGCAAAATCAATAAATTTCGCTCAAACTTGCCGTTTGCAATATCCACAGGAACAACCTTGACCAATTCGATGTCATCCGGCAAAACCTTGATCTCCTCTTCTGGATATTTGCCTTTCATCGCCAACCAATACCCCGTCGGTTTCAATAAATTTTTGGTCAAATTCACCATATCCGATAAGGAAGCAAATGCTCGGCTCGTAATGACATCAAAAGGTTCTTCCTCAAGCTTCTCAATTCGCGTGTGAAAAGCTTTTACATTCCTCAATCGACAGATGGCAATACATTGTCGCAAGAAGATAATTTTCTTTTGCACGGCGTCCACCATAGACACGGACAAATCCGGTCGTGCAATCGCCAGAGGAATCGCCGGCAATCCACCCCCGCTGCCGACATCCAAAACTCTTTCAATTTCAGTCGGAACGGCGTCCAAATTATTCACAAGCGACAAGGAATCCATCAAATGCAACGTCATCACTTCCGAAGGTTGTTCGATACTGGTCAAGTTATAACTTGAATTCCACTTCAAAAGCAGATTTGCATACTTTGCAAGCTGATTTGCTTGATCAATTGTCAATTCCAGACCTAAAACAGCATAGGAATTTTGTTGAATCTCTACCGGGTCAAACAAATACATATTCTCAACTTCCAAACTTGAGACGTTTTAAATGCACAAGCAAAAGCGATACTGCAGCCGGTGTTACACCTGAAATTCTGCCTGCTTGGCCCAAAGTTTCCGGTCGAACCGTCTTTAATTTTTGTCGAACTTCGAACGACAAACCGATCACCTTGTCATAATCCAGATCCGACGGCAATTCCATAGTTTCATGAGCCAGCGTCTTTGCTACCTCATCTTTTTGCCTTTCGATATACCCCTTATATTTCAGAGCAATCTCAACCTGTTCAATTTGAGCTCGGTCGGTCAACTGTATTTTTGACACCTTTTCACCGGATACTTTCTCTAAAGTCATCAGAGTGTCATACGTCACATTCGGACGAGACAAAAGTGCCGACAAACTGTATTCTCTTTCAATCGTCGCACTCAAAACTCGATTACACTCATCTTGACTAACCGATGCCGGATTGATCCAAGTGGAACTCAAACGTTGCAATTCCTTTTCAACGGCTTCTTTCTTTCGACAGAACAAGTCCCATTTTTCCTGGCTCAGTGCCCCTAACTTATAAGCAGTCTCGGCAAGACGAACATCCGCATTATCTTCACGCAAACTCAAACGATATTCCGCTCGACTGGTGAACATGCGATAGGGTTCCGTCACACCACGTGTTGTCAAATCATCCACCATCACGCCAATATAGGATTCGTCACGGCGCGGCGTCCACTGTTCTTTACCTAAAGCCATTGCTGCAGCATTGATCCCCGCCAACAACCCTTGAGCCGCCGCCTCTTCGTAACCGGTTGTCCCGTTGATTTGGCCGGCAAAAAAGAGGCCGTGAAGTTTCTTCGTTTCAAATGTTCTTTTGAGCTCGCGAGGATCGTAAAAATCATATTCAATGGCATAACCGGGTCGCAACAAATGCGCGTATTCCAATCCGGGAATGCAATGAATCATATCCAACTGAACATCAAAGGGGAGGGATGTTGAAATTCCGTTCGGATAAAACTCATTCGTTTTCAAACCTTCGGGTTCTAAGAAGATTTGATGGCTATCCTTATCCTTGAATCGCTGTACCTTATCTTCAATAGACGGACAATAACGCGGGCCGATCCCTTCAATAATTCCGGAGTACATTGGCGAGCGATCTAAATTAGCACGGATAATATCGTGCATTCTTTCATTCGTATGAGTGATCCAACACGGCATTTGCTGCGGATGTGCTATACCGGGCTCCATGATGGAGAATGATGGAACCGGATCGCTATCACCTTCCTGTCTCAGGCATTTTTCAAAATCAATACTTCGCCCATCAATACGCGCAGGGGTCCCGGTCTTCAATCGCCCCTTCGGCAAATCGAGATCAATCAGACGTTGGGCTAACTTTAAAGAGGCAGGATCACCGACTCGACCCGCAGAGTAATGTTCTAAACCGATATGAACCAAGCCGTTTAAAAACGTTCCAGAACAAATCACAACCGTTTTGGACACAAACTTGATACCGGTTTGCGTCACCACCCCGGTGACAACATCTCCATTAACGATCAAATCGTCAACAGCCTGTTGGAAAATGAACAAATTTTCTTGTTGCTCAATGCGCTCACGCATTGCAACGCGATAAAGATTTCGATCAATCTGCGCACGCGTTGCTCTGACGGCAGGCCCCTTCGAACGATTCAAAATTCTAAACTGAATCCCGGCAGCATCCGTTACAGCACCCATCGCGCCGCCCATCGCATCCAACTCTTTGACGAGGTGACCTTTGCCGATACCGCCAATTGATGGATTACAAGATAACTGACCAATTGTCTCTACATTATGGGTTACCAGAAGCGTTTTCGCCCCCATTCTTGCCGATACCAAAGCTGCTTCGGCACCTGCATGACCGCACCCAACAACAATGACATCAAATAATTCAGGGTAATTCATTTTGTCTTTATCAATCTTTTGTTCATTTCACCCTTGATTTCTCGCTTTTCTAAATCAAGGTCAGATGCGAATTTTAAAGGAATCGTTTCCTCAAATCATGCCATTCATCAACATTTTTTGTTCCACGTGAAACATTTCTTTATTGCGAGCAACAGCTTCGCGCATAACACCTCATCTTTCTCATTAACTCACTAATGCACAAATTCTTGGCTATTGAAAATAATTTTCAGCATAACTGGATTATTGATTTATAAAACAGAGTCAGTCTACGGATATCGCCCATTTCGTCTCTCTTTATAAGAAAGGCAGTCACCTCTCTGTCGTCAGGGGAACAATCTAGCACCTCGCTTACGCTACGCTTATTGTTCGTAGCCCCCCCCCCTGTGACTAGATAGCATCGAGGAGTTTCCATGAAAATTGCGAAGAATTTTCAAAACTTAGGCTTACTCCTATTACTCCGCTTTTTCTCCAGTAGTGTTTTACAGAGTGCCCGGTCCACTATTACGTGATTCGTTTCAACATCAATCTCTTCGGCACCGTAAAACTGAGTTTCGATATTTAGGAATTCTGCCGTTTCTATAACTCAGAAAACCTGTTTCAATAGCTAAGAAACCCTAATACCGATTAGCGTTTCGATCCGGATTCAAACAAAGACCATGCTTCACCTAAACAATATTCGCATCAACTTATGTACCATTTTTTCAGCGTGAACTCATTGATCGTTACACCTCTCGCATATTTTTTTTAACAATCGAAGTTACCGGATCAAACCCCAAACAAAAACCGACTCCACAAAAAAAAAACAACCTCATCAATGTTTCACGTGAAACATTGAAAGCTCCATCGAAACAATCGACCTGAAAGTCTTATTTTCAAAATCGCACATACGAATGCAAGTCAAAGGAGCTTTCTCAAAAAACTCATGAACCCAGTCATTAAATACGAAACCCATCAAAGAAGTTGATGTCGTTTAGCGGTATTTACATTACTCTCCCAGAACGATAAATCCGAGAATTCTCTACCTTGAGCGATTTCTCGTGCTTTGCTATATCAAGCCCATCTCACTAAATCACAAAGCTCCGCGGCCAGACAAATAAATCACTTTGTAGAAACCAAATGTTCCACGTGAAACATAATCAACAAAACACCCTAAAAAAAGAGGGGGCCTCACAAAACAAACAAACTTAACCAAATCAATCTCGTGTTCGACAAAGTCAAATCCAATAAAAAAAGGGTGCCCTGCAGATGACACCCACGGTTTTAAAGCATCCTTATTGTTTCACGTGAAACAATTACTTTCGAAGTATTTGAATTTTATATATTCATATCAATTTGATTTGTATATATTTTATTCTACCGTTTCACGTGAAACTCTTCACTTGCCAATACAGAACTTTGAGAAGATCATTCCCAATAAATCATCTGCCACCGTTTGCCCCACAATTTCTCCGAGAGCCAAAGATGCCAACCTTAGTTCTTCGGCAGCAATATCCAAACCGATCAATTCTCCGACGCGAGCGCATCGAATAACGGAAATATGCTCATTGGCTCTTGCCAAACAATCGAGATGGCGACTTCTGGCTAAAAAATCGCCTTGCGCATCCTGGTTGATGCCCGAAAGATCCTTGAGTTTAACAATCAACGACTCCAAACCCTCTCGGGTTTTAGCCGATATCCCCAGAATACCTTGGTTATTCAGTGCTTTCGCGCCTTCCCGTAAATCTATCTTGTTTAGAACATTGATGAAAACAACACCTTCGCGCAGCCGAGGACGAATCAATTCCAGGGCTTGTTCTGCAACCAGAGTATTCGTTTCCGTCGCACTCATCATGTGAATCACGACATCGGCATCTTCAATAGCTTTCAATGTTCGCTCGATCCCGATGCGTTCGACCGTATCTTCGGCCACGCGAACGCCGGCCGTATCGATCAAATTGATAGTCAAACCGTCTAAATTGATGCTGTAGGTAATCTTGTCTCGCGTAGTACCTGCTATGTCCGTCACGATAGCCACATCGTCTCCGGCCAATGCGTTCATCAAAGAACTCTTGCCGACATTGGGAGGTCCGACCAAAACAACAGTCAGACCGTCTCGCAAAACTTTTCCTCGCATGGCACTGCGGCATAGCAGTTCGAGCATTTGAGAAATTTCTTCAATCTTTTCATTGATGCGACCGTTTTGAATGAAATCGATTTCCTCTTCGGGAAAATCCATTGTGGCTTCAATGTAGGCTCGAAGCTCAAGAATCGCCTGATTGATCGTATTGACGCGAGACGAGAACTCGCCTTGCAACGAACGCGCGGCAGCGCGAGCAGCCGCATTGTTAGAGGCCTCGATTAAATCCGCAACGGCTTCAGCCTGGGCCAAGTCCATTTTTCCGTTAAGAAATGCACGCTGAGAAAACTCTCCGGGATTGGCCATTCGCAACCCGACGGATTTTCCTAATTCCAGACAGCGATCCAAAATCATCTGCTGTACAGCCATGCCACCGTGCGCCTGAATTTCCAAAACATCCTCGCCGGTATAGGATGCCGGCCCGCAAAAACGCAATACGATTGCTCTGTCAATCAGTTTGCCGTCTTTATCGGTGACCGGCAACAGCGTTGCATAGCGAGGTTTCAAGACCTTTCCGGTAAAGAGCTTCTCTGTCAACTCATCTAAACTTTTTGCTTGCCCGGAAAGGCGAACGACTCCGATCCCACCTTGACCGGCAGCGCTGGCCTTCGCAATAATCGGGTCTTTATCCGAATGCATCATGATTGTCTCTCGTCAAAGTGTTACTGAGGTATGATCTCCCTCAGCTTTTGTCTATTTTCCCAAATACCGATTATGAGTCTAAAACAAAATAAAAAAACGTTGATCGGCCCGGCATTGGTCGGCTCTTGTTTAGCCGTCGTGATTTCAGTGCCGGTCGCCGCCTATCTCGGTTCCATCTTCGGCGACAGTTATAACATGCGCGCCCTGATCTACTGCGGTTTGCTTTTTTGGGCTGTTGCCGGAGCCATCGTCATTTACTTGATTACGCGACAGGCTGAAGAAAAAAACATGTCGTCGGGTTATATCCTTCTCTGGTTTGTCAGTGCCTGGTTATGGCCGTTATTGGCTGTCACATGGTACATCAAGAAGTCTCAACACCCAAAGTAATATCAACGAAAAAAGCAGAGCACCGAGATGAGGGCTCTGCTTTTTCCTTATCAGTCGGGTCTTACGACCTTCTTACTTCTTTGTGCTGTTGGCCGGATTCAAACGACGTTCGCGTTCTTCGCGAATTTGCTTGTTCACATACCACTGCTGCGCAATGGACAGCACATTGTTGGTCAACCAGTAAAGCACCAAACCGGAAGCAAAGAAGAAGAACATCACACCGAAGACCAACGGCATAATGACCATCATGCGAGCCTGCATGGGATCGGCCGGAGCCGGGTTCAGCTTGATCTGAGCAAACATCGTGGCCATCATCACAGCCGGCAAAATGAACCAGGGATCTGGCATTGCCAAGTCGGTCACCCAACCGATCCATTCGGAACCGCGCAATTCGACGGAAGCCAACAACACCCAGTACAAAGCCAAGAACACAGGAATCTGTAAGACGATAGGCAGACAGCCGCCGACCGGGTTGATCTTTTCCTTGCGATACAGTTCCATCAAAGCTTGTTGATAGCGCTGCTTATCGTTGCCGTACTGCTCCTGCAAAGCCTTCATTCGCGGCGTCACTTCCTTCATACGAGCCATCGACTTGTAGCCGGCAGCAGAAATCGGGTAGAGGATTGCCTTCACCAAGCAGGTCAACAGCACAATGGACCAACCCCAGTTACCGACGAGGCCGTAGAGGAAGTACAGAACGCTGTAGATCGGCTTAGCCAAGAAGGTCAACCAACCGTAGTCGACCACCAGCTCAAGACCGTCGGCCATATAGGCCAAACGCTGCTGATCTTGCGGACCGATATAAAGCATGGCGGCGGTGGAGACTTTCTGACCGGGTTCAACGGAACCCAACTGTTGAATTTCACCGACGGCATACAAGTTCTGATCCAGTTTGGTGGTGTAGAACTCACGCGGCAAAGCCTTGGTTTCCCCCTTGACATCGGTCCAGGCAGAGATGAAATAGTGCTGGATCATCGCCACCCAACCGTCATTGGATTTGACCATGTGATCGGGCTGATCGCCGATATCGTCAAAAGCGATCTTTTGGAACTTGTCGGCGGAAGTGTAAATTGCCGGCCCAGTATACGTGTAGTAGAAGGAGCTTTCGCCCTCGGGCTTGGCATCGTCGCGCGTCAACTGATAGTAGGCGGCCGGACGAATGGCGGTCGTACCGTTGTTGACCAACTCCTGACGAACGGTAATGCCGTAACGGCCGTCGACGAGTTCATAGCTCTTGCGCAACGTCACCGTTCCCTGTGTACTTTCGAAAACGGCGGTCGTAAACTTCACGTCTTTTTGTTGTTCGGGATCGTTTTTGACCTCAACCTTGGTTTCGATGTGCTTGAACATCGACTTGTGGTTAGGGAAATCTCCGCCGATCAAACCGCTTTGAGCCACATAAACCGACTTCGGAGAAACGTTGAGCATCACAATGTTGTGAAGCTTGGGTTTGTCGTTCCCCAAAATCATGCCTGCCAAACCGACGTCTGTCCATTCGGCCTGCTGCTGCTCTTTGAGAAGTTCGGCACGCGTGACAACGGCGCCTTGTTCGTCAATGTTGAGCTTAAGCATGTCGCTGGCAACTTCAACCGGATGGGATGCTTGGATCACTCCCTTTGCAACGGCCAAAGCACCGCTGCCGCCGGATTCCGGTACACCGGAAACATCGGCAGACGACTGTCCTTGAGCCGTTTCGGTTTGTTCAACTTGCGGAGCGCCGAAAAACGACGGCTTGCCGTTATAAACCTGCCAGTTATCCCAGAGCATAAAACATGCTGCCGCCAGGATAACCCACATGATGGTACGTTGAAAATCGCTTCCCATATCTGGTCCAATGTTTAAATCAAATGTGCCTGCCTAACAGGCTTCGTTTCATGCTGATCGTTTTTTGTCGACGTCGGAGGTTTCCGAACAGTCCGGACACCAACATCTCCAGCGAAATTTTAGCGGAACGGGATCATACCCTCGTCCGCCGAGCGGATGACATCGCGCCAGTCGCGCAACGGTCATCCACAACCCCTTGAGTGCGCCATGCTTTTCAAAGGCCTCGATCGCATAATTCGAGCAACTCGGGACAAATCGACACTGCCAACCGACCCATCCCGAAAGCGTCAGTTGATAACAACGAATCAGTGCAATAAAGAATCGGGCCAGCATTAAGCCACCTTCAACTCTTTTGCTGCTGCGGACAGTCTTTTTTGAACCGCCCGAAGACACAAATCCGTCGAATGCCGTACGGTCTGTTTTGCTTGGGTAACCGTACTTTTCCCATCGACAACTTTCAGCGGTGTGCGAAAACGCAAACTGACATCGACTCCGATACCGAGATCATGACAATCCTTTTGCAATAAAGGCAACCAGGATCGACACGCATCTCGCATCACTCGCTTGACCAAAGCTCGGTCAACCGATCTCGGAACATTATGTTTGCCGACTGTAAAACCAAAACGGACGCGCTCCGTTTTCCTGTGTGCTTGTACGCATACAGAAACAGAATCGCGTCCGAGTCGGAAGCTTCCCGGCTCCTCAGACCGCAATATCCTGCCGAAGTCGTCCGAACTGATAATTCGAACGGACCGGGGAAAACGGTTTCGGGGTCGGTTTTGCGTCACAGTCTTTCTAACACGCCCCTAAAAGACGCGTTCTCTACTCTGAAATTAGAGAGCGAGAGTGTGACGGCCCTTACGGCGACGACGAGCCAAAACGGCGCGGCCGCCCTTGGTGCGAGAACGAACCAAGAAGCCATGCGTGCGAGCACGCTTAATCTTAGAAGGTTGATAGGTACGCTTGGTAGCCATGATATTTCCTTACCTTTTTACAAGGCATAAAAATAAAGACTGACGGCGCCGACACTCGGGCGACCCTCCGGCCTTTAAAACACAAATCGGTAGCGCATGGATGCGCGAAAAATCTACTTTTTTCAGCAAAGCAAAACCGGGCCAAAGCCGACGGCTTTTTCCCTGATTGTTCTACCAGAAAACCGACGTCCGCAGACGTACAAGGAATTCTATACTGCGAAAAGCCTGATATTAAACCCTATTTATGTGGGTTCTGTCAACTTTTGGATGGAAATATTTACCCTGAAACCACTCTAAAAAAATTTTTTCCTGTCATTTTCAACACGATATGGGGTTGTTTTTTTCAAAAAACACCATAGATCGTGCCGAGTACCGCCTGCGTGCGAAATTTATTCACATCGGGCTGTGGATAACTTTTCCTCTTCTCGTTACAATCCTCGATTCCCCGGTTTTTGTTATCCACATTTTTCTTTGCGCTCGGACGGCCGCAACCATGGTCGAGCTTTGAAGTGAGTCCGAAGTTCGCAAGGAAAACTTCCTTTTAGATCTGAGCTATGTCGGAATTTTGGTCGCAATGTATTGATGAGCTTAAAAGAGGCTGTCCTGCTGAGGTTTTCCAGAACTGGTTTGCCGATTTGACGGCCGAATTCGAACCCGAAGCCGGATCCGTGACTGTTTTTGCTCCTTCCATGAGCAAACTGCGCACCATCCGCACCTCCTACGGCAAACTGATCGAGCAAACCATCAATCGTGTCGCCGGACAGGAAATCGATCTTTTCTGGGGAGTGCAGCCTTCCGGCGTGACGCCGTCAATTGCGCCTGCACCTGCAGATGTGGAGAAAACTCAGCAAAATCAGGCGATCAAGACGGGACTGTTGCCCAATCTCACCTTCGAAAATATGGTGGAAGGGCAGGCCAACCAAATGGCATTCGCTTCTGCTTTGCAAGTGGCCACCAGCCCCAATCCGATCTACAACCCGCTCTTTATCTACGGGGGCGTTGGTTTGGGCAAAACGCACCTGATGCACGCCATCGGTAACCGCTTTTTAAAAAACAATCCGAAGGCCAAAGTTTTGTGCGTTTCCGCTCAGCAATACATTCAAGAATTCGTCGATGCCATGCGTCTGAAGAGTCAGAACTCGGATCGCTACAGCGAAGCGATGCGCCAGTTCGAAGCGCGTTACAACGGCCTGGATCTGTTGCTCATTGACGATATTCAAAGTTTCGGCAGTCGCGACGGTACGCAAACCAACTTCTTTTTGACCTTCGAAAGCATGGTTCCGCACGGCAAGCAAATCGTCTTGACGAGCGACACGTATCCGCGTCAACTCAAAGAATTCCAAGAACGTCTCTTGAGTCGTTTGACCCAAGGCTTGATCGTCACGGTCGAGCCTCCCGAATTCGACATGCGCGTGCAAATTTTGTTGCAAAAAGCCGAGCGCTCCAACCTTGAAATGCCGCACGACGTCGCCGAAATCATTGCAAAAAAACTCAAGAGCAACGTCCGAGAGCTCGAAGGGGCCGTACAGCAGATTTTGGCATATACGAGATTTCATCAGGTCGATGTCACAATCGATACTGTCAAGCTGGCTTTGCGCGACATCTTCAAACAAAGTAGCGTTCCTGTGACGGTCGATGCCGTTCAACAGGCCGTGGCCGACTATTACGGCATCAAAGCCAGCGATATCAACGCCAAATCGCGCAAAGCCAACTTGGCCAGAGCCAGACAAATTGCCATGTATTTGGCCAAAGAGCTCACCAACAAAAGTTTGCCCGAGCTCGGATCGCTTTTCGGAGGCAGAGACCATACGACGGTGATCTATGCATGCAAGAAAATTGCTAGCGAACGCAATACCGACGAAGCGCTCAAGCACGACCTTCACATCCTTGCACAGCGCATCAAAAACTAAGCAAATCAACGTTTTCGAGTCGGCACGCGGAGCCGTATTTGCGTTTTTTTTCGGTACAATTCACAGGTTAAGGCTCGCCGATTGCGGGCTATGGATTTTTAAGCTGATTTAAGGGTTTGTTCATGCAGTTTATCAAGTGCACACGCGAGGCTCTTCTGAAGCCTTTGCAGACTGTCGGCGGTATTGTCGAAGGTCGTCAAACATTACCAATTTTGTCCAATATTTTGGTCAATAAAAACGGCGACACAGTCAATTTCACGACGACCGACCTTGAAATTCAAATCAAGACGTCTGCTCCGTTGGGAGTGGGGGCCGATGAAGTTTCCACCACTTTACCTGCAGCCAAGTTGATCGCATTGTTAAACGCACTTCCCACTTCGGGCACCGAAGTCTCCTTGGAAAAAGAAGAAAAGAAGGTCGTTTTGAAGGCCAACAACTCCCGCTTTTCCTTGTCTCCCCTAGCGGCTCAAGACTATCCGGAGTTGTCTGCCTCCGAAATGGACATGAGCTTTACGATCGGTGCACAGACGTTGAAACACATCATGCAAATGGTGCATTTCGCCATGGCTCAGCAGGATGTGCGCTTTTACCTCAACGGGTTGCTCTTGGTTGCCGATAACGGTCTTTTGAGAGCAGTGGCTACCGACGGTCACCGTCTGGCCTGTTGCGAAACAACTTGCGACATTCAGGTCGACTCGCAAATCGAGTCGATTCTTCCCCGCAAGAGTGTTCAACAGCTCATCAAATTATTACCCGACACGGACGACGCCGTCGTTGTCGAGCTCGGCGCAACACAAGCACGATTCAAGTTCGGCGAAATCGAATTCTTGACGAAATTGGTTGACGGTAAGTTCCCGGACTACAACCGTGTGATTCCGACGGGCAACGACAAGGTGTTCCTGATTAATCGCGAAGAACTCATCGGTGCATTGAAGCGCGCCGCTATTTTGGCCAACGAAAAATTCAGAGGTCTTCGCTGGTTGGTGTCTCCGGGCAAATTGCAAATTCAAAGCGCCAACTCCGAAATGGAAGAAGCCGTCGAGGAAATTCTCATTCACTACGACAACGAAGAACTCGATCTCGGCTTTAACGTCACCTATCTTTTGGATGTGTTGGGCAACCTCAAGAACAACGAAGTTCGTTTTTCCTTCTCCAACGCACAAGGCGCAACCTTGTTGACGATGCCCGAAAGCGAACAGTTCCGTTACGTTCTGATGCCGATGCGCATCTAAGAGCGACAATCACAAAAAGCAACGGATGGATTGCGCCACGCCAATGCGAAGATTGCCTTTGCATTGGCGTACAGCTTATTCAGAAGCCCGGTTTTGACGGGGTAAGAAAGCGAGATAACTATTTATGTCCGATTTGGAAAACACTCAAAACTCGTCGAATCCGGCGCCTGCCAACACCTATAACGAGACCAACATCAAGATTTTGGAAGGTCTCGAAGCTGTTCGCAAACGCCCCGGCATGTATATCGGCGATGTTGCCGACGGTTCGGGCTTGCACCACCTTGTTTATGAAGTTGTCGACAACTCCATCGACGAAGCGATGGCCGGATATGCCAAAAATATTTTCGTCACCATCCACATGGACAACTCCGTGAGCGTGATCGATGACGGTAGAGGCATTCCTACGGCAATCAAGTACGACGACAAGCACGAACCCAAGCGTTCGGCTGCCGAAATCGCCTTAACGGAATTGCACGCCGGGGGCAAATTCGACGACAACGGCTACAAAATTTCCGGCGGTTTGCACGGCGTGGGCGTCTCTTGTGTCAACGCCCTTTCCAAGTGGCTGGAATTAAAAGTGCACCGCGACGGCAAAACGCATTTTCTGCGTTTTGAAAACGGCTTTGTCGTGAATCGCATCGTTGAAAAGGTCGAAGATCCGACAACGCACGAAATCGTGGAAGTCAGCCCGATGAAGGTGCTCGGCCCCACGAATAAGCGCGGAACCGAAGTGCACTTTTTGCCCGACGACTCCATCTTCGTCCCCGTCACCGAGTTCAATTACGAAACGCTTTTATCTCGTCTGCGCGAATTGTCCTATCTGAACTCGGGCGTGGACATCGAGTTGGTGGACGAACGTACGGCAAAACACGTTCGCCTCGAAAGCGAAGGCGGCGTTCGCAGCTTCGTTTTGTATAAAAACACGACGCGCACCCCCATTCACAAGGATCCGATCTACATTCAAAAGACCGTCGAACAAAAAACGGCCAAGGATGCCACCAAGGACATCCCCGTTTACGTCGAAGTCGCTTTGCAGTGGAACGACTCCTACAACGAATCTTTGGCAGCTTATACGAATAACATTCCGCAGCGCGACGGCGGCACGCACGTCACCGGCTTGCGCATGGCAATGACTTCGATCATCAAGCAGTACATTGCTGAAAATGAGATTCTCAAAAAGGGGGACAAGTTCGAAATCACCGGCGAAGACATGCGAGAAGGCTTGACGTGCGTTTTGTCCGTCAAAGTGCCCCAACCCTCATTTAGCTCTCAGACCAAAGATAAACTCGTTACCAGCGAAGTTCAGCCGGCCGTCAACGCTGCCGTCAGCGAAGGTTTGAAGACTTTCTTGGAAGAACATCCCGACCAGGCCAAGGCAATCTGCAACAAGATCGTCGGTGCCGCTCGGGCACGCGAAGCTGCCCGTAAAGCGCGCGAAGTGACGCGCAAGCAGATTTTCGGGGGCGGACTGCCCGGCAAACTTGCAGATTGCTCTAGCAAAAACCCTGCAGCCAGCGAAGTGTTCATCGTGGAAGGGGACTCGGCCGGCGGCTCTGCAAAAACCGGTCGAGATCGCGAATTTCAGGCAATTTTGCCGTTGCGCGGCAAAATCCTCAATGTGGAAAAGGCTTCCGTCGACAAGCTTTTGGATTCCGAACAAATCAAAACATTGGTTTTGGCGCTCGGCACTCAGCTTAAAGAAGATTTCGACGTGGAACGTTTGCGTTACCATCGCATCATTTTGATGACCGATGCCGACGTCGACGGCGCACATATTCGTACTCTTCTTTTGACTTTCTTTTACCGTCAGATGCCCGAACTGATCGAGCGCGGTCATGTCTACATTGCCCAACCTCCGCTGTACGGCATCTTTACCGGAAAACGAGACAGTAAAAACGTCGAAAAGAAGATCTACATCAAAGACGACGCCGAAATGGCCAAGTACCTTTTGAACATTGCGCTCAACGATGCCGCATTGTTTAGAAGCGAAGCCGACGTGGCTGCGGGCGTGAGCATTCGCGGTACCGATTTGGAAAATCTGATCAAAGAATTCGAACAGTCCAAAGCCGTGATCGAACGACTGAGTCAAGTCATCGACAAGGCTGCGCTTTTGGCCATTTCCGCCGGTATTCGAATCGATATTTCCGATGAAGAAAAAGCCAAGGCGACGGCTCAACAATTGCAGTCGGAAATGCGCGATCCCGAAATTACCGTCAAGGCGCTCTACGATACCGATAAAGAACGCTGGAAGCTTCAGATCAGCCACCACATTTACGGCAACACGCACCACACCTATATCGAACAGGAATTTTTGCGCTCCAACGAATACCGCATCTTGGTCGAAGCCAGTCAACAAATGAAAGGCCTGATCGGCGAAGGTGCCAGAATCGTGCGTAAGGATAAATCGCAACAGGTGAAAAACTTCGGCGAAGCCGTTCGTTGGCTGTTGGATCAAGCTGAAAGCGGCGTGCGCAAGCAACGCTACAAAGGGTTGGGCGAAATGGGATCTGACGAGCTCTTCGAAACGACCATGAACCCCAATACCAGACGTTTGTTGCGAGTGCGTCTTGAAGATGCCAGCAAAGCCGACGACATATTCTCCATGCTGATGGGCGACGAGGTTGAGCCGCGTCGAGACTTCATCGAAGAGAATGCTTTGTTTGTCAGCAACCTCGATATTTAATCCTTTCGGCTCGGCAAAAAACTTTTTGCCGAGCCTTTTTCTTTTATGAAAACGACAGATAATCAACTCGTCATTGCCGTCAGCTCTCGCGCTCTGTTCGACTTGGAAGAAGAACACCTGCTTTTTGAGGAAAAAGGCATTGCCGCCTATCGCGAGTATCAGCTCAAAAACATCGATACGCCGCTCAATCCCGGTGTGGCCTTTGCCTTCATTGAAAGACTCCTGAAACTCAATGAGCTCTTTCCGGAACAGGAACCCTTTAGGGTGGTTGTCTTAAGTCGCAACTCCCCCGAAACGGGACAGCGCTTTTTCTCTTCGTGTCGACACTACAACCTGCCCATCAAAGCCGGAGCCTTTACCTCGGGGCAATCGACCTTTCCTTATTTGCAAGCCTTTGACGCCTCGCTGTTTTTGAGCGCCAACAAAGAAAATGTCATGCGAGCCATTCGTTTGGGGCAGCCTGCAGGTCTGGTTTTGCCCGTTGCATCCCAAACAAGAGGAAACGCCGATGACGGTAACGAACTCAGAATTGCATTTGACTTCGACGGCGTCATCATTGACGACGAAGCTGAAAGAGAGTTCCAAAAAGAGGGCTTAAGCGGTTTTCAGAGATTTGAAATCACCAATAAGGAAACGCCGCACGGTCCCGGGCCGTTGCATAAACTGTTTACCAAGTTGGCTCAGTTTCAAGCTTTGGATGCCGAGCGCGGCAAAAACGATCCGTACTATAAACCGGCCATTCGTATTTCCATCGTAACGGCGCGCGGAGCACCGAGCGAGCAACGCTTGATCACCACGCTCAAAAGCTTGGGCATGAGCGCGGCCGAACTGTTCTTACTCGACGGACTGCCGAAAAACCGCATCTTGGACGCGTTGCAGCCGCATATTTTCTTTGACGATCAGTTGCGACATTTGGAACTGACATCGAAAAACATTCCGAGCGTCCTCGTTCCCTTCGGCATCACGAACGTGACCGATCACGCAAGCGACTCCGAATAATCGACTTTCGAATTGTTGGGCTTTTTTCATTATGCTTCATCCGCAAGAGCTCTTGTCCGCTTACAGTTGCGGCCCGCTTCGTTTACGCAACCGTATTGCGGCTGCCCCTATTGTGACAGGATTCGAGCATCTTGCTGACTTGAATTTTCTTCAAAACCGTTTGCTTGAGTATGCAAGAGACGGCGTTTCAATGGTCACGGTTGCTGCCGGCATCGTCCACAAAACCGGACGCCCTGTTAAGGGAATGCATGTCTTCACGGAAAAACGCGCGTTTGAACATCGCAAAATCACACAAGCGCTGCATCAGGAACATTGCCACGCCGTCTTGCAATTGATTCACGCCGGAGCGCAAGCCGACGTTTTGTTCCCCGTATCCAGCCAACATCTTTTCGTTCCCAAGACAGGCAAGCACGCCCACGGCGCCAACAACTACACACTTAGGAAAATCATCTCGGCTTACGCTCAAACGGCTCGTCATGCGATTTCCGTCGGCTATGACGGGGTGGAGATACTCGCGAGCGGTCTATCGTTGCCTGCAGCGTTTTTAAGCCCCACAACCAACAATAGAAAAGATGTTTGGGGCAACAATCAGTTGGGGCGCTTTAAATTATCTTTGGACATCGTACGAGCCGTTCGAAAAGAGATCGGACCGAACAAAGCTATCGGTTTTCGTTTCAATCTTTCCGAACTGACGCCGACCGGTGCCAGTTGGGATGAAATCCTCCGTCTGACACAAATGCTCCGAATGGCAAGCGTCGACTATCTGTGTGCCGACTTCGGCGGAATCGCCGACAATATTCCGGATCAGTCTTTCGACATGCCGTCGGGCGTGTGGAATCCGGCCTATCGAGCTTTGGCGGAAAATACGGAACTGACGGTCGTTTTCGGACACGGTTTCGGCAATTTGGAATTGGCCGAGGCTTTATCGCAAGAGTACGATAATGCTCTTTTTGAGCTGTCCGAAGAACTTTTGGGCGACAGCCGCTACATTCATAAAAGCTTGGGGTTGATCGACGAACCCGTTATGCCCTGGATCGACTTGCAAAGTCAGGAACGCTATAACGACATCTTCCGAACAGCTCCGGTCTTTAATCCTGTCAATCCGTTAGACGTATTTTCTTCCGAAGTCGCCCTTCGTCCGGCCGAAAAACCTAAAAACATCATCGTCGTCGGAGCCGGCCCCGCCGGTATCTATTTTTCATTAATTGCCGCTAAAAGAGGACATCATGTGCAGATTTTCGAGGAAAATAACGAAATCGGCGGCAGTTTGACAAGTCTATACAAAATCCACAAATCCGAAAAAATCCTTTCTTGGATCAAATTACTTGAAAATAAGCTGAAATTAGCGACAGTTGACATCAAATTAAATACAAAAGCTACAGCTGCCGAAATTCTCCAGTTAAAAGACGTGGACAGAATCGTATTGGCCACGGGAATAGAGTCCGAAATGCCCGATATTTCCGGAATCGATTCTTCCAATGTCATGACCTTTGAAGAAATGTTGCAGGAAAGTCTTCCGGTCGGCAATCGCATTGCAGTCATCGGAACCAATACAACGGCGCTTGCGATATGTCGATATTTGTTGAATTACAACAAAGAAAAAGCGTTGCCCCCCGAAAAGTGGAGAGCGACTTGGGGAATCGGTGACATTAAAGAACATGCCGGCGGTGTTTTGGGTTTTATTCCCGAAGTGGAGCCTTCTGCGCGTTCGGTCTATTTGATGGAAAACGAACGGAATCAACTTCAAACGATTTCCGGTACCCCCTCGTTGGCTTTGAAGTTGAAATGGCTATTGATCAACGGCTTGCATACCTTTGACAACATCAATATCGAAGCTGTTGACAACTATTCCGTGCGCGTGAGCTCCGGCGATCGTCATACGGATCGCTTCACTGTCAGAATCGATCACGTCGTCGTTTGTTCGGACACTGTCGCTTCGAACGAATTGTCAGAGACGTTGGCTCTTCACAACCGTGAATTTGTCATGATCGGTTCGGCAACTGCACGGAGGGGGCAACAGTTACTCAAAGAATCGATAAAACAAGCCGTAGAGATGGCTCTTTTGGTCTGATTCCTTAATTTTCATAGGTGTTTGAGATGCAAAAGGAGGTCTCTTTCAGAGAGGAGTTATCC
>CALKKK010000101.1 GCA_937995395.1 uncultured Sutterella sp. | reverse complement strand
GAACGTGACGCTCGGCGGAACGGGAAAGGATAAGGGCAAACGCCACCCGACGCTCGCGGCGCTCTTGGCCTTTGGAACCTACCCGCAACAATTCTTTCCCAAGCTTTGCGTGACGGTCACGCAATACGCCGGAATCGACAAAAGCACGACGACCGAGAGCAAAAGCAACGTCTTTTCCAAAACGCTTTGCGGTCCGATTTCGGACTTACTCTACAATTCGGTCAAGCTTCTTGTCGAGCTCACGAAAATCGGCGATCGACAAGAAAGGCTTTTTCCGGTGATCGTGCTTGTCGAGGCAATGTCCAATGCTTTGCAGCACCGCGATTATTCTCCGTTGGCACGCCACGCTTCGATAGAAGTCAACCTCTTTGCCGATCGTTTGGAAATGACAAATCCCGGCGGCCTCTACGGTCCCCAAACCATGGAATTGTTATTGAGCGACGAAGCCAGGCTCAGCATTGCGCGCAACCAACGTCTTTCGATGTTACTTGAAACAACGCCCTTCGGCGACGGTTCTGTTGTCGAAAACAGAGGTGCGGGGCTGCTCATGATCCGAGAAGCCTTACGCTTTCACGGATTGCCCGCTCCAAAAATCGAATCGAGCTTAACCCGCTTTCGCCTCATATTACCCATGCACTGACCTCAGACGTCCGAGGCTCGCATCACAAACGATCCGACGGCAAAGCTTTTCCGAACGCCGAAAGCCGCCAAGGTCTCCCGCGAACTTTTAGCTCGACTCTCACACCGGGAGTCGATGTCGGCAACCGAATTGGCGCAAGCGCTGGAATTGTCTCGCAACAGCATCTTTGGTTATCTAAAAACACTTGTCGCAGCCAACCTGATCGAACCGACAAAGCCAGCTCGATCTCCCGATCAGCGTTACCGACTCAAAAAGAGCCCGTAAATTCAGGCCCCGCGACCGATTTGTAACACTTGGATACATTTTAGGGTGTTTTACTTATTGAGAATGATTCTCATTTACGTTAATATTCCACCAACTGAAGAACGCAATGGCTGACAACCTTCCTTCCTAGTCAGGCATCGTTGGGGTCGATGCTCGGTTGTCCTTCTAGCCTAACAAACTGTTTCTCCTGCGGTTTGGGGTCGTTCTCGGGGTTTACTTTAAGGCGACGGTACAGCACGTACTCGTCGCCCTTTTTTTGTATCATTGCGGCTTGTTCACTGCTCAAGCTTTCACCGCACATGCGAAAGAACAGGATTCCTATGAAAGCGACCAAAACTTGGCGTGACATGTTGAGCGACTCGCTCGCGGATCCTAACTTCCGAAAAGAATGGGAGTCAGCCAATGCGGAACTTGCCGAACTCGACAAGTTCATTGCCGAGCACTCCGAGGCCGGACTCACGAAAGCAAACGTTGCCATTCGGGCGCACACTGACACGACAGCCCGGGCATCAGGCAAGCCCTCCGAAAAAACTAACTAAAAATTTTTCTCTTTAAAATCAATCCACTCACACGATCCCGTAAATTTTTACCCCATTCTAGTTGCAAATGATTCTCATTTGAGTTAATATTTCACCAACTGAGAAACGCATGGATTGACCGCCATTCTCAAGACATCATCGGGGTCGATGTCGGCAGTCACAATATCCAACAACCGGTTCTCCTGCGGTTTGTTTATCGCTTCTCGGGGTTCGTCTTAACGGCGGTGGAGTTTTCAGGCCTCCACCGCCGTTTTTCTCTTCTGCCTCCTGTCAAGTTTTCTCACATTTCGCGACGTACCGCATTTCGCATCCACTGCTAGACTTATTGACGTCACCAATTTTGTCTTTTGAACCAAGCCCGATCGTGCGCTTGTCGTTTTGTCGCTTCAGAGGTTTTCGTGTGAAAAAGTCTGCTCTTTCTTTTGCCGTCGTTTCCACCCTTTCGGCCTTGGCCGTTGCAAACGTATGCGCAGCCGCAGACTATCGCGTCGAAATCAACGGCATTACGGGCGAACTCAAAGACAACGTTGAAGCGCATATCGGCGAATTGGACGAGCAAAACCCGGCAGCTGCTGCCAGAAGTCTTCGCCGCGCCGTTGTCGAGGGTCTGAAAGCTTTGGGCTACTACACGCCCGACATTGACGTGAAATTCAAACGCACCGATAACGGTTCTCGAGAATTGATTGCCGACGTTCAGGCAGGAGACCAAGTCAAACTGCTTGCCCCCGATTTGAACATTACGGGTGAGGCCCGCCAAGACCCCGACTTTGCCCTTTTGATCGGCAATATTCCGCAAGCGGGAACGCCATTGAATCACGGCACCTACACCGCGTTTAAAGACGAGATTCTGTCGTTGTCTCTAGCCAAAGGCTATTTCGAAGGGCGCTTTACCGACAAGCGCTTGGCGGTGTCGCCAGAGGCCAAAGCCGCCGTTTGGCATCTGCACTACGACAGCGGCCCGCGTTATCGCTGGGGCAAGATCACTTACAAGGGCTCTCAAATTGACGAAGCCTATCTCAAGGGACTGGAGAAAATCACCGAGGGTGAAGAATACGACTATGCCCAATACGCAAATTTAAGCAAACGCTTGGGCGATACCGGTTGGTTTGCTTCCATTGCCGCCGAACCCGATTTTGAGACCGGAAAGCTCGATCCCGATAAACACCTGCCGGTCGAAGTCACTGTGTCGCCTCGCAAACGCAATTTGGTGGAAACGGGCTTGGGCTATTCGTCCGATATCGGCCCCAAAGCTAAGATCAAATGGACGCGCCCCTGGGTCAACGAAAAGGGGCACAGCTTTGAAGTCACAACCGACGTCTCGGCTAAAGAGCAGGTCTTGGACTTAAGCTATCGCATCCCCACGCAAGACGATCCTTTGGGCGACTATTGGTTGGTGCAAGGTGGCTACAAGTACACGGACTTAAACGACACGCAATCGAGCCAATTTGCGGCAAGCGTCTCTCGCAACCAAGAGTTGGAATCGGGCTGGGTGCGAAGCGCTAGTCTCAATGTCTTAAGCGACAACTTCACGCAGGCAGAAGTCGACAACAACAAACTTGTGATCTATCCGGGCATCTCTTTTACCCGCACGCGCGCCAGAGGGGGCTTGTCTCCGGACTGGGGCGACACGCAGCGCTATGCCGTTTCGGTCGCTAACGGCATCTGGGCATCGGAGTCGGACTTCGTGCGCATGGAAGCTTCTCAAACGTGGCTCAGAACCTTTGCCGCCAAACATCGCTTCGTTGTGCGCGCAACCTTAGGTTGGATTGAAACCGACGACTTAAACGGCGTTCCGCCCGATTTGCGATTCTTCGCAGGTGGCGACAACAGCGTGCGCGGCTACGACTACAAATCGATTTCGCCTAAAAAGGACAGCGGCGAACTCACGGGCGGCAGCAAAATGGCTACAGCCTCCATCGAATACCAATATAACGTCACGGGCAACTGGTGGGCAGCGGCTTTTGTCGACGCAGGCGACTCGGTCAAAAAGTTCGACGACTTTTCTTTGAATAAAGGTGCGGGCGTAGGCGTTCGTTGGAATTCGCCCATCGGTCCCGTCAAGGTCGACGTGGCTTGGCCTATTGCAAGCGACTTGGATCGCGGCATGCATTTTTATTTCGGCTTGGGAGGTGCTTTGTAATGCGAGTCTTAAAAGCTCTCATGGCAACAACGCTTGCCCTCTTTGCAGGCTTCACGACACTCTTGGTGGCGGTCGTCGTTTTGGCCGTTACGCCTTTGGGTTTATCGCTCTCGGTGAGTTTGTTGCAAAAAACACTGCCGACGTTGACGATCGAGAAAGTACAAGGCACGCTTTTTAACGCGAAATTCGAAGGTGTGGCTTTTAATGACGCCGGCATCAAACTTTCTGCAAAGGCATTGCACTATTCCGTTGCCAACATTGCGCCCTTGGATCGGTTCGTTTCGATTGCGCACTTCAACTCCGAGGGTTTGCGCCTTGAAGTCACTTCTGCGACCGAGTCAATCAAAATGGAGTCTGCAGCAGAACCCTCGTCCGACACCGCCCCCTTGGTTTTACCCGTGGGCTTTGAAGTAGCTTCGATCAGCTTGACCGACAGCTTCTTGGCTTTTGACGGCACGCAGGTTCAACTGGACGCCTTTGAAACCTCCGTCAAAGGGCGTCAGTCAAGCATCAGTCTCGGTCAAACGACTTTAAAAACGCTTTCTCTCACGTTGCCGCCGACACCGGCCGAAGATCCCAAGCCCTTGGCACAAACGATCGCTTCTCTTTTTGAAGCCCCGTTGTTGCCGACACTACCCGACATCACATTGCCTTTGGAAGTCGAACTCGCACAGCTTTCTTTGGAAAGTCTCGTTGTTAACGAAGAGCGCTTGATCGATACGCTTTCCGTGCGTCTTGCCGCCAAAGAAAGCCAAGTGACGCTCATAAAACTTTCTGCCGTCACGCCCTTTGCCAAAGTTTCGGGCAACGTCGACATCGCCACACGCGAAACGTGGCCGCTTAAAACCGACATTGCGTTCGAAGACATTGCCATTGAAAACTTCGGCACGGTTGCAGGCAATGCCGCCATCGAGGGAGCCCTTTTAAGCGGTCTTAATCTCAAAGCCGAAATCGTCTCGCCCGACCCCGTGACGTTAACGGGAACGGTCGATATCGCCAAACAGGAATTGCCCGTCGACTTGACGCTTTCTGCACGCGTCAAAATCCCGCAAGCGCTTTTAGGCGAATCCGTCAAGGGTGACGCAGACATTGACGTGCAAACGCTGAAACTCACGGGCAACTTCAACGACTGGCTTATCTCATCAGAAACGACAGCCACTTTACCGCAATATCCGAAAATCAAAACCCACCTTGATGTCCGTGGTCAGAAACTTGCCTTTGATTATGCGCTTTTGTTGTTGCCGCAAACACAAATGAAAGCGTCTCTGACCGGCAACGGCCGTCTGACCGACACGGGCTTAACACTCTCAAGCCGATCGCAAGCGACGGTTGCCGACATCGACGCCGTTTTAAAGGCGCTTCACATCGCTTCTCCCCACCCCTTGGCCAAGGGCAATGCCCAGCTTGACATGGAGGCAAACTTTGAAACCGATGATCGTTTTGCGCACTACACGGCCGACATTTCAAACTTAAAACTCATGGGCCTTCTTGCCGGGCACCCCATGTCGGTTGACTTGAGCGCCACAGTGAACGACGCTTTTGCGCTTGACCTCCGAACCTTCAAGGCGCAGTTGGCAAAAAACCGCCTAGAAGGCCGTGCAACCTATTCGGGCGAAACGTTGACGGCAAAGGTTGTGCTCAATGCGCCGCAATTGTCTCTTTTCGATCCCAAGCTCAAAGGGACGGTCGCCGGCGACATCGCTGCCGACGGTGCGCTTGATGCCGTCAACGTCAAAGCCAATCTCAAAGGCAGCGGCGTTCATTACGACACCTACTCGATCAAGCAACTCAATCTCTCGGCCGATATCAAGGCATTGGGGCAAACGGCTTCCAGAGTCGCCTTGTCGGCAAACGGCGTCCAAATCTCCGATCAAACGATTGAAAAGGCCGCCGTCACCGTCAACGGCACTTTGGCCAAACACACGCTCTCCGCAGATGTGGCCGGTGCCGATATCTCTGCACGTCTGGCGTGGCAAGCAAAACTCGATGAGGCCTTCAACGTTTGGGCTTCGACCTTGACCCGAGGCGATCTGCGCGTGGCCAAGACGCAATGGAGCGCTTCCGGAAAACCTGCCTTTACAGTCAATATCGACAAGCAAAGTTTGACGGTGGGCAAACACTGCTGGCAAGAAAACAAAAACCATGCGCGCATGTGCGTCAACAACACGGCCACGCTTGCACAAGCGGGTTCTGCCGACCTCGCTTTTGCCGACTGGCCTTTGGCGCTCGCGCAAAGATATGCGCCGGCAGGCGTCAGACTCACGGGCAAAGTCAAAGGCGCCATTCAGGCGCGTTGGACGCAACCGAGTGTCGAGCACGCCACCGTCACGGCCGACATTGATGCGGCAGGCATCGGGCTCAAAGCCCGTGTGTCGGATAAGCCCGTGGAAGTCACTTTAAGGACGGCGCACGTTGCCGCCACATTGGCACAAAACAAGGCCGTAGCCGACTTAACGGTCGCCGTGACGCCCGACAATCCCTTGAAAGCCGCATTGACGGTCACGGATCCGGCAGGCAACCCTCAACTGCAAGCGCGCGTGACAAGCAATAAACTCGATTTGGACGAATTTTCCGGAATCATTTCCTCACTTTCACCCTTAACGAAAACGCTGGGGTTTGTCACGACCGACTTGACGTTGACGGGAACGCCCGAAGCACCGCGCGTCACCGGCAACATCGACATTCATTCACTACAACTTTACGGTCCGACGATTCCTTTGGACATGCAGCCTTCGGACTTTCGTTTGACCTTTGCCGGAGACAACTCCGTCTTTACCGGCAAGTTGGTGAGTGCCGAAGGGCCGCTAAATTTTGAGGGCAAAGCCAAGTGGAAAAACATTCAAGTACCGACAGCGTTCGTGCATGTCAAAGGCAAGGATTTCCGCATCGTTTCCGCCCCTTATGTCAAAGCATCGGTCACGCCCGATGTGACAGTTGCGGTCGACGACAAGCGTATCGCGCTTTCGGGCAAAATCGAAATCCCTCAGGCGCGCTTGAGTGCCGAATCGATTCCGGCGTCTGCCGTCACAGTGTCGGACGACGAAGTGATTGTGGACGCCGACATGAATCCGATTGTCAAAACCGCATCCAAACCCCTGGCGATCGACAGTACGCTTGCGATTGCTTTGGGTGACGACGTGCGAGTCGAAGCCTTTGGTTTGATGGCGCAATTGGCAGGCACCGTGACCGTCACGCAAACCAACGAAACGCTAGGCTTGCGCGGCACGCTCACCATCCCCGACGGACGCTTTCAGGCCTACGGTCAGGATTTGATCATCAAGAAAGGCGCCTTTATCTTCGCGGGACCCGTTTCCGACCCGGTGGTGGAACTCGTTGCCGAGCGCAATCCCGATGCCGTCGAAGACTATGTGACGGTGGGCATTCGCGTCAACGGTAACGTGAGCCGCATGCAGTCCGAAATCTTTTCCGACCCCTCGATGGATCAAGCCTCGCAACTGTCTTACCTGTTGCGCGGCCGAGGTCTTGAAACCAACGCCGAAGACAATTCGATGTTGTCGTCTGCCCTATTGACGATCGGGCTCTCTCAAACCGGACAATTGATTTCAGGCATCGGCGACGCTTTGATGATTCGCGACTTGGGCGTTTCCACGCAGGGCGTGGGAGATAATTCGCAGGTGGTGGTTTCGGGCTATGTGCTGCCGGACTTGCAGGTCAAATATGCCATGAGCATTTTCGACTCTTTAAGCACCTTGACGTTGCGCTATCGCTTAATGCCCAAGCTCTTTGTGGAGGCGAGCTCCGGTGTGAACCAAGCCATCGAAGTGCTCTACAACTTTGAGTTTTAACAATGTTTCGGGCGCTCTTTAATCGTGAAAGAGCGCCCGAAGTATGTCAGAGAAAAGATCTTTCAAGGCTACTTGCCGAAAGCAGCCTGCGGTGCCAGCATCTTACCCTGTGCAGAACGTAGCTTGGCCACCAATTCTCGTCTCTTATCGAACTTGAGTTCGTCGCCTGCTTGCCGCGTTTTGCCGTGCGACTGGAAAACACGCAAAGAACCCAAAACGCCGCCGATCAAAATCACAAACCCCACGGTCATGGAAACGGTCGGCATTTCGCCGCGCCAGATGAGCGCATAGATGACGGCAAAGATCGATTCAAAGACGATCATTTGGCCGCCCAAAGAGGCCGGCAACAGCTGACTCATGCGATTCCAGCAGACCATCGCCACCCACGAGCACAAAAGACCGATCATCAGCGCCACGCCGATAAATTTCCACGGTGCGGGCCCAAATTCCGTCACGGTCCGATCCATCAAGCCCATGGGCCAAGCCATCACGGCAAAAAGAAGCAATACCAACGGCAAGACAGTAACGCCTTGCAACGCCGTCCAGGCACCGGTACTGATTTTAGGAAACTTCAACAACCACTCGGCATTGGCAATGGAAAACCACGTCCACGAAACGATGGCGGCAATCCCGAAGGCAACACCGATCCAATACATTTCGCCGCCTTCGGCAGACTGCGCGGCCGCCTTTTGAAATTCGGTGATATTGGCAATCAAAAGCCCCGCAAAAATCACGACCAACGGCGGAATAATCTTGCTCCAAGGCACTTCGGCAGCCGTACCGCGATTGCGCACGTTGGAAACAATGGCAACCAACACCGGAATCACGGCCATAAACATGCCGGCCAAGGGGGCGCCTGCCAAACGAATGCAAATCGTCAAAAGGCAATAAAAGAGCACGTTTCCGAAAAGGGAAAGTCGAAACGTCTGACGAATGTCGGCCCACGTAAAGCCGTCGATTTCGCGACGAAACACGTACAGAAACGGTAAAGAAATGACACCGAACGCCATAAAGCGGCTCAAAGCCACCAAGACGGCGTTATATTCGGGCACCATCAAAGGTGCAATGTAAATGAGCCCCCAGAGTGCTCCGGTGGCCACACCAAGAAGAACGCCTAACAACATGGGCCGTCTTCCCCTCTTTTTTCGTGCACTCGCCTTTCACCCGAATGCACTTGTTATATAGGGCAAGACCGCTTTGAAAGTGGGGGAGTTGTAGGTCTGCCTTACCTAAGCACTTCTCGCTTCGCCTCGTGAGGCTGGTCATGAAGTCCGAAATGCCGTCGTCTCCAAAAAAGGAAACGCATTCGCCCGGCTGAAGTTCTTCGCTTCGAACATCGGTGAATGCTCAAACGGTGCCCCTTTACTCCTCAAACGAGCACCCGCCGACCTTCAACTAAGGTGAAGGCCTTATGCTACCCGAGTTGTCATCGTCTGACGAGTCCTTGCTCTGATCCAAATCAAACACCCTACGAAGAATTGCCTAGCCTTAGTGATTGCGAGCATTTTTGTCGCACAAATTTCGAGGAATTACCCGCAAAAACGCTCGGCAGACACAAAGTTTTGTAGCACAATAGCCTTGTAGCTTCTGACAAGTGTGCGCGTTTTTTCTTGAGAGACGTCTTTGTTCATGCCGATTGACTTCACGACCATTGCCGACTTTATCGGGATTTTGGCCTTTGCCATTGCGGGTATTTTGGCTGCCGCAGGCAAACGCTTCGATCCCGTAGGAGTTTTCGTTTTGGCCTTTACCACGGCCTTTGGCGGAGGACTGTTTCGCGATCTTGTCTTGGGCGCACAGCACTTTTATTGGATTGAAAACGAAGCATACGTTTGGATGACGGTGGCTCTCGCCGCCTTTGCGCCTTCCATTATTCGTCGCTTTCGCCATCACATTCCCTACAGTTTGTTTATCTGGTGCGATGCCGTGGGCTTGGGATTTTTTAGCGTGAGCGGTACGGCGCTGAGCCTTTCATCGGGCGTTCCGCTTTTGGCAAGTACCATTTTGGGTGTGTGCACCGGTGTGATGGGCGGCATGATTCGAGACGTGTTGCTCAATAAAGTGCCGATGGTGCTATCCGACCGACAGCCCTACGCCTCAGCAGGGTTCTTGGGCAGTTGGATTTATGTCGGCATGTGGCACTTTGGCATCGATCAGCAATTTGCGCTGTGGTTTTGCACGCTTTTGATCATCGGCGTGCGCATGCTCTGTTGGTATCGAGAGCTTGATCTTATTCGCTACGGGCTCATTCGCGACCTCGTACAAGGAAAACTCACCTCGCGCGACAAAATAAAAACGCTCGATCGCAACGACAAAAAGTCGTGACAAATCGAGCGCTAAAAAAAGCATCTCCGGTTACAGCTTACTGCGCCCGACGCCTCAAGCTGTTCTTCACCCGACCGTCCCCCAAGTCGTCTTGAGAGACAATCGTGTGCCCGCTCTGAGCAGCAAAGACGCGAATATCTTCAGGCGCATGGGGGTCGTCGGTCACGAAAGCAATCGTCTCGTCAGACCCCGCATTCTTTAAAACCTTCTTGACTCGAAGTACCGGCATCGGACACTTCAAACCGCAAAGATCGATTTCCCGCATACTCGCCCTCTGTCGCTTCAATACGCCTTAGAGACGTTCGGCAATCCAGCTCTTGGCGCTTTCAAGCGCTGCCGGAATGGCTGCTGCGTCGCTTGCACCGGCCATGGCCATGTCGGGCTTGCCGCCGCCCTTGCCGCCGGCTTGTGCGGCAACGAAGTTGACAAGTTCACCGGCCTTGATGCGACCGATCAAGTCCTTGGTGACACCGGCGCACAACTGAACCTTTTCACCGCCCGTGACAGCCAAAACGATCACGGCCGTACCGAACTTGCTCTTTAAATTGTCCATCGTTTCGCGCAAGGTCTTGGCGTCCATGCCTTCGAGCGTTGCCACCAACACCTTCACGCCGTTGACGTCTTCGGCAGCAGAAACGATATCGGCACCCTGCTTGGCGGCAAGCTTGGCCTTGAGTTCTGCCAACTGCTTTTCCAAGTCGTGCATCTGAGCCGTCAAATGATCAATCTTTTCGGGCACTTCGTCAGCGGGCGCCTTAAAGCGCAAAGCTGCCTGCGTCAGGATATCCTGATTCTTTTGCATCAAACGCACGGCATTCATGCCGGTAACGGCTTCCACACGACGAACGCCTGCGGAGATACCGGCTTCGGACACGATCTTGAAAGCACCGATGTCGCCCGTGCGCGCCACGTGCGTGCCGCCGCAGAATTCGATGGAAGAACCGATATTCAAAACGCGCACAGTTTCGCCATACTTTTCACCGAAAAGCATCACGGCACCGGTTTGCTTGGCTTCTTCAACCGGCAAAACGCGCGTTTGCGTTTCGGTGTTGGCCAAGATTTCGGCGTTGACGATGTCTTCGACTGCGGCAATTTCTTCGGCCGTCATGGGCTTGTCGTGCAGGAAGTCAAAGCGCGTGACGTTGGCGTTCACAAGGCTACCCTTCTGGCGGACATGTTCGCCCAAGACTTCGCGCAAGGCCTTGTGCATGATGTGCGTAGCCGAGTGGTTGCGCTTGATGGCTTCACGAGTTTGCGTATCGACATGCGCATTGACGATATCGCCCTTTTTGAGCGTGCCTTCATTGATGTGGCAAACGTGACTGAAGACGGCGGCCTTTAACTTTAAGCAATCCGTCACGGTCAAAAGCGTGGTGCCGTTTTCAAGCTTACCGACGTCGCCCACTTGACCGCCCATTTCGGCATAAAACGGGGTCTTGTCCAAAACGACGAGCACGTCGTCGCCGGCCACGGCTTCTTCGGTTTCGGTGCCGTCCTTGTAGATGGCCAAAACCTTGCAGCCGTCGGTATTGACGTCGGCGTAGCCTGTAAATTCGTTGTTGTCGCCTGTAAACAGCACGTCGGCGGCAATCTTAAATTTGCCTGCGGCACGCGCCTTGTTGCGCTGCTCAAGCATGGCGGCATCAAAACCGGCCACATCGACTTCGATGTTGCGTTCGCGGCAAACGTCGCCGGTTAAATCCACGGGGAAGCCGTAGGTGTCATGCAACTTAAAGGCGATGTCGCCGGACAAAATACCGTTGGTCGAAGCTTGGATGGCTTCGTCCAAAATCTGCATGCCGTTGGAAAGGGTCTGCAAGAAACGTTCTTCTTCAGCGCGCAGGGCCTGGCTAATCTTGGGGTTCTTCAATTCGGGATAGATGTCGCCCATTTCCTGTGCGAGCGGCTCCACGAGCTTATAGAAGAACGTACCGCGAGCACCCAACTTATAGCCGTGACGGATGGCGCGACGGCAGATGCGACGCAACACATAGGCGCGGCCTTCGTTGCCGGGCACGACGCCGTCGGCAATGGCAAAAGCGCAAGAACGGATATGGTCGGCAATCACCTTCAGAGACGGGCTCTGGGGATCGACGTCAACGGCTCCAACAGCTTCCACGGCAGCCTTGGCGGCGGCCATCAAGTTCTGGAAGAGATCGATGTCGTAGTTGGAGGGAACGTCCTGCAAGACGCTTGCCAAACGTTCCAGCCCCATACCGGTATCGATGTTAGGCTTGGGCAAACGGTTCATGTTGCCGGCGGTGTCGCGGTTAAACTGCGTAAACACCAAGTTCCAGATTTCCATGTAACGGTCGCCGTCTTCGTCCGGGCTTCCCGGAGGGCCGCCCTGAACCTTGGGACCGCGGTCATAGAAGATTTCCGAGCACGGACCGCAGGGTCCGGTGTCGCCCATCATCCAGAAGTTGTCCGACATGTAGCGAGCGCCCTTGTTGTCGCCAATGCGCACGATTCTGTCGGTCGGAACACCGATTTCCTTGTTCCAAATTTCGTAGGCTTCGTCGTCTTCGATGTAAACCGTCACCCACAGGCGCTCTGCCGGAAGCTTATAAACGGTCGTTAACAATTCCCATGCCCAGTGAATGGCTTCGCGCTTGAAGTAGTCGCCGAAGCTGAAGTTGCCGAGCATTTCAAAGAATGTGTGGTGACGCGCCGTATAGCCGACGTTATCCAAGTCGTTGTGCTTGCCGCCGGCACGAATGCACTTTTGTGCGGTGGCGGCGCGCTTCAGACTCTTGTCCAAACCGAGGAAATTGTCCTTAAATTGGTTCATACCGGCGTTGGTAAAGAGCAACGTCGGATCGTCTTGCGGAACCACGGGGCTCGAAGCGATGATGGGGTGCCCCTTGCTTTCGAAAAACTTCAGGTATGCCGCGCGTATGTCGGCGGCCGTCATGTAGGTTTCGGGTTTCATAAATTCAGATTCAGTAAAAAATTGGGTTCCGCTAAAAAAATTTCACCTTTGCCCGAAGATTGAAAAGCGCAACTTCGGACAAAGGTTTGATTTTAGCGCGTTTGCACGAAATTTTTTCTCGTTTTCGCGCGTCGATCGGCTTACTTTAAGGCTTCGGCCATCGCCTCGGCCAAACTTTGCGCAAAGGCTCTGTCATCGGCCTCCACCATAATGCGCAACAAGGGTTCTGTGCCCGACGGGCGAATCAACACGCGCCCGCGTCCTTCGACGGCTTTTTTGGCACTTTCCACCGCTGCCGTAAAGCCGGCATTGCCCTGCCAGTCATAGCCCTTTTCGATGCGTTTGTTGATCAAAACTTGCGGCATCAAGGTCAAGTCCGAGCAAAGCTCCTTGAGGCTCTTTTGGCGGCGAGTCACGGCAGAGAGCACCTGCAAAGCGCTCACAATCCCGTCGCCCGTCGTCTGACAATCCAAAGCGATCAAGTGACCCGAGCCTTCGCCGCCGTAGAGCCACCCTTTTTGCTTTAAAAGCTCCATGACGTAACGATCGCCCACCTTGGCGCGGGCAAACTCGATATTAAGTTGCACCAAACGTTTTTCAAGCCCGTAATTGGTCATGAGCGTTCCGACAACGCCCGAAGCGTGTCCCTGCGCTACGATGCGCTCAAAGGCCATGACGTACAAAAGGCTGTCGCCGTCGTAGACGTTACCCTCGTTATCGGCCATGATCAATCGGTCGGCGTCGCCGTCAAAGGCCAAACCCATGTCGCAGCCTGCCGCACGCGTGCGCTCGGCCAACGTTTCGGTGTGGGTGGCTCCCACGCCGCGATTGATGTTAAAGCCGTCGGGACTTGCGCCGTCGACAACCGTTTCGGCCCCCAATTCATGGAACACGGCAGGGGCCACGTGATAGGCTGCGCCGTTGGCGCAATCCAGATAAAGCTTGATGCCCTTTAAGTCGGAGCGATGCGGAAAGGTGCTCTTACAAAATTCGACGTAGCGCCCCGAAGCATCGTCCAAACGGCGCGCTTTGCCGAGCATGTCGCTTTCGACACACGCAAAACCCTTGTCCATTTCGGCTTCGATTTCTTCTTCAATGGCATCGGGCAACTTCGTGCCTTGCGCCGAAAAAAACTTGATGCCGTTGTCGTGATAAGGATTGTGGCTTGCGCTGATGACGACGCCGGCCTCCAGGCGCAGTGCGCGGGTGAGATACGCCACGGCAGGTGTAGGCACCGGACCGCAAAGAAGCGTGTCGACCCCTGCGGCCGAAAAACCCGCTTCCAAAGCGGCTTCCAACATATAACCCGAAACGCGCGTGTCTTTACCGATCAAGACCGTGGCTCGCCCGTTTTTCACATAGCGAGAAAAGACGCGTCCGGCCGCCTGCCCCAAAAGCAAAACGAAGTCGGGCGTAATGGGGTGTTGTCCGACAGTCCCGCGAACACCGTCGGTTCCGAAATAGCGGCGAGCCATAATTTTTCCTTCGAAAAAAAATCCTAATCCAATCATTTTACTCGGCAGTTACCGTGGCTTGCCAAACCTTGAGCGCCTCGCACGTTTCGCGCACATCGTGCACGCGCACGATTTGAGCCCCGCGCTCCACAGCGATCAAAGCCCCCGCCACACTGGCCGTGATACGTTCGCTTGCTTTTTCAATGCCGGTCACGGCACCCAAACTCGACTTGCGAGACAAACCCATCAGATACGGGCGCCCCGAGTCGACAAAAAACTCGGTGGCTTTCAAAATGGAAAAATTGTGTGCGACAGTTTTCCCAAACCCGAAACCTGCGTCCCAGCAAATTTGTTCAAGCGCAACGCCCGCAGTAAGCAGTACGGCTTCGCGCGCACGCAAAAAGGCTTGGATTTCGCCCAAAAGATCATCATACTTGGGAGCCGTCTGCATGGTGCGAGGAGCCCCGAGCATGTGCATGATCACAAGACCCGCTCCCGAATCTTTGACGGCCTCAACCGCTCCGGGCAAAGCAAACGCACGAATGTCGTTGATGATGTGTGCGCCCGCCTTTAAACTTTCCCTCATCACTTCGGGTTTGCTAGTATCGACCGATACGACGGCCCCGGCTTTCACCAGACTTTTCACAACCGGCACCACACGCTCCAACTCTTCTTCGACCGACACGTCGGCCGCACCGGGGCGCGTGGATTCGCCGCCGATATCCAAAATGTCGGCGCCCTCCGAGAGAAGTTTTTCGCCCCAGGCAATCGCTTCGTGACGCGAGGCGTGCAAGCCTCCGTCGGAAAACGAATCGGGCGTAGCGTTCACAATCCCCATCACCAACGGGCGCGTCAAATCCAAAACGCGGTCGCGGCACTTCCAAGTCAAAGCCTTGGTCATTGTTTTTTCCTTTTCTCAAACCAAAGAAAAAAGCGGAAAAAGAATTCTCTACGAACTTCTCTCTCCGCCTTTCGTAGCGCTTGAGAATTCTAAGCGCTTAAGCCTCTAAAAAATCATGCATTGTCGGTCGAATCGCTCTTTTTCGGCGCCGCGTCTTCGGACTTTTCGTCAGAAGCGTCTTCCGGCTTGGGATCAACCTTTTTCACCGTGCGACGCACTCGACGCGGCTTGGGAGCCGGCTCATCGGCAGGGACTTCGGAAGGCGCCTCGTCATGCACTTCTTCGGGCTGCACCGTTTCGCCGACTTTCACTTCGTCGGTCGACTCCGGTGCGGCTTCGGCAGCCTTCATTTCAGGCTCGGCTGAGGGCTTGGCAGCATTGCCCTGACGCACCACAAAGCCCTTCGGAGGACGTGGTTCGCGGCCGGCCAAAATGTCGTCGATCTGCTCGCCGTCGATGGTTTCCCATTCGAGCAAAGCCTTGGCCATGGCGTGCATTTCGTCCATATGATCTTCGATAAGCTTGCGGGCTCGCGCATACTGCGTTTCCAAAATCGAGCGGATTTCGGCATCCACAGCCTGCATGGTCTTTTCCGAAATGTGCGTCGTGCGCGTGACGGAACGACCCAAGAACACTTCGCCTTCGTTTTCGGCATAGACCATCACGCCCATCTTGTCGCTCATGCCGTAGCGAGTGACCATGTCGCGCGCCATTTGCGTGGCGCGTTCAAAGTCGTTGCTTGCGCCCGTGGTCATCTGATGCATGAACACTTCTTCGGCAATACGACCGCCAAAGAGAATGGCGATGCGACTTAAGAGATATTCGCGATCATAGGCATAACGATCTTCTTCGGGCAACTGCATGGTCACGCCCAAAGCGCGGCCGCGCGGGATGATCGTGACTTTGTGCACCGGATCGGACTTGGGCAACAGTTTGGCAACCAAAGCGTGGCCCGATTCGTGATAAGCGGTATTTCGACGTTCGTCTTCGCTCATCACCATGGACTTGCGCTCGGCACCCATCATGATCTTGTCTTTGGCCTGTTCGAAGTCGATCATTTCCACCACGCGCGCATTGCGGCGTGCGGCAAAAAGTGCGGCTTCGTTGACCAAGTTGGCCAAGTCGGCGCCCGAAAAGCCCGGCGTGCCGCGGGCAATCACGTCGCCCTTGACATCGGTGCCCAACGGAACCTTTTTCATGTGCACGTTCAAAATCTGTTCGCGACCGCGAATGTCGGGCAAGGGCACCACAACCTGACGGTCAAAGCGCCCCGGACGCAACAGTGCCGGGTCCAAAACGTCGGGACGGTTCGTTGCGGCAATGACAATCACGTTGCTGCCCGTTTCAAAGCCGTCCATTTCCACGAGCATCTGGTTCAAAGTCTGTTCGCGTTCGTCGTTGCCGCCGCCAAGACCGGCGCCGCGCTGACGGCCCACGGCATCGATTTCGTCAATGAAGATGATGCAAGGCGAATTCTTCTTGGCATTTTCAAACATGTCGCGCACGCGAGCCGCGCCCACGCCCACGAACATTTCCACGAAGTCCGAACCCGAAATCGAGAAAAACGGCACGCCGGCTTCGCCTGCGATGGCCTTGGCCAAAAGCGTTTTACCGGTGCCGGGCGAGCCCACGAGCAAAATGCCGCGAGGAATATGACCGCCCAATCGTTGGAATCGCGACGGATCGCGCAAGAAGTCGACGACTTCCTGAACGTCTTCCTTGGCTTCGTCGCACCCTGCCACATCGGCAAAGCGCACCTTGTTGCTGGTATCGTCCAACTTGCGAGCTTTGCTCTTACCGAAGGTAAAAGCACCGCCCCTGCCGCCGTTCATCTGACGCATGAAGAAGATCCACACGCCGATCAAAAGCAGCATCGGGAACCAACTGACAAAAATCGTTTCCAAAAACGACGGTTCTTCTTCGGCTTTACCGTAAACCTGAACGCCGTTTTTACGCAGATCTTCCACCATCCACAAGTCGCCGGGGCTCGTGATCGAGTACGCGGGACCCGTGGCCGGCGTCACGGTGATCTTGCGACCCTGCACATCGACACGCTTGATCTTGCCCTCTTTGGCGTCGTTCATAAACTGGGTATAGCTCGTCTGGTCGGCCGGCGCCACGATGTCACGCTGTCCGTCAAACTGACGAAACACCGTAAACAACACAAACGCGATCAAGACCCAGACCAGAATACGGCCGATCATCTTGTTATCCAAGGTAATGCCTCTTTTCTTATTAAAACTCTAAAAACTCATCGCGGCTCAATGCAGCCGAAAATTTTGCACAGTAAGACTAGCGAAAAAACGTCTTGTTGTGTTCTATCGGCACGATGCTTTTTGTATGCAACGGTTACCGATCGGGTTATTTGGCGGGCTTTAAGCCTCTGGCCACCACATACATTTCAGCGCTTGACCCGCGGCTTGCTTCGGGTTTTCTTTGCGCCACGCTCTTAAAGGCCTTTTTGCAGGCTTCGATAAATTGCGAGTAGCCCGAGCCCTGAAAAGACTTGGTGACGAAAACGCCCTCAGGCTTTAAGTGTTGCACGGCAAAGTCAAGTGCCAACTCATTTAAATAGATACTCGCGTTGGCGTCGACCATGGCAACACCCGACAGGTTGGGCGCCATGTCGCTGATGACAACGTCTACGCCTTCGTCGCCCACAACTTCGGAGAGTTTGTCTGCCACTTCCTGCTCTCTGAAGTCGCCCTGAATAAAGACGGCGCCTTCGACCGGGTCCATCGGCAGGATATCCATGGCAATGACGCGGCCCTTCAATTGCCCGTCTTTATCGGTCATGCGCTCGACGGCAATCTGCGTCCAGCTACCCGGCGCGCTTCCCAAGTCGACAACGGTCATGCCCGGTTTAAAGAGGTGTTCGCGATCGTCCAACTCCGTCAATTTATAGACGGAACGGGCGCGATAGCCTTCTTGGCGGCTCTTTTTGACAAAGGGATCGTTGATGTGGCGTTCGATCCAAGCACGGTTGGAACGCAGTTTTTTCAGTGATTTAGGCATATTGCAGAACCAAATAGGTACAATGGCGGATTATTTTCTTGTTTCTATACTTGTTTGATGTCCCGCCGGCCTAGCTGTCAGACGCCGGCAACACATCATTTGTTTTCATATTTATGGCCGAATTAATTTTAGAGCGCAGCCTTCGACTCGAATTGCGCAGTCAGGCTCACCACCTCAATGTCGGCGTCTTGATGGGCGAAAAAGGCCTCACGGACGCCGTCATGAAAGAAATCGATCGTGCGTTAAGCGACCACGGTCTTGTGAAAGTCCACGTTGTGGGCGACGATCGCGAAGAACGCGAATCGATGTACACAAGCATCGCCGAAAAATTGGGTGCAGCCCGCATTCAAGCCATCGGCAAGATGCTCGTTTTCTATCGCCCGATGGACGAAGAAAAACAAAAAGCAAAATCCGAAAATTCGGTGCGCATTTTAGCCGCTAAAGCCGATCCGGGGGCCAAAGGCGTGAAAAAACCTGTTTCCGGCCTCGGCAAAAAGAAGACTGTGAGCGCCGCTCCCAAGAGCCGCAAACAAGTCAAGCGCATGAAAGCGCAGCGCACGCAAAGTAAGCGCGGCACCAAAAAGTCGTCGTTGTCGTAAGCTTAGGTAGGAAAGGAAAGGTTTGAGATCTCTCGACCTTTCCTTTTTTCATGGATTTTTTCTCCCGCAAAAATCTGTCATAGATTTGTCACATTTTTCCCTCTTTGTCATAAATCTGTCATAAACCGCTGTCAGACTGCCCCCTGAATAATCGATTCATTCCCTCCTCAGTGGTCTGCAAATGACTGATTTTTACCTTGTAATCCTCGGCTTTCTCGCCGTTTTGGCTTGCTTTGACCTGTTTGTCGGCGTCAGTAACGACGCGGTCAACTTCCTGAACTCCGCTTTGGGCTGCCGTATTGCCACTTTCCGCACCACGATGTGGGTGGCCAGTCTCGGCGTGCTTTTGGGCGCTACCTTCTCTTCGGGCATGATGGAAATCGCGCGCTCGGGCGTTTTTCACCCGCAGATGTTCACCTTCGGCGAAATCATGGTGATCTTCTTTGCGGTGATGGTCTCCGACGTACTGCTGTTGGATACCTTTAACTCGTTGGGATTGCCTACTTCCACCACCGTTTCCATCATCTTCGAATTGTTGGGCAGCGCCCTGGCTGCAGCGCTTTTTAAGATTTACATGACCGACGGCAGTTTCGCCGAAGTCGTCAATTACATCAACAGCGCCAAGGCTTTGACCATTATTTCCGGTATTTTGATCTCGGTAGCCGTAGCTTTCGTTTCGGGCACGGTCGTGCAGTACATTGCGCGCTTGATCTTTACCTTCCATTTTGAAGCCATGTATCGCCGCATCGGCGGCATCTTCGGCGGCTTTGCCATCACCGCAATTTTCTACTTCCTGGTGATGAAGGGTGCCAAGGGTGCAAGCTTCATGCGTCCCGAATGGCTCGATTGGATCGATGCCAACACCTCGATGATTTTGCTCACGCTCTTTGTGGGTTTGAGCATTCTCTTTCAGTTGATGATCTGGGCCTTTAACACCAACGTTTTCCGCATCATCATTTTGAGCGGCACCTTCTCTTTGGCCTTTGCCTTTGCCGGCAACGACTTGGTGAACTTCGTGGGCGTGCCCTTGGCCGCTTTGGATTCCGTCAAGGACTTTATGGCTAACGGCACGGACGCTTCCACCTATATGATGGACAGCCTTTCGAAGGGGTCTCCGGCGCCCACCATTTTCCTGCTTCTTTCCGGTTTGGTGATGGTAGCGACGCTTTGGTTCAGTAAAAAAGCCCATCGCGTGGTGCAGACCTCCATTAACCTGTCGTCGAGCCAAGCCGGCGAACACGAACAGTTCGGCTCGTCGTTACCGGGCCGCATGCTCGTTCGCAGCTCCATGACCTTGGGCAACATCGTGCGTCAGATTCTGCCCGTGTCGTTGCAAGCGGGTTTGCGTTCGCGCTTTAAGCCCCGCGTGCTAAAGCGTGACGAACCGGCTCTGCCCTTTGACTATGTGCGCGCATCGATCAACTTGGTGTTGAGCTCCATTTTGATTGCCTCTGCCACAAGCTTAAAGCTTCCGTTGTCCACCACCTACGTGACCTTCATGGTGGCCATGGGTTCGAGCTTTGCCGACGGCGCATGGGATCGCGAAACGGCCGTGTATCGTATCTCGGGCGTTTTGACCGTGATCAGCGGCTGGTTCTTGACGGCCTTTACGGCTTGCACCGTCGCCGGCATCATGTGTCTGTTAGTGATGGTGGGCGGCAACTACATGATCTGCGCCTTGATCCTGTTTGTCTTGACGCTTTTGATTCGCTCCAACTTCATCCTTCCCAACAAGGAAAAGGATCGCCCGGTCATCTTCCAAAAAGACGACCGCAATTCGGTGCGCGATGCCATCAATACGACCGTGGGTCAACACTTGGCCACTTCGGTCGATTTATTCGAAGCCACGGTTTCCGCTTTCTTGCGAGATAACGAAAGCGCCTTGAGAAAATTGAAGGCCGACGCCACCAAGCACTTCGATCTTTTGAGCGAAGAGCGCAGCGTCTACTACAACATGGCGCAGCAACGTCAGTCGGAAACCAAACTCGATCGCGATGCCCGTTACTGCTACTACCGCGCCTATACCAACATGCGCGAAGTCGGTCGCGGTCTGCAACGCTTGACGACGGTCGTCAAAGACCATATCGCCAACCGCCACCGCGTCTACCACGGCAGACCCAAGCGCAATCTCTTGCAGTTGGCAGCCGACCTGCAAAAACTTGCGCATTCCACCGACGGTCGTCACGCACTCGAGACGATTCGCTTAAACAGCAACGACTTGGTTCTCGAAATCGATCGCATGCAGGAAGATTTGTTGAGCTCCATTTCGGATGAAAACATCTCGATGCGCGGCTGTGAACTGTATCTGTCGTTTTTGCAGTATGCACGCGAATTGGTCAACCGCTACAGCATCGTGGCAGTTCTGCAAAAGGAACTCAACGACTTGTGCGACAAAGCCGATGTGGAGACGCCGCCGGAACCCGAGCCCGAGCCGCCGGCTCCCAAGCACGACTCTCGCGGTCCGAAGCGGATTTTGCAAGCCTTGCATGTGACGGCTCGCATCCCGAAAATCGGTAACAAAGACGAGCAGCCGCCGCAGTAAACCTTAAGCGGTTATGGCGCCGAGAATTTTCAAAGTTCTCGGCGCTTTTGTTTTGCCCTATACTCGTTCTTCGTTTGTTTTCTTTTTTTCGGATTCCCATGACCCACACCTTGGTTCTTTTCGATTTGGACGGCACGTTGATTGACAGCGCTCCCGATTTGTGTGCCGCAGCCAATCGTCTGCGCACGCGCAGGGGGCTGCCGGCACTATCCTTTGAAGCCTTGCGCGAGTATTGCGGCAGCGGCGCGCGCGGCATGGTGTGGCAAGCCATGCGCATGGCGCCCGGAACAGATGCTTTTGAGGCGATGCGTCAAGAGTTTTTGGACGATTACGGTCGGCACATGAATGACGCGTGCGACGTGTTTGAAGGTGTGAAATTCATGCTCGAAGAACTGACGCGCGCGGGCATCGTCTGGGGGATCGTCACCAATAAGTCGGCCGTTTTTGCCAAGCCCTTGTGTGAAGAGAAAGAACTGCTGCCGCAAGCTTCGTGCCTGGTTTCGGGTAGCGACATGGGAAAAATGAAGCCCCTGCCCGATCCGATTCTCGAAGGCGTTCGGCTCTCGGGCAACAACTTTAAAAACATCGTTTACGTCGGTGACGACCATCGGGATGCCTTGGCCGCAAAAGCTGCCGGCGTGCTCTTTATTGCGGCAGGCTGGGGCTATACGAAGGCAACGGTCGCTATCAAAAACTGGGGAGCCGATGCCATTTGTCAAAGCCCGCTCGACTTGCCCGACGTTGTCCGTCGTTTGATTGCTTAAGCTTTTTTGAGTGTCTCCAAAAGCCCCTTGCAGGCTGCCTGACAGCGCGCCACCGTCCGATCGAAGGCTTCGGGGCCGTATTCCCACGGATCGGGCACTTCGGTTTCATCAGTTCCCGCATAGGGCATTAAGAGAGAAATCTGTGCCGTACTGCCTTTGGGGCAGAGCGCTTTCAAATCGGCTTCGTTCATCGTGTCGCACGCCAAAATGTGATCAAAGTGCGAGAAGTCATTCACACGCACCTGACGCGCTCTATGACCGGAAATATCAATCCCGACCTTGCGGCATGCGGCCTGCGCGCGGCTGTCGGGGGCTTGGCCCACGTGCCAGTTGCCGGTGCCGGCCGAATCAATCGTCAAGAACGCTTCGAGCCCCTCGTCTTGGACCATCTTGCGGAAAATCCCTTCGGCCGTGGGCGAACGGCAAATGTTACCCAAACACACAAAAAGAACGCGTTGCTGTTTCATAGTCGTTTTCTCCTGTCTTTGTCAGCATAAAATCGAAAAACCACAGCTATATCAAGGTGTAGCTGTGGTTTTTGGTTCTCCTATACCTGTTATCCTGATTTAGAGCTCCCTCAAATGCAATGCG
>CALKKK010000100.1 GCA_937995395.1 uncultured Sutterella sp. | reverse complement strand
AAATTTCAAAGGGTGTGGTGACTTCCGGGGAAAACTTTCCCATCGAAACGTAAAGATCGGAAAGACGATAGGCATAATGCGTTTCGTGCGCCGTCACCGACAAATCGAGTTTGGCGTTTTTAAACGTTACCGCTTGGATGCGCAAATCGTCGGGAAACTTGATATTGGCAAAGGTGGCGTCGAAAAGGGCGTTGCCCGACAGTTGCGGCACGTCGAGTTTGCTTTCCAAACCTGTCACGACGGCAGACTGCACCTGTACGACGCCCAAGGCTAGCGACCACATCGACACTTCAGCATCGATGCCCGCCACACGACCGATGACGACTTCGGGATTGTCTTTTTCGACAAAGGTCATGGCAGGCAGTTGCACCTGCATGGAACTCATGCGCGAAACTTTTACCGAGCCGTCGAAAACGACGGTTGCGCCCAAAGCTTTGGCCGACAAATCCTCTACGGTCTTTTTCACGGAGTCTTCGTTGACGCGATAAAAAAGAGCCGCAATCACACCGGCCACGGCCAGCGCGATAACAACGATGAAAATGAGCGCAAAGCGCAAAAGTCTGTTGGCAAACATAGCGGTAAAGAGAAGTCAGATAACGAGTTTGCCATATTTTGGTCGGCTTGGCGCACTTCGCTTGCCGCGACCTTATCCCAAAGCGAAAAAACGTTGTGTTTTTGGCAAAAAGAAATCCAAAAAATTAAGGGTTTTTCCCGTGTAACAAGGATCGTTCTCATTCACTGGGGAAAACCTTAATTTTTATCAATAAATCCGTAAAAACAAGTGGACTTTTGAATTTTTATTTCATCCTCATTTAAAGGCGGCGTGACACAATGATGACAACCGAAAGCCGCGCGGCCGACATCTGTCATTGTCTCGGAAAAAATTACCGAAAAAGGCTCGACGCGATTAACACTCAACACATGAAGAAAGGATTAAAAAAATGAACCAAACGACCAAATACGGTTTGATTTTCTTGGGCGGTCTTGTTGTGGGCGCTTTGGGTGCCGTTGCCGTTTCCCGCGGCAAGTTGAACGTCAAGCCCTTGGCCAGCGAATTGCTTTCCGGCGGCATGGAATTGCGTGACAAGATCATGAGCGGCGTCGAAGGCGTCAAGGAAGACTTGGAAGACGTCGTTGCAGAGGCTCAGGTCAAGGCTGCCGAACGCCGCCAGGCCAAAGAAGTTGCCGAAGCCGCCGAAACGGCCAAAGAAGTCGCTCCCGCCGCTTAATTTTTAGCTTTTCGAAAGTTTTCGAATTTTCTGCCGCCGCTTGGGCTTTTTGAAAGTTCGAGCGGCGTGTTGTCGTATCACACGGATAACGAACACCATGCAGTTTCAACTGATTCATGAAGTCGGCAATCGCCAACGTTGGAAAACGACATCGACTCTGTCGGACGCCAGCGCCACGCTTATTGCCGACGATATTTCTGCCATCGACGGTATCGAAGGCGTCAAGGTCAATCCGCGCACGGGCTCCGTGACGGTGACCTTTGCTTGCGTCTCGGCTAAAAAAGCGCTCGTCGACTATTTGGCCGGCCTCGAAACGCGTCCGCCTATCATGAGAGACGAACGCAAAGCGTTGGTCTGTCAGGCACGTAAGGCACCTGTGGCCATTTGCCGCTTGCCTGCCGGAGTCAATACCGTTGCACGCATTTTGACGAATGCCTTCGAATCCATGCCGCTCGTTCGTATGGTGGGCGCACCTTTGAAGGCCATGTTGACCGGAGCCGGTCGCATGATGCGTGCGGCCAAAGACGACGGTGCGTTGGACTTCTCTCCCTTGGTCAATTGGTTTTGCGTCAGACCCTTCATGCCGTTTATGGTCAATGTCGTCAACGCCGTTTTGGGGTCGATTCCTTACTTGATCAAGGGCGTGGCCGAACTGCGTCACGGCAAACTCACGGTCGAAGTTTTGGATGCCGCCGCCATCGGCGTGTCGCTTTTGTTGCGCGACTTCAGAACCGCCGGTCTCGTGGTGTTGCTGTTGGGTTTGGGTGAATTGCTCGAAAGCTATACCCGTAAGAAGTCTTTGGACAGTCTTGCCGATCAGTTGGCTTTGAAGATCGATACGGTCTGGGTGCGTCGCGGAGAAGCCGTTGTTGAATGCGCATTGAAAGACATCGGCGACGACGACATCATCGTTGTTCGTGCCGGCAGCACCATTCCGGTCGACGGTAAGGTAGTGGCGGGCGAAGCTGCCGTCAACCAAGCCACGATGACGGGTGAGGCACTTGCCGTGCACCGTTGCGAAGGCGGTGTGGTTTTTGCCGGCACCGTGGTCGAAGACGGCGAAATCGATATCAAGCCGACGCAAAAGGGTGGTGAAACGCGCTTGAGCAAGATCATCGAATTCATCGAAACAAGCGAACAGAGCAAGGCCGGCATTCAGGGTAAAGCCGAACGTCTGGCTGATGCCATTGTGCCCTACAACTTCGCTTTGGCCGGGTTGGTGTACTTGTTTACGCGCAACCTGACGCGTACGGCCGCCGTGTTGTTGGTCGACTATTCTTGTGCCTTGCGCTTGGCAACGCCTTTGGCCATTTTGACTTCGATGAAAGAGGGCATCAAAAACGGTATGCTCGTCAAGGGCGGTCGTTATTTGGAAGCCTTGTCCGAAGTCGATACCATCGTCTTTGACAAGACGGGTACGTTGACGCGCTCCAACCCAGAACTTTCCGATGTGGTTTCGCTCGATGCCGAATACAGCGACGACGAACTCTTGAGTTTGGCCGCTTGTTTGGAAGAACACTTCCCGCATCCGGTGTCGCGTGCCGTGGTTGCAGCTGCCGAACAAAAGGGCTTGGATCACTTCAACGAAGAGCACGACGCCGAAATCAAGTATGTGGTGGCGCACGGCATTTGCTCGAGCGTGGACGGCAAGAAGGTCGTCATCGGCTCTCGCCATTTCATTGCTGACGACGAAGGTGTGGATTGCTCGGCAGCCGTGCCTCATGTCGAACGTTTGGCCAAGGAAGGTAAGTCCATTCTTTACATGGCTTGCGGTTCTCGCTTAATCGGCATTTTGGGCATTATCGATCCGCTGCGCGAAGAAGCCGCCGACGTGATCGTTCAGTTGAAAGACCGCGGTATCAAGCGCGTGGTGATGCTCACGGGCGACGATGAAAAGACGGCTGCCGCCGTGGCCGCACGTTTGGGCTTGACCGAGTATCGCGCTCAAGTTCTGCCGACCGACAAGGCCATGTATGTGCAGCAGTTGAAGGATCAGGGTTGCAAGGTCCTGATGATCGGCGACGGCATCAACGACAGCCCGGCATTGTCTGCCGCTGACGTAGGTGCAACGTTGCGCGAAGGCAGCGCCATCGCGCAGGAAGTGGCCGATGTGGTTTTGACGCGCAACAGCTTGAACGAGTTGCCCAAGGCCATCGATTTGGGGCGTGCGACGATGTCGCGTATTCATCAGAACTTCACGGTATCGGTGGGGTTGAATTCCATCTTTATGGGCGGCGGGCTTTTCGGCTTCATTCAGCCGGCGTTGGGTGCCGTACTTCACAATCTGACGACTATCGGCGTTTGCTTGAACGCTATGCGCTCGCCCTTGGATCATCAGTTGCGTATGCACGACGTTGTCGACGGACTCAAATCGGCATTTTTGTCCGAGCCCGAACAGACCAATGCGCTGTTGCCCCACGAAAACGTTGAGGAGGTTGCATAAATGACGCAATGTTCTATCGATCGCTATGTGACAAGTCTTGTCAACGGACGTGCTCGCGTACGCCATCCCGCACTTGTCGGTTTGGACGATGAAACGGTTGAAACCTTAAAGCAAGCCGCGCTCGGCGTGGAAGGCGTTTTGGACGTGGCCGTCAATCCTCGCGTGGGCAGCCTCTTGGTGATTTGGGATCCCGAAGTCGCTACGGTAGAAGACCTGAAGGCCGCTTTGGAGTTCGGTCTTGCCATGCTCGGTATGGACGAAGTCTGCGAAGACGAACCGCAAGAAGCGTGCACGAACGAAAAAACTTGCGCATGCAAGTTGACGACCAAGAGCTTGGAAATGGCGATGACGCCTGTGATTAAGGTTGCAGATGTCGCTTTGGATCAGGCAGCAAAGGTTGTGGCGCCCAACGTCAGGAACGTGCGTCGCGCACGACGCATCACGCAAAATCGCTTGATGTTGGCCGCAGGTACTGCGTCCGTTGCTTCTTTGGCTTTAAAAATGCAGTGGCATGCTGCTTTGGGTTGGGTCTTTGTCGCCTTTATGGCGGCGCACCTTTACCAGCACCGCCGCGTGCTCTAAGAGGAGATTTCTGCGGTGAATGAAAATTCCAAGGGTACGATTGCCGGTATTTTGGGTGCGGGCATCAAAAGTGTGACGCTTTTTATTCTGGTGTGCGCAGCGATTGCGCTTGCCGGGATTGCTCTTGGAATCGTCTTTGCCGCAGGGGCTCTTTTGGTGCTTCTTTTGATTTTTGCTCTGATTGTCAATCCGGGCGAAGTCAAAACGTTGGTGAAAGCCTTGGGAGACAAGATTTCCGACTTTATTTCCCGTCTTGAAGCGCTCGTTGCTTCCATGAAAGAAATCATCGAAGAAATCGGCTCGGTTGCGCGTGCTGCTTCCGGCATGGCATCCGAGGCTCAGCAAGGGCAAACGCAGGCACCGCAGGAAGCTGCTTCGGCCGATGCGCCGGCGCAGGAAATCGAAGCCTCGAGCCAAGACAAGCCGCAAAAACAAGCTTAACGATCGGACTAAAAAAATTTTGAGACGGCAAAGTTCGCGAACAGCAAAAGGCTTTGCCGTTTTTCTTGTCTGGCTGCTCGCCTACAAGCAAATAATTTCGAAATCGACGGGAATCCCTGTATTGACAGGTCTGGCGGCGAGGTTGACCGAATAAAAACGTCGAAAAATCGAACATCGACTGATATACAGATGCCACCGGCATGAAACCGCAAAGAACCCAAGCACAGCAGAGCTTGAGAGCGATTTTGGTGCACTTGAAGTGTCAAAGAAAAACGGCAGAGGACATTTTCGTGTCTCACTGCCGTTTTTTGTTGGATAGACGGGATTAACCGCCGTAAGGCTGCCATTTGCCGCGGTTTTGACGCAGATAGTCTTGTACTTTGTATTCCAAGACTTGTGCCTGACCGTTTTCGCTCACCAGGTGCGTTTGCGGCAGATCCTTCAAGAGTTCCTGCATCGGTACGGCACCCGAAGTCTTCGAGAAGAAGTTTGTGTCGATCACGCGGCCGATCAAGGTACTCATGGCCAAATAACTGGTGTGATCCGGCACATGCATCTGCCCCTTGGGCAGATCCTTGAGCCCGAAGAACTTCACCAAGACCGGCACTTGCGTAATGCGCGTACTGGGAATATCGCGCAGGCGCGGTGCTTGGACACGATCGCCTCGGACGGCGGCACCGTGCTCGGGAACCACCACCAACATCACCTTGCGGTTGGTGCGCTCCAACTCGTTCATGAAGGTGTTGAGATTGTCCAAGAACGTCTTGGCACGGGGCTCAAAGGCTTCCCAACGACTGTGGCGCGGCAAACGGTTGCCGTCGTGCAGCGCAATAAAGTTCATCAGCGACACCGAGCGCTTGTCCTTGGCGCGCGTCACCACGCGTTGCCAGTGGCGCAAAACCGAGAGTGTGTCGGCGATTTCTTCATTGTTAAAGGACATGTACTTCAGGGGATACTGACGACGCTCAAACGGCGCCGTCAAACCGGCCTGCGTTCTCAAGTTGTTGAGATAGTTGTCGTACATGCCGCTGTGATCCATGAACAGATGTTGCTTAAAGCCCAAAGTATCCAAGCGGTTCATGATTTCGCAATCGGGACGACGGCTGTCGTAAAGCCCATCGTGAGAGGGCTGACCGCATGCGCCTTTGAGTAAGCGCAATGTGGCCGGTCCCGAATAGCTCGTTGCCGAATTGAATGCGTCGAAACGAATGTTAAAGCGCGACAATGCACGGTGATTTTGAAGGTTGGCCGCTTCCAAATCGTCGTTGGAGAGCGAACAGACATTCATGATTACGATATCAAACGGTGTGTCTTTTTCCGAGATGCCGCTCGGAAGCTGCGCCATGCGATCTTTTTCGTACGCCAAGAACGTCTTGTACCAATTTTCGACTTCTTCCTCTGTGACCGTCTGACCGTTCGCGGCAGGCATCGTCTCGACGGGTTGCGCCATCATGGCTGCCATATCCGTCGGTGCTTGTGCGGTGACAAGCGGTACTGCGGTACGCGTCGGAGCCGAAATGAACAGGGGCTGAACAAAGAGGAATATGAGCCAGCACCCCGTGACGGCCGAAATGCGCACAAAGTCACGCAAGACGTAGTAAGCAAGAACGATGCCCACGCCTGCGGCAACCATTTTGGGATTGACAAAGTCCCAAGCCAGTTCCACGACGTAGTTCACCGAAAAGCCGGCAATGCCAGAGGTATTGGCCAGAATGCTTTGCGGCCCCGGCAGCCAACTTTCGGACCAGGCAAGCGAAACGGCCAAACCGACGGCAACAAGTTGTCTGAAGACGTTGATCCATTTGCCTGCGATGGGAAAGAGCACAAAGAGAAAGAGCAGGGCATTGAGTCCCAAATCCAAGCGCAAATAGCCCGTGGCGGCCAAAAGGAACTTGCAGATAAAGTAAACGTTCCAAAGCCCCAAGCCGAAATAGGGCTTTATGGCCGCGTGCTTAAGCGTATTGAAAGCATCGGTCACGGCAGGGCTCCTTGATCGACAGCGGTTTCAGGCGCAGGATTCTTTGCTGCTGCAGGCTCGGTCGCAGCGGGTTCCGACTGCGGCTGAGTTTGAGCTTCTTCGGGCTGAGTTTCTGTCGGCGCCGAGGGCTTTTGTTGTTCGACAACAGGCGTTACGGGGGCACCGGGTTTTTCGGCTTCGGGTTTCACGGCTGTTTTAACGGGTGTAGCCGCATACCGAAACGCCGCGCGAGACACTTGCAGGAAACCGTCGGCATCAAAGCGGTAAAGTCCCTGGTCGAACCCTGCACCGTAGAGCATCAGTACGTTGCGATAGTAGTTTTCGCCGATGATCGGTTCGTTGGCAATGAGCGTGCGAATCCATGCGGCGGTTTTGCTCTTTTGAATCATGGGCAAAACGCAGGCGGCAAAACCGGCATTGCCCGCACGGTTACCCTGACCGGTGACGATATTGACCTTTTCGGGCGGCAAATTGGCTGCCAAAGTCAGCTTTGCCATCGGCGCAAAGCGCTCGTTCAAAATATCGTATGCAGGATCTTTGGGCGAGAGCATGCCCGTCCACATATAGACGCGAATGGCGTTGTAGCTGCCAAGCGTATAGTCGTCGCCTTGGGGCGCAACCATCTTGCCCGCGGCATCGAACTTGACCCAGTCGGGAGAAAAACCGGCCGGAGCCGAGCGCACCAAGGCGCGCAACGTTCCTTCGGTCACGTCTTTCCAGTAAGGATCTTCAACAGACAGTCGACGCAAAATGAAGACGGGGTAGTAGCTCGGATTTAAAGTCACGACACCGTCGTGATCAAAGCCTTTTTCGCCCGGCAAAAGCACCTTGCCCAAGTTGGGAACTTCACGCACGTCGCGCTTTAAAAGTTGCATCATGGCGTGCGCTTTTTGGGTATAGCGCGGCTCGTTCCAAAGACGGCCTGCTTCCAAAAGGTTGTAGGCAATCCATAAATCCGAGTCGGTGGCGTTATTGGTGTCGATCGTCGACCAATTGCCGCCGTTCTTGCCCCAGAGCCAGCTTGGCAGACGCTTGGAGATGTCGCCTTGCGAAAGGTTCTTTTCGGTCCACTCCAAAAGGCGATCAAAACTTGCTCGATCGTCTGCCACCAAAGCAAAGAACATGGCGTAAGACTGTCCTTCGCTGGTGGTGACGCTTCTGTTGTCGGAATGATCGATTACGCGAAACGATGCGTCGACATTGCTGGCTTTGAAGTTTTCCCACATCGACCAAGATTGCGCAGCTGCGCCCGTTGCAATGACACTCATCAAAGACGCGATCATCCAGTTTTTCAAACGATTCGATTTCATAAAAATTTTTAACTCAACAATATTCACGTCTTAGGCGTTGGTGCCGCGCTGACCGATCCAACGACGCATGTAAAAGAAGATACCGGCACCGACTGTCACGGCTGCCAACAAGGCAAAGAACACCAAAAGGAACGGACGATCCGCAAGGCTTAACCAAACGCGTTCAAACCAGGGGAGACTGCCCACCGTATAGGTTTTTTTCGGTGCAAAGCCCGTGATGTTGTCTTCGCTTAAAAAGACCGTTCCGCCCTTTGCAGTTGCCAAATCGGAAGGATTTGCCAAGCGCGTGTTGATCAAGTGAGCACCCTGATCGCCTTCGGACAAAAGAGCCACGGCCGTACGTGCGCTGTCAACGGGATTGGGCACCGAAACGATGGCGGCAAAGCCTGCGGATAAAAATTCGGTTTCGGGGACCGCTTTGGTTTGCGTTTGAGCGGCTTTTTCGGGCTCGGCCGTTTCAAGCCAAGAAGAGACGTTGTCGTTTAACTGCCCGGCCGTCTCTTGGTTGATTTGCGTGATGCCGGCGGGCAAGTCGCCCACAATCAAAAGATCTTTGTCACGCAATCCGGCGGCGGCCTTGCGATTGACAACCGTTACGTGCGTGGGAGCCATACCCGTAATGGCGCCCAAACGCCCCACGCTGTTGAGCATCGTGGTCAACTGATGCGCCGGTGCATGCGAGTCGACCACCACGGCCGTTTGCGACAAATCGGCGTATTGGCTGAAGGGGAAGCCGCCTTGCGTGAAAAGACCGATTTCGGGCAACGTGGCATAGTGATAAAAGCCCTTGAATTGCAACATCGAAGAGGGCTCGATCTGAATTTGGTGCGTCGACAACGTGGCTGCACGGCAGTTTTCAGGCGTGCCTTCTCGGGCGGCGGCCTGATAGGCGGCTTCAAAGCCCAAGTCGTTGGTAAAGCTCAAACCGTCGCGAGCGCTCGTGAACGGCGTGATGCTGCCGGGTTGTACCGGAAGCTTAAAGTGCTTGACGCCGCGACCGGTCTCGGACGAGAGATTTTCGCTATCGGCCAAAAAGCCGTTGACAGTCGTGCGCAGTTGTGCGGCTTGTCCGACTTCGGGTTTGCTGTAGCGATAAAGCAAATCGACGGAGGCTTCCGAGCCCTTGGTGGCAAACAAATCGGGGGCCAAGCGCATGGTGACGTGCACGGGGCTGACGGATTTGCCGCGAGCGGTGAGTTGCTCCGGATACTGCATCAGAGCGCTCAAGGGAACGGCTTCGTCGATGTTGATCCAGTTGGGGGCGGTGTAAGCCGCCTGAGCCGCCTGAAGCTTGAAGTCCTTGATGTCGGTCTTGGGCCCCATGAAGATTTGGCCTCGGACCGTCAATGCGCGCGCAGCCGTCAAAACGTCTTCATCGGTTTTGCCACCCACTACGAGCATCTTTTGGAAAAGAGACTCGGGGGCATCGACCATCACCAGTTGAGGTCCTTCAAAGGAGGGTAGAGACTTCAGAAAGTCAGGGCGATTGTCGTTGGTGGCCAACACGACAAAGTGGTTGCGAGCGGGGATTTCGTCGGTATAGACTGGGAAATTGGCACCGCGCCAGCCGGAGATGCTGCCGAAGTAGCCGGCCAAAACGGCAGCTGCCGTTTTTTGCGTGTCGTTTGCGCCGGAGGACAAAACAAAGGGAACGGTCGCAGGCGTATTCACCGACGTATCCACAAAGGGTTTGGGCAGTTGCGAGAGGTCGTTCCCCAAACGCAGCAACTGTTTTTCGACGGACAGCGTACTCGTGGGGCCGATATCGAGCCAAACGGCGGAACTGGCTTCGTTTTCACACACCAGGCGGTAGTGGCCGACCAATTCGACGGAAATCTGATTTTGGTTTTTCAGTGCTTTGGCATTGATCGGAATCGATAGATGAGAAGGCTTGCCGATCGAATCTTTATCGAGCGCATTGGTCGATTGCAATTCGCCGTTTAAATACACGTTGATTTGGCTTGTGCCGGGCATAAGCGACGGCGAGGGCGTGTAGTCGAGTTCGAGCGTCACGCGGCTGAACATTTCATCGCTTTTGACACCCAAGTCGAAATACTGCACGGGGTTGGCACCGGTGAGTTTAATGGCTGTCGTTTTGCCGCCCGGAACCAGACTCATGAGGTTGACGGCGTCGTTGGTGACGGCAATGACGTCGGTACGCCATTGTGCGCTCGGACTCGTTTGGGCGTGAGCGTTTTGCGCAATTGTCCATCCGAGTGCAATGGCAAGCGCGGCCGTTGTCAAACGAGTCATAGCGTTCGTGCGTTTTTCAGTGTATGTCAAAGCAGTGGTTTTCATAGCGGTTAAATGATTTCTTTGGAATGGGTGACGGGGACGCGGGGCAAAAGCGACAGAGCGCCGCGAACGGCACGACCAGCATAGCCCGGAAGATATTTGACCAGGCTCTTATAGCCGTAAACGGCAAAGCCTGCAAGACGCATAAAGCCTGTGACAAAGCGCTCGTCAACTTTGCCCTCGGGTGCAATGGCCCACATGCCTTCGCGCGCAAATGTGCAACGATTAAAGGCGATTTCTTCTTGACTGTCGGCAAAGACGAGCTGCGCTTCCAAGCAGTCGTTTTCAAGGCCGAGGACCGTTGATTTAAAGCGGTACGTTTGACCGCGCGTTGTCATGGAAACGAAGATGTCATCTTCGGCATTGATTCGCTCAAAGCCTTCGGTCATACGAATGCGTACGTCGGTTTGCGAATATTCCTGCAGTTGCGCTGGTAAAACGGTACCATCGGATAACGTCAATTCGACGGGAGTTTTAAGGGTAATGCGCGGCAAGCGGTGTTTCTGGACTTCTTCGACAGCGACGGCAAAAGCTGCGCCCAACACCATCAGGTTGTAGACGATCCAGCCGATGTTAATGATCAAAGTCGACACCTGACTGTCGGCGGCCGTAGCCGCTTTGTAAATACCGACGGCAAGACCGGCGAGATTCAAAGCAATCAAAACGAGAATGGGTTTGGAAATCGACCAGTCGACGTATTTGTTGTCAATCGTCATACCCTTGGCCGTGACGTTGAATTTTCCCTTGTGCGGGAAGATCAGCGCGACGGTGGTGGGCAACAGAATGTACCAAGACAGAACTGCTTCATAAACGCCGCTTAAAAACGGATAGCGATAGCCTCTTTGCAAAATCTGATTGGTGATGGCCGCATGCACCATGTGCGGAATCACATAGGCAAAGATGGCCGCCGCCGTGGCATAGATCACATAGATGTCGGCAAACATGTATGGCAAAGGCGCCACCAGGAAGATCAAACGCGGCAACCCGTGCAAAAAGTGCACCATGGCATTGAAAAAACACAGGCGTTGCGCCAGACTCAAGCCCTTTCCTATGAGGGGATTGTCGAGTCTGAAGATTTGAATCATGCCGCGCGCCCAGCGGATGCGCTGTCCGATGTGTGCCGACAACGACTCGGTCGAAAGGCCCGATGCCAAGGGGCGCGAAATAAAGGCTGACTTCCAACCCAAGCGATTGAGTTTTAAAGACGTGTGGGCGTCCTCGGTCACGGTTTCAACCGCAATGCCGCCGATTTGCATCAAGGCCGAGCGGCGCATCACGGCGCTTGAGCCGCAAAACATCACGGCGTTCCATGTGTCGTTACCCTTTTGAATGAAGTCGTGGAAAAGCGAGTTTTCAATGGGCATCGCCTTTTCCAAATGCAGATTCTTTTCGAAGGGATCAGGTGAGTAGAAGTGGTGCGGCGTTTGAACGAGTGCAATCTTTTTGTCGGCGACAAGCCAGCCGACGGTCGAAGTCAAAAAGTCGCACGACGGCACGTGGTCGCAGTCGAAAATTACAATGAATTCGCCCGAGGTCAAGCCCAGTGCATGGTTGATGTTGCCGGCCTTGGCATGGTTGTGTTCGATGCGCTTGATGTAGTTGACGCCCACCGATTGCGCAAACACGGCAAAAGCGTCGCGCGAGCCGTCGTCCAATAAATGCACGCGCAGCTTGTCTTGCGGCCAATCGAGATTTAAGGCGGCAAAAACCGTGGGTTTGATGACTTCCAAGGATTCGTTATAGGTCGGAATGAAAATATCGACCGTCGGCCACGTGTTGCGATCGGCCGGCAACGGTGCCGGTTTGCGATCCAACACCCAGCACACCTGAAAGTAGCCCAGAACCATCACGATGAAGGCGTAGATTTCGGCTGCCAAAAGCATCAAGGCCAAAAAGAGCTCGATGCCCGAGTCCGGTCGAATAGTCGAAGTGCAGCGCCACCACAGGTAGCGCCCCGAGACCGTCACCGAAATCACAAAAAGCACCATCAGGGTGATGCGGGCTTTGATGTGGGTAAAGACCCAGGCCGAGAACAAAACGATGGATAAAAAGATCACCTGGCCTCGTATGTCAAAGGGTTGCGTGATGCACAAAAGTGCCAGAGCGCCTGCAATGACCAAGGCCAAACGAATCAGAAGCGTTTGGAATTTGTTGGAAACGACGCGATCGGTGAGGCGTTGAGCCGTTTCATAGCTTTGAGAACCGATACCCGACAAAAAACGCGTGCCTACCGAGCCGATTGCTTCGCCCGTTTTTTCCAGTCCGTGCAAAATCGAGCGGATCAGGCGGCTGACCGGGTTGCGGCGCAGAAAGCGCGAGCGATCGAAAACAAGGATAAACGCCAAAAAAATGCTCTGAAGCACAATGCGAATCAAGTCGGCTAAGCCCAAACGCTCAAAATTTACATGCGGGTAGTAAAGTGACTTGTTGCTGCGCACTTGTCTCCAAAATCTGCTCTCCAACGGCAAAAAGAGCCAGGAAAGGCTTAGGGCCGCACCGTTGAGAATGAGGGTTCCGATTCCGGCACCGGCGTCGGCCCAGCGACTGAGCATGCGAACGAGATAAGTGCGGAATTGTCGGATGAGAAAGATCAGCATAATGGGCAAAAAGAGTGAGGCGCGATTGCCGAGCACCTCTTTGCAAACGGCAAAATCGACTGAATATTTCAGCGGTATTCCAAGACCTCAAGATTATACGAACGGAGTAGGGCGTATGCCTTACAAAATGTAAATATTTGCGCCGATTTGTTCTGTCAAAATGTAAAAAAAGCAGAGCCGAAACCGACTCTGCCCGAAAATGTTTCTCAACCAAGACAATCTTGGGTTACTTCGCTTGAAGCGAGCGCAATTTTTGCTTGAGATTGGGGCCCAATTGTTCAAGGGCGTCCAGAGTCATAAAGATGGAATTTCGGCCGCGCAATGATAAATCGCGAAAACGGCGCAGCAACTCGCTTTCTTCCTGAACCGGACGATAACGCGTATCGGTGATGATGTACATCACGTCAAAGCCGCAGGAGTGCAGTTTGGTCATGCAAAAGAGTCCGGGTTCGGTCTCGGCATTTTCGTAATCGAGATATTGCTCCAAGGTCACGCCCAAAAGCTGCGCGATCTGAAGCGGCTGATAGCCTAAGCGTTCGCGTTCCGAACGCAATCTCTCGCCGATTGCTTTGCGGGTTTTTGTGGAGGTCAGGGCCATAAAATTACCGTTGTATCTGTGCTAATACAAATGAAAGTTTTGGCAGTATAGCGGCAAAAATCCGCTCGAAACGCAAAATCAACCGTACGGATGATAGGGTAAATTCGCTTTTTTGTAACAAAAGAAAACCGCAAAAGTCATCAAACTTCTGCGGTTTCAAAAGTTTTAAGGTACCGACTTAGCGATAGCGAAGTCGGTACCTTTCGGCCACAAGGCAAATTAGGCCTTGGGTTCGTTACGCAAACGGATGTGCAGTTCGCGCAACTGCTTTTCGTCGACCATAGACGGTGCGCCCGTGAGCAAGCACTGAGCGCGCTGCGTCTTCGGGAAGGCGATCACGTCGCGAATGGACGGGGCACCCGTCATCATCGTGACGATACGATCCAAACCGAAGGCGATGCCGCCGTGGGGCGGTGCGCCGTACTGCAAAGCGTCAAGCAAGAAGCCGAACTTCACGCGGGCTTCTTCCGGACCGATCTTCAAGGCTTCGAAAACCTTGCTCTGAACGTCGGCACGGTGGATACGAACGGAGCCGCCGCCGATTTCCCAGCCGTTGAGAACCATATCGTAGGCCTTGGCGTAGCAGTTTTCCGGATCGGTCGTGAGCAAATCGACGCAGTCGTCGTGCGGAGACGTGAACGGGTGGTGGCAAGCCATCCAGCGATCTTCTTCTTCGGAGTATTCGAACATCGGGAAGTCGACGACCCAAAGCGGACGCCAGCCTTCTTCAAACAGACCGTTCTTCTTGCCGAATTCGCTGTGACCGATACGCAGACGCAAAGCACCGAGGCTATCGTAGACAACCTTGGCCTTGTCTGCACCGAAGAAGACGATATCGCCCGTTTCGGCACCGGTGACTTCCAGAATCTGAGCGAGGATTTCGTCGGACAAGTTCTTCACGATCGGGCTTTGCAAGCCTTCGCGACCGGCAGCCTTGTCGTTGACCTTGATGTAGGCCAAGCCCTTGGCGCCGTAAATCTTCACAAATTCCGTGTAGCCGTCGATTTCGGAACGCGGCATGGCGCAAGCGCCCGGAACACGCAAGGCGACAACCTTGCCGTTGTGCAGATCCTTAACGGAGTTAAAGACCTTGAAGTCGCTGTTGACAACGATGTCGGTCACTTCGGTCAAGGTGAGCTTGACGCGAAGATCGGGCTTGTCGGAGCCATACAAAGCCATGGCCTGGCTGTAGGGCATGACGGGGAACTTGGCGCCTTCGGCCACCAAATCCACATCCAAGCACTTCTTAAAGACCGAGCGAATCAGGTTCTCCATGATGTCGCGAATTTCGAATTCGTTCAAGAACGACGTTTCGATATCGACCTGGGTGAATTCGGGCTGACGGTCGGCACGCAAGTCTTCGTCGCGGAAGCATTTGACGATCTGATAGTAGCGATCGAAACCGGCCACCATCAACAGCTGCTTAAAAAGCTGGGGCGACTGCGGCAGAGCAAAGAAGTGACCGTCCTGGGTGCGAGAGGGCACCAAGTAGTCGCGAGCGCCTTCGGGCGTGGACTTTGTCAGGAAAGGCGTTTCGACGTCGATAAAGCCGTGTTCGTCCAAGTAGTGACGGAAAGCTTGAGTGACCTTAAAGCGCAGCTTGAGGTTCTTTTGCATCTGTTCGCGACGCAAATCCAAAACGCGATAGGTCAAGCGAGCCGATTCGCTCACTGTGTCATCGTCCAACTGGAAGGGCGGCGGCAAGGAGGGGTTGACGATTTCCAAGTCATGGCACAGCACTTCGATGCCGCCGGAAATCAAATTGGCATTCTTGGTGCCTTCGGGACGAGCGCGCACAACGCCCTCGACCTTCAAGCAGAATTCGTTGCGCACCTTGTCGGCCGTTTCGAACACAGCCGGACGGTCGGGGTCGCAGACCACCTGCACGAGGCCTTCGCGGTCGCGCATATCGATAAAGATCACGCCGCCGTGGTCGCGACGACGATGAGCCCACCCATAAAGGGTGACAGTCTGGCCGATGTACTTTTCATCGACCAAGCCACAGTAAACGGTACGCATGGGTACTCCGTATGTTTTCGTATGACACATCGGTTTGCGATATCTTTTTTCTCAAAAGACGGCACGCACCGACAATAAAAAATTCAAGACACATTAGTTTAGCGCCTTGCCCTCGTTTTTGTCCGATTTTTGGCAGAAGTTTTGCCTTTTCTAACGATTTGTGGGGTTTTTGTCGTACGAAATATGCGGGGCAAAGTGGTTACCGTCTTTTGCAAAAGGCGATTTTGCTTCGGCAAGCCGATACAATTGGGCTCAATTGCACGTCCGAAAATATTTTTTCGGGCGCAAACGCATTTTTTGAGGAGAACAAAAACAATGCAGTTGGATCGCTCGATTTTCAAGGCTTATGACATTCGCGGTATCGTCGGAGAAACGCTCACCGAAGATGTGGCACGTGCCGTCGGCGAGGTGTTGGGCACGTGGGCGGCCGAAAAAGGCATTGCTTCGATGTGCGTGGGCCGCGACGGCCGTTTGTCGGGACCGGCGCTTTCTCAGGCTTTGATCGAAGGGATTGTGAGTGCCGGGGTTGACGTCAAAGACATCGGTATGGTGCCCACACCCGTTTTGTACTTTGCGACGAAATATTTTGACAACGGTTCGGGCGTAGCCGTGACGGGCTCGCACAATCCGAGCGAATACAACGGCTTGAAGATGATGTTGGGTGGCTTGACGCTTTTCGGCGAAACGATTGCGGGCATTGCCGATGCGATCGAAACGGGTAAGGTTGTCAAAGCGCAAGTGCCGGGCACGGTGGAAAAAGTCGACGTGCTGCCGGCTTACCTTGAAAAAATCACGTCCGACGTCAAACTTGCCCGCGGCATGAAGGTCGCTGTCGATTGCGGCAACGGTGTCACGGGACCGACGGCTGCACGACTCTTCAAAGGGTTGGGTGCCGAGGTCGACGAGCTTTATTTCGAGATCGACGGCAACTTCCCCAACCATCATCCCGATCCGAGCAAGCCCGCCAACTTGGCCGATTTGATCGAGTGCGTCAAGACGACCGACGCAGAATTGGGACTGGCCTTTGACGGCGACGGGGATCGATTGGGTGTGGTCACCAAAGCCGGCAACATCATCTATCCCGACCGTCAGATGATGCTTTTTGCGGCCGATATTCTGGAAAAAAATCCCGGCAGTCAAATTATCTACGACGTCAAGTGCACGCGTGCCTTGGTGCCTTGGATTCGCGAGCACGGCGGCGTGCCCACGATCAGCGCCACGGGCCACTCGTTGGTCAAAGCCCGCCTGCGCGAAACGAGTGCACCTTTTGCCGGAGAAATGAGCGGACACCTCTTTTTTAACGACGGCCGTTGGCCAGGCTTTGACGACGGTCTTTATGCGGGCGCCCGCTTGTTGGAAATCGTCAGCCGCAGCAACAACCCTTCGGAAGTGCTCGACAGCTTGCCCACGGCGGTCAATACGCCCGAGTTGCAGATTCAGATGAAAGAGGGCGAAAACAAGCGCTTTGTGGAAAAGATTCGTCAGGCGGCTAAGTTTAACGACGCCGAAGACGTGATTTTGATCGACGGTCTGCGTGTGGAATTTAAAGACGGCTTTGCACTGGCGCGCTCCTCCAACACCACGCCCGTGGTGGTGTTGCGTATTGAAGGCGACACCCCCGAAGCCTTGGAGCGCATCAAGACGCGCTTCGGCGAATTCTTAAAGAGCGTGGATCCGACGCTGGAACTGCCGTTCTAACCGGATACGCATGGCAAAACAAACGGCCGCCGATTCTTCAACGATTCGGCGGCCGAAGTATTTTTGGCAACGGGCGGTATTACAGAGGCGTACCCAAAGCAAAGATCGAGCCGTTGGCGGTATTTTCAAAGAACTTGCCTGCGACAAAGGTTGTGACGTGTTTGGTCACCGTCATTTCCGGCCAGCCGCCGAAAGTTGCGCCCAGTCCCAAGATCACGGCTAATCCCGTCGGTGTCACGGCTTCGCCGCAACCCGTATAGGGGCGCACGGCAACGCCGTCCATCATGGCCAAGGTGGCGGGTGCCGGATTGGGAACAAGACCGTGGGCGCATTTGACGACACCGTCTCCCATCGGAACGGGAGAGACCACAAACTGTGCGGGATTCATGGCGGCAAAAAGTTCGGCAATGAGCCCGACGGCCAAAATATTGCTCATGCGACCGACTTCGTGGAAATGTACTTTGTCGACGGTAACGCCGTGCACGCGTGCTTCGGCTGCCGAGACCGTTTGCCAAATTTGCTTGGCCAGACCGAGAGCGTTTTCCGACAAATTGCTCTTGGCGTAAATCGCTTCAATGTCTGCCGGCGTGCGATGCGCGTGTTCGTGCGGCGTTTCAAAGCGACAGGTGTAGCCGGCAATGTGCTGCACGGATGTCGCCTCAAAAAAGAGTTTGGCGGCAGTGCCCGGAAATTTGGACTCGAGCAATTCTTGGGCCGTCATGAATTTTGTGGCGCCCGTGATGGCCAAGAGACCGGCTAAAAAACTGTCGGCATTGAGCCCTGCGTGAATTCTCACGGTCAGAATCGGTCGATCGGTCACATTAGGCATAAGTCGGGTCCTTAAAAATGGCACGCAAAACACGTGCGGCGGCGCAGGCTGCGCCATATCCGTTGTCGATATTCATCACAGAAACGCCCGGTGCGCAAGAAGCGAGCATGGAGCTTAGGGCTGTCATGCCGTGCTGGGCAACACCGTAGCCCACCGAAGTCGGCACGGCAAAAATGGGTTTATCCGTCAAGCCGCCGAGAACGCTGGCTAGGGCAGCATCGAGTCCCGCAATCACCACTACGCAATCGGCTTTGTTGATGTCTTCGATCGCAGCTTGGATACGCCAGAGCCCCGCCACGCCGCAATCTTCGAAGCGCTCGGCCGTCCAGCCCAAGTATTCCAAAGTGCGGGAGACTTCTCTGGCAACGGCACCGTCGGCGGTGCCGGCGCTCACGACTGCCACTTTACCTGCCGGGTGTGCCGGCATTTTGGCGTTAAAGGCCGTACGGCTTACCGGGTCGTAATCGTAGGCGTTTCTGAGCGATTCGGGTAAGGCGTTGAAGATCTCATCGGCCAAACGCGTAAAAAGAATCGGATGACTCTTGTCGGCGGCAAATCGTTCCAAGAGCGTATGGAGCGCGCGCAACGGTTTGCCTTCGCAAAACACGGCTTCGGGCAGACCGATACGGCGATCGCGCTCGGTGTCGAATCGAATGCAAGGAGTAGTGGTGCTCATAACAAAAAGAGGCTTGAAAGTTATTCTTCGCAAAAGAGTAGCATGCATAGGAAAAAGTGCTCGGCCAAATCGGTCGATTTGAGACAATTCGGCAGACTCCTGCGAGAAATAAGCCGCAAAAACGGCAAAAGCATCGCGGCTTTTTGCGCATTTTTTGCGGCTTATCGGCCTTGAAAACCGTAAAGGCTCAAAGATCGGCGCAAGGGCGATTACTCTTCAACACGAGGAACCGTGAGGCTGCCCTCGGGCATGAGAATAATGTCGGGATTGTCGCCCACATACTGTTTGGCGATTTCCAAAGCTTCTGCAACGGTGTCGACTGCACCCTTAAAGTGCATGGTGGCAGCCAATTCTCGATCCAAAGACGTCACCAAAATGTAGCGCGCATGCGATTGCGGGCGCGAAACGGCAAAGGCCTTGTTGGCGCCGATGCGGAAGTTGTTTTCAAGTTCGGCCTTGATTTCTTCGGCAGTCTTCAAACGCTTGAAAGTTTCTTCGAGAACCTTGGAACCCGAACCTTCTTCGCAGTCGGCCAACAAAATCACCACACCGTCTTTGCGCACGGCGCACATGGTGTTGTCCATCGTCTTTTGCATTTGATAGACGTTGATGTCTTTCGGAAATCCCCCGCAGGAAGCGATCACCAAATCGGCTTTTTTTGGTATGACGCAACCGTAGACGCGATCGACGAACTTGCAGGCTTCTTGATGCGCGGTAATGTAGTTGCCGGCAAACATACGCAAGAACTGGTGGTGGGCGTTTAAAACGGCGTTAAACAAAAAGAGCGAACGCCCCTTGGCAAAAAGCGCCACGCCTTCCATCTGATCTTCATAGCAGGGATTGCCGATCGTGCGGCCCAAAGCGGCATTGTCATCCAACATCCAGCTGTGGTTTTTGCGCACCGTTTCCATCGCGGCGCACCCCGGCAAAATGGCTTTGCGACCGCCGCCGTAGCCCGAGAAGTAGTGGTGTACGATCGAGCCGGTCATGATGACGTGGTCTACGTGGCACAAGTGCTTGTTGATCCACACGGGCGTGCCGCGGCTCGTATCGCCGAAGTATTCGAAATCTTCGGCAACCGTACAGGTGGAGTTAAAGGTCTTCAGGCGACGGGCGACGTCTTCGCCTACGGCTTCGGCGATTTCTTCTTGGGTCATGTCACGGTGCGTGCCCAGAGCAAAGACAATGCTCATATCTTCGTCTTTGACGCCCAAACGATTCATTTCTTCGACCAACACCGGCATGAAGTCGTAGCTGTTGGCAACGCGCGTCGGGTCGTTGCAGATGAAGGCGACGGTGTCGCCCGGTTTGACGATCTTTTCGATCGACTCACATCCGATCGGGTTGCGAATCGCATCCAAAACACCCTGACGAATGTCGGTCATGGGCGGGAAGTCTTCGGTGCGAACTTCCTTGATGACTTTGTCGTTGTCGATCGTGAATTCTTTTTCACCGCGACCGTAGGCAAAGGAATAGGTCTGAAGCGTCATTTTTATTTCTCTCCCAAATGTGGTTTCGGCACCCTCGTCGTTTGCTACGCTTGAGGTTGCCGAGAAGTTCTCCCGAATTATAGGTAGTCTTTGGAAGTAGGTGACAGTACGAAGAGTAGGCGCGATTCGGGCTCTGTTTTGTGTCAAAGTCCTACGGGAATTTACGTTAGGCCGGGACAATGGAAAACAAAAAAGCGACCGAAACCGAAGTTTCGATCGCTCTTGAATGTACCTCTAAAAGGGTATTATTTCGTCAAACGGCAAATGTTTTGAGATATTCGCTCAACGTTTGTGCACTCAATTGTCCGGGAGCCGAAGCTTTTGCGAGGCTCGCAAAGGTCGCGCAGGAGCCGTAAAGACTTCCCAAGATGCGAGTGGCTTGGCCGGCCGCTCCCATACTCATGGATAAAATCGGAACTTCATAGGTGCGGCGTGCCAAAAGGGTTGCCTGCATGAGAGTCAAAACGTCTTCGGGCGTCGTCGGCATGAGCGCAATTTTTAAAACGTCGGCACCGCAGGCGGCCATTTTTTCAAACTTGTCCATGATCGTGTCGATCGCGGGTGTCAATTCGAAGTTGTGATAACTCATCACCACCGTCGTATCGGTTTTGTGTGCCGCTTCGACGATAGGCGCGACATCGCCACGCTCTAACTCAATGTCCATGGCATCGAAAAGCCCGATTTTGGCGATGTAGTCGACGGTTTCGAGGTACTTTTCATCGTCGCCCGTAAAAAGCCCGCCTTCGCGATCGGTTCGCAACGTCCAAAGCACAGGCTTGGCCGTATTGCCCTGAAGCGCGGCGCCCGCGGAGATAAGGGTTGCGTGAGTGAGCGTTTGGAAATAGTCGGCACGCCACTCGAAGATATCGACGGGAGCGGCGGCAAACTTGTCGGCCTCATCCAAAAGTTCTTCCGTGTCGGCAGGCATCAAACTTGCCAACACTTTTGTCGGACTAGGACCTAAAACCACTGAGCCGACGGTAGCCGGTCTAAGAGGATCGGGTAAAGGTGTGAACATAAAACGTTTTTGCGAAGGAAATGAAAAAACTTTGAAAAATATTTTCGACACTCTAACGGAAAAAACGGCTTTTGGATCGGATAACGCGCACAAGTCTTGCCCAAAACCCAATTGACTAGGCAGTTTCGCCGAATCGCTTCTCGACAAGGATCGGTACGATAGTAAGCTCAGGGAGTGGGTTGAGATTTTTCGACTCCAATCAAACAAAAACAATTATGGGAGTTCGTGAGATGACCGGTTTAGGGATCATGCTCATTGCAATCGTTGTCCTTTTGATCGGCTACTTCGGCTATGCCAAGTGGCTGGAAAAGTGCTGGGGGATCGACCCCAATCGCCCGACCCCGGCGATGAGCGGCAAGGGGGGAGACTATGCGCCAGCTTCGCGCTGGACGGTGTTTGCGCACCAATTTACCTCGATTACGGGCGCAGGTCCCGTCACCGGCCCCATTATCGCCGCTATGTTCGGTTGGCTTCCGGCCTTGCTCTGGATGTTGATCGGGGGCGTCTTTTTCGGTGCCGTGCAAGACTTTACGGCTTTGTACGCTTCAGTGAAAAACGGCGGCAAGTCCATCGGCATGATCATCGAAGATTATGTGGGGCGCACGGGACGTCAGCTCTTTTTGCTTTTCTGCTGGCTCTTTACTTTGTTGGTGATTGCCGCATTTTGCGATATGGTGGCCAATACCTTTAACGGTTTCGGCAAGTCGGGCGAATTGTTGATGCCCAATGCGGCGGCCGCTTCGATTTCGCTTTTGTACATGTTTGTGGCCGTGCTCTTCGGTCTGTACTTAAAGTACGTCAAACCGTCTTCGGGCGTGCAGTTGGCTGTGGGCATCGTTTTGATGGTTTTGATGCTGGCCGTGGGCATTCAGTTTCCGGTTTATGCCGATGCACTGACCTGGCGCTATGTGGTCTTTGCCTATTTGTTTGCCGCCTCCGTCATGCCTATGTGGCTTTTGAAGCAACCGCGCGACTATCTTTCGATGTTCTTGTTGATCGGCATGATTTTGGGTGCGGCCGTCGGCGTTTGCATCCAGAATCCTGACATCAATATGCCGGCCTTTACGGGCTTTACCGTGAAGAATTTGGATTTGTTCCCGATTCTGTTTGTGACGATCGCTTGCGGCGCCGTTTCGGGGTTCCACTCTTTGGTGAGCTCGGGCACGTCCTCCAAGATGATTTCCAATGAAAAGGACATGCGTTTGGTGGGCTACGGTTCCATGTGCGTTGAAGTCGTTTTGGGCGTGGTGGCTTTGATCGTGGTATGTTCCGCCGCACAAGGCGGCGTGTTGCCCGCGGGGACGCCTTTCCAAACCTTTTCCAACTCGGTGGCGTCGTTTTTGACCGAAATCTTCGGCATTCCGCAAAATATCTCGGCTTGCATCCTGAC
>CALKKK010000099.1 GCA_937995395.1 uncultured Sutterella sp. | reverse complement strand
CTATTCGCGAAGGCGGTCACACTGTCGGCGCCGGCGTCGTTGCCAAGATCATCGAATAATTTCGATAGATCATTGAGTAAATTGAAAAAATTTGCTCTGAACTCTTGACAGAGTGCAGGGGGCGTGGTTATACTGCGCCCCCTTAGTTCTTTATTTGTTCTTTTTTAGGAAAAACTACAAATGCAGTCCCAACGCATTCGTATTCGCCTCAAGGCGTTTGACTACAAGCTGATCGATCAGTCCGCGATTGAAATCGTTGAAACCGCCAAGCGCACCGGCGCCGTGGTTCGCGGTCCCGTTCCGCTTCCCACTCGCATTCAACGCTTTGACATCTTGCGTTCGCCGCACGTCAACAAGACGAGCCGCGATCAGCTCGAAATCCGCACCCACCAGCGTTTGATGGACATCATCGACCCGACCGACAAGACCGTTGATGCTTTGATGAAGCTCGACTTGCCCGCCGGCGTTGATGTCAAGATCAAGGTGCAGTAATCGAAAGTTTTCAATGCACTCGCTTTTCGCCGATTCCTCCGTTAAGGAAGAGGGAAGAAAAAAGCGAGCGCATTTTTGCGTCACTTCTGGCACACCAAAGCAGTCGATCGGTGTTACGGTCAAGTCGATAAGAACCGAACCTCCCGTCGTGAAGTGATTTTATTAAAAGTACGGTCCCGGCCAATCGTAGCCGGGGTGGAGAAATAAATGAGTGAAAAGCTCGGCTTAGTCGGCCGCAAGATCGGCATGACGCGCATCTTCCAGGAAGACGGTACGTCCGTTCCCGTGACGGTGCTCGATGTGTCCGGTAACCGTGTCACCTGCGTGAAGACGGAAGAAACGGACGGCTACAACGCAATCCAGGTCGCGTTCGGCTCCAAGAAGCCCTCGCGCGTCAACAAGGCACTTGCCGGTCAGTTTGCAAAAGCTGGCATCGAAGCAGCTGCTACGTTGAAAGAGTTCCATATCGATGCAGAGCAGATCGGCGCTTACCAGGCCGGTACGGTTCTCGGTGCCGATATGTTCACGGCTGGCCAGAAGGTCGACGTGACGGGTACCACCATCGGTAAGGGTTTTGCCGGCGCCATCAAGCGCCATCACTTTTCGTCCAACCGCGAAAGCCATGGTAACTCCGTGACGACCCGTGCACCGGGTTCAATCGGTAACCGTCAGGATCCTGGCCGCGTGTTCCCCGGCAAGCGTATGGCCGGTCACTTGGGCGATGCTCAGCGTACGACGCAGAACCTCGTGGTTGCTCGCGTTGACGCCGAACGCGGTCTCTTGCTCGTCCGTGGTGCCGTTCCCGGTTCCAAGGGCGGTGAAGTCATCGTGCGTGCGGCGGTTAAGGCCTAATAGGAGCGATCAATGGAACTGAATGTACTCAATGAACAGGGTCAGGAAATCGGCAAGTCTGCTGCTTCCGATGCCGTGTTCGGCCGCGAATACAATGAAGCTCTGGTGCACCAGCTCGTGGTTGCCTACCAGGCAAATGCTCGTCAAGGTACGCGCGCTCAGCTCAGCCGTGAGTTCGTGCGTCACTCGACGAAGAAACCCTGGCGTCAGAAGGGCACGGGTCGTGCTCGCTCCGGTATGACGTCTTCCAACATCTGGCGTGGGGGCGGTCGTGCCTTCCCGAATTCTCCCGAAGAGAATTTCAGCCACAAGATGAACAAGAAGGCTTATCGCGCCGCTATGGCTTCGATCTTCTCGAAGCTTGCTGCCGACGGCCGTTTGGTTGTTGTCGATTCCATCACCGCCGAATCTCCGAAGACCAAGGAATTCGCTGCCAAGCTCAAGGCTTTGGGCATGGACAACGTGATGATCATCACCGAAATGGTGGATGACAACCTTTTCCTGGCTTCCCGCAACCTGAAGAACGTTTTGGTCGTGGAGCCGCGTTATGCTGACCCGTTGTCTTTGATCTTCTACGGCAAGGTTGTCGTGACCAAGGCTGCGGTTGCCAAGCTCGAGGAGATGCTGGGATGAACCAAGATCGCTTGTTAAAGGTCCTCGTCGGTCCGATCGTCTCCGAAAAGAGCACGATGATTGCCGAAAAGGCCAATCAGTACGCTTTCGTCGTTGTGCCCGATGCCAACAAGACGGAAGTCAAGGCTGCTGTTGAACTGTGCTTTAAGGTCCAGGTCGCCAGCGTTCAGATTCTGACCATCAAGGGTAAGAAGAAGCGTTTCGGCCGCTTCAACGGTGCTCGCAGCAACGTTCGCAAGGCCTACGTTACCCTCGCTCAGGGTCAGGAAATTAACTTCTCGCAAGAGGTGAAGTAATGGCTCTCGTTAAACTCAAGCCGACTTCTGCCGGTCGCCGCCATGCGGTCAAGGTCGTTACTCCCGGTCTGCACAAGGGCAAGCCCTTTGCCGCTCTGACCGAGAAGAAGAACCGCGGTTCCGGCCGTAACAGCAACGGTCATATCACTTGCCGTCACAAGGGTGGCGGTTCCAAGCGTGCTTATCGCTTGATCGACTTTTTGCGTAACAAGGACGGTGTTCCCGCGCGTGTCGAACGTATCGAATACGATCCGAACCGTTCCGCTCACATCGCTTTGGTCGTTTACGCTGACGGCGAACGTCGCTACATCATCAGCCCGAAGGGTTTGAAGGTCGGCGAAACGATCATGTCCGGTCAGGAAGCTCCGATCAAGGTCGGTAACTGCTTGCCGTTGCGCAACATCCCCGTCGGTAGCACGATTCACTGCATCGAAATGCTCCCGGGCAAGGGCGCTCAGCTCGTTCGCTCCGCCGGTGCTTTCGCTCAGTTGATTGCTCGTGAAGGTGCATACGCTCAGGTTCGCTTGCGTTCCGGTGAAGTTCGCCGCATTCTCATCGAATGCCGTGCAACGATCGGTACCGTGGGCAACGAAGAAAACAGCCTGCGCGAACTCGGCAAGGCCGGTGCAACGCGTTGGCGCGGTATCCGTCCGACCGTTCGCGGTAAGGTGATGAACCCGGTTGATCACCCGCACGGTGGTGGTGAAGGCCGTACCGGTACGGGTCGCGCTCCTGTGACGCCGTGGGGTCAGCTCACCAAGGGCTATCGTACCCGTAACTCCAAGCGCACGGACTCCATGATTGTCCAGCGCCGTTATGACAAGTAAGGGGGCCACGTAAATGTCTCGTTCGTTAAAGAAAGGGCCCTTCGTTGACGGGTCCCTCATGAAGAAGGTTGAAGCTGCACAAGCCAGCCGCGACAAGCGTCCGTTGAAGACCTGGTCGCGTCGTTCCACCATTCTTCCGGAGTTCATCGGTCTGACGATTGCCGTTCACAACGGCCGCGCACATGTGCCGGTGTACATCAATGAAAACATGGTTGGCCACAAGCTCGGCGAATTTGCGTTGACCCGCACGTTCCACGGTCACGCTGCCGACAGCAAGAAGGTCAAGGGGTAATTAAATGGAAACTACTGCAATCGTTCGTGGCGTTCGCCTCTCGGCTCAAAAGGGCCGCTTGGTGGCCGACCTGGTTCGCGGTAAGCCCGTGGACAAGGCCCTTAACATCCTGAAGTACACGCAGAAGCGTGCTGCCGGCATCATTTTGAAGGCGCTCGAATCTGCTATCGCCAATGCCGAGCACAATGACGGTGCCGACATCGACGAACTCTTCGTTACCAAGATCTACGTGGAAAAGGCCACGACGCTTCGCCGCTTCGGCGCTCGCGCCAAGGGCCGCGGTACGCGTATCGGCAAGCAGACGGCTCACGTGTTCGTGACCGTTGGCGACAAGTAAAAGGTGAACCATGGGTCAGAAAATTAATCCTACCGGCTTCCGCCTTCCCGTTACGCGCAACTGGACGTCGCGCTGGTATGCGGTCGGCCGTAATTTTTCCCGTACGCTCGGTGAAGACCTTCGCGTGCGCGCTTTCCTCAAGGAAAAGCTCAAGGCTGCTAGCGTCTCTCGCATTTTGATCGAACGCCCGGCTAACAATGCTCGCATCACGATCTTCTCGGCTCGTCCCGGTGTCGTGATCGGCAAGCAAGGCGCCGATATCGAAATGCTCAAGGCCGAAGTTCAGAAGATGGTCGGTGTGCCTGTGCACATCAACATCGAAGAAGTTCGTCGCCCCGACCTCGACGCTCAGTTGATTGCCGACGGCATCACCCAGCAGCTCGAAAAGCGCGTGATGTTCCGCCGCGCCATGAAGCGCTCGATGCAAAACGCCATGCGTCTCGGTGCCCTCGGCATCAAGATCATGAGCTCCGGTCGTTTGAACGGTGCTGAAATCGCTCGTACGGAATGGTATCGTGAAGGTCGCGTGCCTTTGCACACGCTTCGCGCCGATATCGACTACGCTTTCTCCGAAGCCAACACCACCTACGGTGTGATCGGTGTGAAGGTGTGGGTCTACAAGGGTGATAACCTCGGCCGTGAAGATGTTGCCGAAGTGGCTGCTCCCGCTGAACGCGAAGATCGCCGTCGCCCGGCTCGCCGTCCCCGCAAGGATGGTGCCGATGGTGAAAAGGCTGCTCGTCGTCCCCGCCGTGCTGCCGCTGACAAGAAAGACGGAGAATAACGATGCTGCAACCGAATCGTACTAAGTACCGTAAGGACCAGAAAGGTCGCAATTACGGTTTGGCCCAGCGCGGCGCAAATGTCAGCTTCGGTGAATTTGGTCTTAAGGTCGTTGAACGCGGCCGTTTGACCGCTCGCCAGATTGAAGCTGCTCGTCGTGCTCTTACCCGCCACATCAAGCGCGGCGGTCGTGTTTGGATCCGCGTGTTCCCGGACAAGCCCATCTCCAGCAAGCCTGCTGAAGTCCGTATGGGTAACGGTAAGGGTAATCCGGAATACTGGGTTGCACTTGTCCAGCCGGGTCGTGTGATCTATGAAATGGACGGCGTCGACGAACAGCTCGCCCGCGAAGCTTTCGCTTTGGCTGCGGCTAAGTTGCCCTTGAAGACGAAGTTCGTGGTCCGCCAGATCGGCATGTAAGGAGAGACGGACAATGAAAGCAAAAGAACTGCGCGCCATGGATGAGGCCGCGCTTAACAAGGAGTTGAATGACCTCTTGACCGCACACTTCAAGTTGCGCATCCAGAAGGCTACTCAACAGCTCCAGAACTCGAATCAGTTGCGCACGACGCGCCGCGATATCGCTCGCGTTCGCACGATTCTCGCTCAGAAGGCGGCTGCGAAATGACGGAAAACAACGTTGAAAAAACCACGCTCACCCGCACCCTCGTCGGTACGGTCACGAGCGACAAGATGGACAAGACGGTGACGGTTCTCGTCGAACGTCGTGTCAAGCACCCCCTGTATGGCAAGTATGTCGTTCAGAGCAAGAAGTACCACGCTCACGACGAAAGCAACCAGTGCGGTGTTGGTGATAAGGTTGAAATCGCTGAAGGGCGTCCCATCTCCAAGACCAAGTCTTGGAGCGTGACGCGCGTCATCGAAAAGGCCGTGATCATCTAATTTCAAAAAAACTTGCAAGTTTTATTCTTTTTAGGATATACTTGCGAACTCGCGCGAATGCCGACCTCTGGGTCGGCGTTTGCGTGATTATTCTGGGTCGGATTTAGGCTGTTTTTGCCTCGGCAAACGCTGAGATTTCTCGAAAACAGTTTGAAGGTCGACTATTCTCCCGAACGGGACCAATACTATCCGTATAACGGAATAAGTTGGAAATTTATTAGCCATGATTCAGATGCAAAGCAAGCTGGACGTCGCCGACAATACCGGTGCACGTTCGGTGATGTGTTTTAAGGTGTTGGGCGGCTCTAAGCGCCGCTATGCAAACATCGGTGACGTCATCAAGGTTACGGTGAAAGAAGCCGCTCCGCGCGGCCGCGTCAAGAAGGGCGAAATCTACAACGCAGTTGTGGTTCGTACCGCCAAGGGCGTCCGTCGTGCCGACGGTTCTCTCATTCGTTTCGATGGCAACGCCGTCGTTTTGCTCAACTCGAAGTTGGAGCCGGTGGGCACTCGTATCTTCGGACCGGTTACGCGTGAATTGCGTACCGAAAAGTTCATGAAGATCGTTTCCCTCGCTCCCGAAGTTATTTAAGGAGGCCGACAGATGCAACGCATCCGTAAAGGTGACGAAGTTATCGTCATCGCCGGCAAGGATAAGGGTAAGAAGGGTATCGTTACCGCCCGTATCGACGATCAGCATGTCACCGTTGAAGGTGTCAATGTCGTCAAGAAGTGTGTTCGTCCCAACCCGATGGCCGGCGTTGAAGGCGGCATCGTCGACAAGACGCTTCCGATCGACCAGTCCAATGTGATGCTCGTCAATCCCGCGACTGGTAAGGGTGACCGCGTTGGCTTCAAGGAAGTCGACGGCAAGAAGGTTCGTGTTTTCAAGAGCAATGGTGCCGTCGTCGGCGCCAAGGCATAAGGAGTAAGGAATGTCTCGTTTCCACACTCTGTATCGCGACACCATCGTTCCTGAACTGACCAAGAAGTTCGGCTACACGTCCGTTATGCAAGTTCCGCGTATCACCAAGATCACGTTGAACATGGGCGTGGGTGAAGCGGTCAACGATAAGAAGTTGGTCGACAACGCCGTTGCCGACATGACCAAGATCGCAGGCCAGAAGCCCGCCATCACTCGCACCCGCAAGGCTATCGCGAACTTCAAGATTCGCGAAAACATGCCCATCGGTTGCATGGTGACGCTTCGCGGCGAACGTATGTACGACTTCCTCGACCGTCTCGTGACGATCGCTTTCCCGCGCGTCCGTGACTTCCGTGGTGTTTCCGGCCGTGCTTTCGACGGTCGCGGCAACTACAACGTTGGCCTCAAGGAACAGATCATTTTCCCGGAAATCGAATACGACAAGATCGATGCGGTCCGCGGTATGAACATTTCCATCACGACGACGGCGAAGACCGACGAAGAAGCCAAGGCTCTTCTGGCCGGTTTCAACTTCCCGTTCCGTAATTGAGATAGGTGCAAGTAAATGGCAAAGTTATCTTTGATTAACCGCGAACTCAAGCGTGAAGCCACTGTGGCTAAGTTCGCAGCCAAGCGCGCCGAACTCAAGGCGATTATTAACGACGCTTCCCGCTCTATGGAAGAACGCATCGACGCCCGTTTGGCTCTGCAGGCTCTGCCGCGCAATGCCAGCCCCGTGCGTTTGCGTAACCGCTGCGGCCTCACTGGCCGTCCGCGTGGCACCTTCCGTAAGTTCGGCTTGGCTCGCGGCATGATCCGTGACGCAGCCATGCGCGGTGACATTCCCGGCCTGATCAAGGCCAGCTGGTAAGCGAGGAGATTACTAAATGAGTATGAGTGATCCGATCGCCGATATGCTGACCCGTATCCGTAACGGTCAGATCGTCGACAAGACTGAAGTCGTGATGCCGAGCTCCAAGCTCAAGGTCGCGATTGCACAAGTTCTTAAGGACGAAGGCTACATCGACGGTTTCAACGTCGTTGCCAATGAAGGCAAGGCCGAACTGCATATCGGTTTGAAGTATTACGCGGGCCGTCCCGTGATTGAACGCATTGAACGCGTCTCTCGCCCCGGCTTGCGCATCTATAAGAACCATGAGTCCATTCCGCAGGTGATGAATGGCTTGGGTATTGCCATCGTTTCCACCCCCAAGGGTGTGATGACCGATCGCAAGGCCCGCGCTGCCGGTATCGGCGGTGAAGTTCTCTGCTACGTTGCTTAATTGGGAGGTGCAATATGTCTCGTATTGGTAAGCATCCCGTTGAGCTCGCCAGCGGCGTGACCGCTGTCGTTGCAGACGGCTTCATCACTGTCAAGGGTCCGAAGGGCGAAGTCAAGACGCACGTTCTTCCCTTGGTGACCATTGAACAGGAAGGCAATGTCCTTTCGTTCAAGCAGGTGGACGAATCCCGTCAATCCAACGCCAACGTGGGCACCCAGCGCGCTCTCGTTGCCGACATGAACAAGGGCGTCTCCCAGGGCTTTGAAAAGAAGCTCACGCTCGTGGGCGTGGGCTATCGTGCTCAAGCTCAGGGTGACAAGCTCAACCTTCAGCTCGGTTTCTCTCACCCCGTCGTGCACCAGATGCCCGCCGGCGTGACCTGCGAAACCCCGAGCCAGACCGAAATCCTGATCAAGGGTGCGGACAAGCAGAAGGTTGGTCAGACTGCTGCCGTGATTCGTGGCTATCGCGCTCCCGAACCCTATAAGGGTAAGGGCATCCGCTATGCTGACGAACGCGTCATCATCAAAGAAACCAAGAAGAAGTAAAGCGGGGACGTGAGATCATGATTAATAAGAAGCAAAACCGTCTGCGTCGCGCCGGTGCTACTCGCGCCCGCATCAAGTTGCAGAAGGTCAATCGTTTGTCGGTGCATCGCACCAACCTGCACATTTACGCCAACATCATTTCCGCTTCCGGCGACCGCGTTCTCGTGAGCGCCTCGACTGCCGAAGCTGAAGTGCGCGCCAAGCTCGCTGCCGAAGGCGGCAACGGCGGCAACATTGCCGCTGCCAAGATCGTTGGTGCCCGTTTGGCTGAAAAGGCAAAGGCTGCCGGTATTGAATCCTGCGCTTTTGACCGTTCCGGTTATCGTTACCACGGCCGCGTTGCCGCGC
>CALKKK010000098.1 GCA_937995395.1 uncultured Sutterella sp. | reverse complement strand
GACCGGCATCGATAGGGCGAGTAGCATCCTTCGCGCCTAATTTTCAGGGAGTTAAAAATGAAAACCAAATCCAAAATATTCGCCAAGAAATTGATTTCTTTCGGCGTTGCTTCGGCTTGGTTGGCCATTGCTGGTCCGTCCTTTGCACAAGACATCAACATTGATAAAACAAATGCAGATAAAAACCAAGCAGAATACTTGAACGCCGGTCTGACAGGAAACGGAACGGACAAGTTCAACGCCAAAGGAACTTGGTCAAATCTCTTTCAGGCCGATGATGGAAATACTCACACTGTATCGGGATTTTCGTTGTTTGACGTGGTTTTGGACAATCAATATGATAATCAAGGCAGTGTCAATATTCTCACAGCAAAGGATGGCAGCACTTTGAAGTTTGAGAATATCGGGACTTTAACGTTGACGACGGAAGGAAAGTCGCCGACTCAAGGTAACGACCCGATTCCCGTTCATGCTTACGGCGGCAATATTGATATTTCAACGACAGGTGACATTACTTTGGATGCCAGTAAGATCGGTAATGCACTTTTCGTACAAGCGACCAATACCGAAAAGGGAAAATCTGCGTCGGTGACAATCAACACGACCGGAAACTTCAAAGCAATAGCTAGAGGCACTGCCGTTTTAGCCGGTTTGTTGCAGGATAATCTCAAATCAAGTGATCTTGTGATCAATGCCCAAAATATCGACATTCAATCTTTAAGGGGTGATGGGGTCACGATTTATGACCAAGACGTTACCTGGAATCCCGTAAGCCCGAAGGACGGTGAAGTAGCCATTCACATGACAGCCAAGGGAACGCTCTCGGTTAAAGGCAAGCGCTTTGGCGTATATCAGAAGAGAAACGGTGCTCAGGCGGTTGCCGGATCAGACTCTTCTTTTGTTGCCGGTGAAAAGATTGATATTCAGGCTGACTGCGGTGCCGTAGGGATCAATGCTGCCCACGAAGGTGTCAAGAATGTGTTGACGTTTGACGCGCCCGAGATTGATTTGACAAGTCAAGGCAATACTTACACCGACTCCCAAGGAAATGAGTATACATATGCGGCAGTTCAGGCAAACAGCTACGGTACGCTGATCTTCCAATCGAGTGCCGGTACGGCCAATGTCACGATCAAGGCAGAAAAGGGGGATGCTGTTAAGATCGACGACAACGGTAAGCTTGTTGCCAACAATTCCGTGCTTAATGTCGAAAAAGGCGATGTCGTTTTGGGCAAAGAGGGTTCCGGCGTTCTCGATCTGGAAAACTCTACCCTTGAGCTCGCCTCCGGTGTGAAGGCTTCCTTGGGTGTGGTCGAAGGTGCCAATGCGACAATCGTTGTGAACGATTTGGCTGCCGGCACTGTCACGGCTAAAAGCAATCAAACGAATCTGAAGATGCTCGCTTCAAGTGCCCTAACCGCAAGTCTCGGTGCCGAAGCGGTTGCCCAAGATATAGCCAAGGTTGCTAGCATTACTTCAACAGATGGCGTTTCCGTTGTTTACGGCGGTCAAGGAACCGGCTTGACTTCGGACTACACGGTCGACACTCAAACGGGCCGCGTGACATACGCCAATGGCGGCAACGCCGAATCGGCCGTGCTTTCGTCCGTCAAGCACTTCAATGCCGCCAACCTCTCTCAATGGCGCTATGAAGTCAACCACCTCTCCGATCGCTTGGGCGACGTGCGCAACCAAACGGGTGCTGTCGGTACATGGGCTCGTGTCTACGGTATGGACGGCAAGGTGTCCGACTCGGTACAAACGAAACTGCGTGCCAACACCATTCAAGTGGGTGCCGACGTCAAGGTCGGTGACAACTGGATTGTAGGTGCCGCCTTCGGATACACGGATTCCGATTCCGACTTCACGAACGGCTCTGCCACGGCTGACGGCTATACCTTGGCTGCTTACGGTACGGCATACTTCCCGTGCGGCGGTTATGTGGATTTGATCGCGCGTGTGGGGCGCATTTCGTCCGATGTGGGTCTGGGTACTTCCAAGGCCTCGTATGACAATACCGCCTTCGGGCTTTCTGCCGAAGTCGGCTACAAGTGGGATGTCAACGATATCTTCTACGTGACGCCGCAGGCTGAACTGTCCTACGGTTATGTAACGGGCGACGACTACGCCATGTCGCATGAACTTGATGACATTCATGTCGAACAGGGTAACTTCACGTCGCTCTTGGGACGCGTGGGCGTGCAGCTGGGCGCCGATTTCCCCGAAAACGCCGGTCAGATTTATTTGACGGCTTCCGTCAACCATGACTTCAAGGGTGAGACCGATGCCAATACCTATCAAGGCGTCGAACGTCGTCACATCGAAGAAGACTTAGGCGGCACGTGGGTTTCCTATGGTGTGGGCGCACAGTTTAACGTCAACGATAACTGGTCGTTCTATGGCTCTTTGACGCGCGCCAACGGTTCGGACTACCAAGAAAACTATCGCTACTCCGTGGGAACGGTGCTGCGTTGGTAATTTTTTGATTGTACTTTGAACCGGCCGCATCATAGGCCTAACGCAAAACGCTCGTTTGTTCATTCTGACTGACATTCGGGCGTTTTGCTTGTCAGGAGAAACGGCTTTTGGTTTTGGGTACACTTATCGGTGTTGTCGTTTCTCCGAATGCCTCTGCCGACATGAATAAACAAGAAACTTACGATTTCCTCCAATCTCGACTGGGCTCATTTGAAGTGACCGAACACCCGGCCGTCTTCAACATGGCCGAAGTTGCCGAAATCGAATTGCCGTACTCCGAGGTCGATGCCAAAAATCTCTTTGTCAGAGACGATAAGCGCCGCAACTACTACCTGATTACCGTGATGGGGCACAAGCGCGTCAATCTCAAGGACTTCAGAAAAGCACAAGGCTTGAGAG
>CALKKK010000097.1 GCA_937995395.1 uncultured Sutterella sp. | reverse complement strand
TGAAAAAGACTCTTGCTGCAGTCGCCGTTCTCGGTGCTTTTGCCGGTTCTGCTTTGGCCGCTGACGTTACCGTTTATGGTCTTGTTGACCTTGGCCTCCAGTATGTTCACGCTGATTCCGATGCCCCTGGTTCCGACGCAACTGACAAGTTCACGATGGCTTCCGGTATGCAGTCCGGTTCTCGCTTCGGCCTGAAGGGCACGGAAGAAATCGGTGACGGTTTGGTTGTCGGCTTCGTCCTTGAAAACGGTTTCGATGCCGATACCGGTTCCCTTGGTAACAACAGCCGCCTCTTTGGTCGTGAAGCCAACCTTTTCGTTCGTTCCGACTTTGGTGAATTATCCTTTGGCCGTGTTGGTCAGTTGACCAGTGGCAATGGCTCCTACGGTATTACCGGCAACCTCTCTCCGTTCGGTACGAGCTGGGGTGGTATTCAGGCCGTTGAAGGTTCTACCTTCATGGTCGGCTACAGCCGTATGGATAACACCATCACCTACAAGTCTCCGAGCTTTGCCGGCGTGAATGTGTATGCTCAGTACTCCTCCGACATGAACACCATGGTGGATGACTTGACGGAAAACAAAGGTAACTCCAACCGCTACGGTGCTTTGGGTGTGACCTTTGCAAACTCGGGCTTGAACTTGGTTGGTGTCGTTGACTGGTATAACTGGAACTCTAGCGCAGCTGCTGGTGGCACGCCTGACATTGATGACGGTTATACCATCACCCTCGGCGGTTCTTATGACTTTGAAGTTGTGAAGGCCTACTTTGGTGCTCAGTACTTTGACAACATGCTTGCTGCCACCGGCACGATCAAGGGTGAAGATAAGGACGGTTACGGCTTTGTCGGCGCTGCCGGTATGGACATGGCCAAGGGCTATGCCATCACGGCTGGTGTTGACGCACCTGTGCTCGGCGGTAAGGCTATGTTCGCAGTCGGCTACGCCTATGCCGAAGAAGCAAACGACAAGGCTACCAACAAGGACGCAGAATTCACCCGTTGGGGCGTGAGCGCAGGCTACGACTATGCTTTGAGCAAGCGTACTGACGTTTATGGCGTTGTTGCTTATACTCAAGATAAGGTTGAAGGTATCACAGGCAAAGCCGATCGTGATCCCACGAACCTCGGTTTGAGCATTGGTCTCCGTCACAAGTTCTAATCTGATCCCCTCCTTTAGATCTCTTTAGACTGGGCTCCTTTGATGCAAAAGCTTCAAAGGAGCTTTTGTTTTTGGTATTGTCTCAGACATTTATCAGTAAAAACCCTTACTTTGTCTAATTACTGCTCTTTATCTTTGACTTTTAATACCACTTCAACAAAATGGAACCTGCGATCTCGAGTGGATGCGAGATAGCCAACACAATTAGGACTCTCTGGTCTATTTTGTGATTTTCGAAAAAATATTTGATTACTCTCTTTGGAGAAACTCTAAAATGAAAAAGACTCTTGCAGCAGTCGCCGTCCTCGGCGCATTCGCCGGCTCCGCTTTGGCAACCGAAGTCACTCTCTACGGTATTGTGGATACCGGCCTGCAATACAACCATATTGAAGGGAACAAGTACTTTGATGTTGCTGACGCTGACAAGTTCGAGATGAAGAGCGGTCAGCAGTCCGGTTCCCGCTTTGGCTTCAAGGGCACCGAAGATCTCGGTAACGGATTGACCGTTGGCTTTGTTCTTGAAAATCAATTTGACAGCGACACCGGCGCACTGAAAGACACCTTCTTCCAACGTGAAGCTTCCTTGTTCTTGCAGGGCAGTTTCGGTAAGCTCGCCATGGGGCGCATCGGCTCTATCAACAACGGCACGAGCTCCTGGGCTAAGATGGGCATGCTGACGGCCTTCGGCACCTCTTGGGGCTATGCTGCTCAAGCTGGCACCCTCTTCTCGACAGCCGGCGTTTGGGATAACATGGTTGCCTATGAAACGCCTGCTTTTGCCGGTTTCAAAGTGACTGCCCAGTATGCAATGGGTGGCCAAAAGTTTGATGCAAACAATACTGGCGTAGAAAACGAATCCTCGAGTGATCGCTATTACGCTCTCGGCGCAACCTACAACAATGGTCCTGTTGCTGCATACTTTGCAGTTGACTCTATCAACTATCACAGCTTCTATGACAAAGCTGCTCATGACACCGACGATAGCTTGACCCTCACATTGGGCGGTAGCTATGACTTCGAAGTTGCAAAGGTATTCCTCGGCATCCAATACTTCGATGAAGTTACCCTCAGCTCTTTGGGCGGTCTGTCCAAGGATGTTTTGTCTGCAGATGACAAAGCCATCAAGATTGAAGGTTATAGTATCGGCCTGACCGCATCTATTCCGACTTTTGGCGGTACGACTATGTTGGGCGTCGGTTATATTGACGCTGAAAATGCTGATAGCGACAAGAAGGCTTCCAACGATGACGAAGATTACAACCGCTACATCGTATCTGCCGGTTACAACTATGCTTTGAGCAAGCGTACCAATGTATACGGTGTTGTTGCATGGACGCAGGACAAGTGGGAAGACAACTCTGATGGTCAGGAAGAAAAGGTTTCCGCTACTCAGGTTATGATCGGTTTGCGTCACCAGTTCTAATCAAACATCTGTGTAATCAGATCTCCTCTTGATTAGATCAGCCCCCGTCAATCCTCGCGATTTTCGGGGGTTTTGCTTGCCCGTCACTTTTGCGTTCTCCTTTCCACTTCCCTCGTTCAAAATCCCGCTTACGCTTCAAAATTTCTCCACATTACACCATAGCCCTCGGGTATAATTTTAAGTTCACATTTTTCAAACCGTAAAGCCAGCACACTTTACGATTTTTCTTTTGCCCATTAACTGGACATATCCATGGAAGCCGAACGCATCAATCAAATCAACAACCTGTGCGACGACCTAGCTCACCGACTTGCTGAGCTTAGGGGGTATCTTTGACGTTGATCGCAAAGAACGTCGCTTAGAAGAAGTCAACCGTGAGGTTGAAAACCCCGCATTGTGGGACGATCCCAAACGCGCTCAAGAAATCAACAAAGAACAGAAGTTGCTCGAAGACTTGGTGGGTAACTTTAAGCGCTTGACCGCTGGCGTCACCGACGCCAAAGAGCTCTTTGAAATGGCCTTGGAAGAAGGCGACGAAGCCGGTGCCGAGTCTGTGGCCCACGACGTCGAAGGGTATGCCCACGACGTTGAAAAGCTCGAATTCAAACGCATGTTCAATCGTCCGCAAGACAGTGCCAACTGCTACGTCGAAATTCAGGCAGGTGCCGGTGGCACGGAAGCTCAGGACTGGGCCAGCATGCTGGAACGTATGTATCTGCGTTATGCGGAACGCTCCGGTTTCTCTGCAAAATTGACCGAAGAAACCGAAGGCGACGTAGCCGGTATCAAGGGTTGCACGATTTATGTGGAAGGCCAGTGGGCCTACGGAACGCTGCGTACCGAAACGGGTATTCACCGTTTGGTGCGAAAGAGCCCCTTCGATTCGAACGCTCGTCGTCATACGTCCTTTGTGTCCGTGTTCGTTTATCCGGAAGTCGACGACTCGATCGAAATCACGATCAATCCGGCCGACTTGCGCGTGGACGTGTTCCGTGCTTCGGGCGCGGGCGGCCAGCACGTGCAAAAGACGGAATCCGCCGTTCGTATCACGCACTTGCCCACCGGCATCGTGACCGTGTGCCAGGACGATCGCAGCCAGCACAACAACCGCGAACAAGCTATGCGACAGTTGAAGGCCAAACTCTATGACTTGGAACTTCGCAAACAGATGGCTGAAAAAGAACGCGTGGAAGAAAGTAAGAGCGATATCGGCTGGGGTCACCAGATTCGCAGCTATGTGCTCGATCAAAGCCGCGTCAAGGATTTGCGTACCAATGTGGAAACGGGTAACACCGGCGCAGTGTTGGACGGCGACTTAGATCAATTTATCGAAGCCAGTCTCAAGATGGGTGTTTAACGCTTTGAGTTAAACATCTGTCGAAAAAGAATTCAAAAACAGAATTTTGGAAAACAAAATGAGCGAAAACGCAAAGAACAATCAGCCGGTCGTTACGGCTGAAGACGAAAACCATATCATTGCCGAGCGCCGTGCCAAGTTGGCTCGTTTGCGTGAAGCAGGCGTTGCCTACCCCAACGACTTCGTGCGCAAGGACCTCTTCGGTGACCTGCGTCAGGTTTGGGGTGAAAAGACCCGCGAAGAATTGGAAGCTGCCGCTCCCACCGTGGCAGTGTCGGGCCGCATGATGCTCAAGCGCGTCATGGGCAAGGCCGCCTTTGCAACCGTGCGCGACTTCACGGGCGACATGCAGTACTTCGTGACGCCTTCCGACGTGGGCGACGAAGCCTATGCCCTGTTCAAGACCTTGGACTTGGGCGACATCGTGGCTGCCGAAGGCGTGCTTTTCCGCACCAACAAGGGCGAATTGTCCGTGCGTGTGAAGACGCTTCGATTGCTCACGAAGTCCATTCGTCCCTTGCCCGACAAGCACAAGGGCTTGACCGATCCGGAAACGTGCTATCGCCAGCGCTACACCGACTTGATCGTCAACGAAGAAAGCCGTCGTCGCTTTGCCACGCGCTTTAAGGCCGTGAGCGCCGTGCGTCGCTACATGGAAGACAATCGCTTCGTCGAAGTCGAAACCCCGATGCTCAACCCCATCCCGGGCGGCGCCAACGCCAAGCCCTTTGTGACGCATCACAACGCTTTGGACATCGATCAGTTCTTGCGCATTGCTCCGGAACTTTATTTGAAGCGTTTGGTCGTGGGCGGCTTTGAACGCGTGTTCGAATTGAACCGTTGTTTCCGTAACGAAGGCATCGACACGCGCCACAACCCGGAATTCACCACGATCGAGTTCTACGCCACCTACTGGACGTATCGCGATCAGATCGAATTCACGGAAAACCTGTTGCGCTATGTCGCTCGTCAGGCCACTGGTTCTGAAGTCATCAACTATCAGGGCACCGAAATCGATCTCTCGAAGCCTTTTGCCCGCTTGACGCCCGAAGAAGCTATTTTGAAGTACACGGACTGCTATACGCCCGAAAACTTAAAGGATGTCGACTTCCTGCGTAAGGAATTGGCTCGCTTGGGCGCGCCTCAATCCGAACACGTCGGCTTAGGCGCTTTGGTAATGGCCTTGTTTGAAGAAACGGCAGAGTCCAAGTTAATTCAGCCGACCTTTATCGTAGACTACCCGGTGGAAATCAGCCCCTTGGCACGCGCGTCCGACACCAATCCCGAATTGACGGAACGCTTTGAGCTCTTTATCTACGGTCGCGAAACCGCCAACGGCTTCTCGGAATTGAACGACCCCGAAGATCAGGCTCGCCGCTTCCAAGCTCAGGCCGATGCCAAGAGCCGCGGTGACGACGAAGCCATGTATTACGATGCCGACTTCATCCGTGCTTTGGAATATGGTCTGCCTCCGACGGCCGGTTGCGGTATCGGTATCGATCGCTTCGTGATGTTGTTGACCGACGCGCCGACCATCCGCGACGTGTTGCTCTTCCCGGCCATGCGCCCCGAAGCAGCCTAATGCGTCATCGTTGACACCTTTAAAAGCGAATCGATTGTTTGCGATCGGTTCGCTTTTTATTTTGGACAAGACATGCAAAAACTTTTAAACGAGTGTCTCACACGCATCACCGAAACAAAGCCCGAGAACGCTTTTGATTTTTATATCAACGCGCATCGCTGCGGCGTGCTCACAGAGGCAAACTTTAAAGCGCTCTCGCGGATGGATACGGATGTGACCCGCGACTTTTGTTTTGGACAGGATCGTGTCGACTTGACGCTTGCCGAAGATACCGAGGTCATCAGCCTCCGTCTGCGCGAAATTGCTCTGCGTCTGGACAAAGCCGGGCTTCTCACCAAGTGGCGAAACGAAGACTTGGACGTCTTTGATTTGGACAGCAATTTGTTTGTGGCACGAGTCGAGCGCGCCCTTTTTCGCTTTTTTGGCATGAAAACGCAAGCGGTCTATGCGGTCGGCACTTCTTCTGACGGACGCTTTTGGAGCGGGCAACGCGCGCTTACCAAGCCCATCGATCCGGGACTGTGGGATACGTTGGCTGCCGGCCTCATTGCTGCCGCAGAGACGCCGGCAACGAGTCTATTTCGAGAGTTGGAAGAAGAAGCGGGGTTAACAGAATCCGACATTGTTTTGGACAAGGAAACGGCGCAATTTTGCGTCACGCGCGTTGTTTCTGAGGGCTGGATGCATGAGGTTGCCTTTGTTTACCCCTGCACCGTCAAAGACGATGCGCGCGTGCACAATGTCGACGGTGAAGTTTCTCGCTTTGCCCTCTTTTCTCAAGACGAACTTCTTGAGAAAATACGAATGAACATGACGCCCGCAGATACTGCCGTGGCATTTCTGAAAACCATCGAACTCAAGAACTGAATATTTTTATGCAAATCGCAACTTGGAACGTCAACAGCATCAAAGTCAGACTCGAGCACGTCCTTAAATGGATGGCCGACTCCAAGACCGATGCTCTGGTGATGCAAGAAACCAAAACGGTGGATGAACTCTTCCCCAAAGCCGCTTTTGAAGACGCGGGCTACTCGGTCATTTACTGCGGACAAAAGACTTATAACGGCGTGGCGCTCGTCACAAGAAAAGACACCATTACAAGTGTGACGGATCCCGTATACAACATCCCCGGATACCCGGACGAGCAAAAGCGCTTTATTGCCGCCACGATCACGCACACGAGCGGTCGTACGGTGCGGCTAGCGGGCGGCTACTTTCCCAACGGGCAGGAAGTCGGTTGCGACAAGTACCTCTATAAGCTCGATTGGATCGCCACTTTGACGCGCTGGGTCAAAGAAGAATTGACGAAGGGCGCTCCCTTGGTTTTGGGCGGGGACTTCAACATTGCGCCCACAGATGAAGACGTCTGGGATCCCGAATCGTGGAAAGACAAGATTTTGGTCTCAACCGCCGAGCGAGCTTCTTACCGTCGCTTGATCGAAGCAGGACTCGTGGATACGTGGATGCTGGGTCTGCATGCACCCGAAACCTACTCTTGGTGGGATTACCGCATGTCGGGCTTTGAAAAGAACCATGGGCTCAGAATCGACCATCTGCTGGCTGCCGACTCAGTCGCCAAGGATATCAGCGAAGTTTGGATCGATACGGTACCCAGAAGTTGGGAAAAGCCGAGCGATCATGCACCGGTTGTGATGAAGATCGCGTAAACCTTCCCCTCCACGTCAACCGAAAAAAGCGCAACGCAAACCGTTTTGCGAGCGCTTTTTCGGTATTGGGCTTTGCCTTACGCGGCCTTGGCAAAACGCGCACGGCGCGGCGACAAGCTTTTTTGGTGACGGAAGTAGAGCCACACCAGCACGATCGTGGTCACCAACCAGCTGATGGGGTAAACCGTCATCAAACTCTCATACGTGGGCTCCACCGTAAACACCGTATAGACCCAAGCGATACGAACCGAGCAGATGCACACCAACGTCACCATCGCCGGCGGCAAGGAATACCCGTAACCGCGCATGGCACCCGAAACCGTTTCCATAAAGACGTTGATGGGCTCGGGCAACACGACGTAAAGGATGCGAATCCAGCCGAGCGCAATGACGGAGCTCACGTCGGTGAAGCACCCTAAAAGTTCTTTACCGAAGAGCGTGATAAAGCCGATCAGAATAATCGTGGCAATGAAGTTCAACCCCATCGACACCCAGGTCACACGTCTGCAGCGCTCCAAGTTACCCGCACCGTAGTTTTGGCTCACAAACGTTGTGGTTGCCAAACCGAAGGCGTTGATGAAGCAATAGACGTTGATTTCAATCGTAAAGGCCGCCACGGACCCGGCCATCACTTCGGGGCCCAGGCTGTTGATGGCCGATTGAATAACAAGGTTCGATAACGAAAACACCATGCCTTGAAGCCCTGCCGGCCAGCCGATGCGCACCATCATGCGTAGCGCCTCTTTGTCTACGGCAAAGAGGCGCTTGACATCCAAATGCAAAACGCCGGGCATGCGAATAAGGCAGACAAACAAAATGACGGCGGCAACCCCATTGGCCAAAGCCGTTGCCAGAGCCACGCCGGCCACGCCCCAATCGAGAACCAAGACGAAAAAGAGGTTGCCGGCAATGTTAAAGACCGTGGCGGCACACAATGCCCACAGGGGCGTACGAGTGTCGCCCTTACTTCGGTAAACGGCACCCAGGAAGTTATAGACGGCCACAAAGGGCATGCCGAGCAAGAAGATGCGTAAGTACGTTTCGGCATGATCGAGCACCGATTCCGGCACGTCCATCTGTCCCAAAATCCAACCGGTGGCGAGTTCGCCGAAAATCGTGACGGCAATACCGAAGACGACGGCCAACCCGAAAGCGGTTTGTACGGCCTTGCTTGCTTTTTCTTCGTCTTTCATGCCGAGAAAGCGTGCCACCACCACATTGGCACCCAAAGCCAGGCCGATACACAAACTGATGATGAGCCCAATGATGGGCACGTTGTTGCCCACCGCAGCCATGGCTTCGCTGGAAACGAAACGCCCCAACACGGCCACATCTGCCGCGTTAAAGAGCTGTTGCAATACGCCCGTAAAAGCCAACGGCACTGCAAAAAGGACAATCTTGTCCCACAGCGTGCCGTTGAGAAGATCCATGTCTTTTTTCGCCACCTTGCGCGACTCCTTCTCTCCGATCCCGGTTTGCTACCAAAATGTTTTGTCTACTTACAAAGCGATATGGTACGCCGATCGGAAAAGAGTCGCACGAGGCGCAAGCGAGTTTGCGACTTTTTGGCAAATTACCAGGCGGCCTTCACGGCGCCCTTAAAGGTCTTGTCGATGAATTCCTTCACTTCGGGCGACTGGTAAGCCTTCACAAACTTCTGGATGTTTGCGTCCTTTGCGTTGTCGGTGCGAGAAGCAATGATCATCAAAGCAAACGGGGCTTCGCGAGATTCGAAATAGAAACCCTGCTTTTCAGGCGACAAGTTGGCACTGATGACATAGTTCATCGGAATAGCGGCAATGTCCACGTCGTCCAAAGAACGCGGCAGTTGTGCGGCTTCCAATTCCACCACCTTGATGTTCTTCGGATTTTCGACAATGTCGGCAGGGGTTGCCGTGTTGCCCGTCACACCGTCCTTCAATTTAATCAAGCCCGAAGCTTGAATGAGCAACAGTGCACGACCGCCGTTGGTGGGATCGTTCGGGATGCTGATGGTGGCGCCTTCGGGAATCGTTTCCAAAGAGTGGATTTTGTTGGAGTAAAAGCCCATGGGCTGCACGACGGCGTCGGCAATCTTTTGCAAATCCGTGCCTTGGTTCTTGTTGAAGTTAGCCAAGAAGGGCCCATGCTGATAAACGTTGGCGTCCAACGACTTATCGGCCAAAGCACGATTGGGCGAAATGTAATCCGTGAATTCGACGACGGTCACTTTAAGACCATCCTTTTGTGCAACCTTGGCGGCTTCGTTCACGATGGCTGCGTGGGGACCTGCGGTGGCACCCACTTTGATTTCGGCAGCCTTTTCACCTCCGCAACCGGTCAAAAGTGCGGAAGAAGCGACAACGCCGGCGACGGCGAGACTCAACAATTGACGACGAAACATTTTTTGAAACTCCCTGTTTTTTTGATTTCTTCTGTCTGTTTTGCACCTCACTCGGTGCGCGTGCCGATAATAGTACAGATCGGCAAACGACTTGGAAAAAATATCCTACGATTTGTTGAGGTATTACCGCCGCGCTAAGACAAACATCTACAAAAGCGAATCAGCAACATCTACAAAATCGCCTCGCAAAGACTTGATTTTCCAGGAAATGCAAAAACTCAGATCTACAAATAAAGAAACTCAAGATCTACAATCCGCAACAAAATTCTTGCTACGTCGGCGTCGTCATCCGACTCTGAACAAACGGCAAACATCCCAAATCGCTTCCGACCAACATCCTAAAAATAAAAAACTCCCGACACCTTTCGTGCATTTCGCACCGGTCATCGAGAGTTGTCGGCTTGACGTTTGTCAAAAAATCAGCGCTCGTCAATCCAAGCCTGCAAAATCGCTTCCAAACGCGCTTCGTTGCTTTTGTCGGGATCGTCGTCAAAGTCGGGCAAGGCCAACACACGATCGCGCAACTCGGACAAACGCAACGTCACGGGGTCGAGTTCCGGTTCGTTGTCGTAGAGTTCCTCGGCAATGGCCAAGGCATCGGTCCATTTCAGAGTCATCTTTACTCACCCGATCAATGTTCGTTGACGATGTTGCGGTTGTTGCGCGGAATTTCGATCGTGATGTCGCTTTCGCCCATCACGGCCTGGCAAGCCAAACGAGACTGCGGGCAGCTGCCGAAGGCATTATCCAACTGGTCGTATTCGTCATCGTCGGGCTCGTTCAAAGAGTCGAACCCTTCGCGCACGATGATGTGGCAAGTGGCACAAGCGCAGTTATATTCGCAAGCATGCGGCAACTTGATGCCGGCCTTATTCAAAGACTGAGCAATTTTGGCACCGGTGGCCACTTCGACTTTGGCACCTTCCGGGCAAATCGCTTCATTGGGGAGTACGGTTACAAACGGCATTTTTTACCTCTTTTTTCAAAATTTAGGGGCTCTTAACTTTTTTATTTGTGCCAATCAAAGCACATTGTCGATACTGCGACCTTCCAGGGCCTGACGAATCGAGCGATCCATACGACGTGCGGCAAAGTCGCCCGTTGACGCCGTGAGCTTTTCAATCGCGGCTTTAATAGCCTCGATATCGTCGCCTTCGCCGGCTTTAGCCAAAGCAACCATATCGGCGTCGATCACGGCGCGCTCTGCGTCGCTTAACAAATCGGCATCGGTGTCCAACGCAGAATTCGTCGACTCGATCAAGCGCAAGGCTTCGACGCGCTGCTCTCTGAGTTCGCGCTCGTGCATGTCATCTTTCGCGGACTTATTGCCGTCTTGAAGCATCTGAATCACGTCTTCATCCGTCAAACCGTAAGAGGGTTTGACTTCGATGCGGCTCTCGATGCCGGTTTGCATTTCACGTGCGGACACGGACAAAAGCCCGTCGGCATCGATCTGGAAGGTCACGCGAATGCGTGCGGCACCGGCCACCATCGGAGGAATCCCTCGCAGTTCGAAGCGCGCCAAAGAGCGGCACTTGTCCACCACTTCGCGCTCGCCCTGCACCACGTGAATAGCCATCGCGGTCTGACCGTCTTTAAAGGTCGTGAAGTCTTGCGCCATCGCCACGGGAATGGCCGAGTTGCGCGGAATGACTTTTTCGACCAATCCACCCATGGTTTCCAAACCGAGCGACAAGGGCGTGACGTCCAAAAGCAGCCAATCGTCCGAGTCATTTGCGACGTTACCCGCCAACTTGTTGGCCTGCATGGCAGCACCCACGGCCACGACCTGATCGGGATCGATATCGGCCAAAGGTTCTTTTCCGAAGAATTGGGCCACGGCTTCGCGCACGCAAGGCATGCGCGTGGCGCCGCCCACGAGCACGACGCCGTTGACGTCCTTGGCGTCGATCTTGGCGTCGGTCAACACGGCCTTGGCCGCATCCACCGTCTTTTGCACCAAGTGGCACACCATGGCGTTAAATTCTTCGCGCGTCAAAGTTTCGTTTAACTTCTTGCCGCCCGAAAGCTCTGCCACGACCTGCACCGAATCGTTCTCGGTCAAAGCTTCGCGTGCCTTTTTCACGGCAATGGTCAGAGCGCGTTTGTCAGAACCGCTCAAAATATCGGCTTCCAACCCCAGACCCAACTTGTCCAAGGCCCAGCACACGAGACGATGATCGAAATCGTCGCCCCCGAGCGCAGAGTTGCCGCCGGTGGCCAACACTTCAAAGACGCCGCGCGTGAGTTTAAGAAGCGAGACGTCAAACGTGCCGCCACCCAAGTCGTAAATCAAGTACTGGCCTTCGGCGCCGTTATCCAACCCATAGGCAAGAGCAGCAGCAGTCGGTTCGTTGAGTAAACGCAAAACGTTTAAGCCAGCCAAACGTGCGGCGTCCTTGGTGGCTTGGCGCTGTGCGTCGTCAAAGTAGGCGGGCACCGTGATGACGGCGCCGACCAACTCGCAGCCCACACGCTTTTCGGCACGTGCGCGCAAAACCTTCAAAATCTCGGCAGAAACTTCCACCGGGCTCTTGGCCCCCTGACGGGTCTTGATTTTGACCATGCCCGGAGCATCTTCAAACTGATACGGAAAGATAAGATTGCCGGCAATGTCTTTTAAGCCGCGGCCCATCAAGCGCTTAGCGGAACTCACGGTATTTAAAGCGTCGCCGGCCTGATCGCGCACGGCGTCCCAACCCACCGACACGCCGCCTTCGGGCAAATAGCGCACTACGCTCGGACACAGGTTGCGGCCGGCTTCGTCGGCAATGACTTCGGCCGAACCGTTGATGACCAAAGCCACCAAAGAGTTGGTCGTGCCCAAGTCGATGCCTGCGGCAAAACGCTCTTCGTGCGGGGCGGTCGACATGCCCGGTTCGGCAATTTGCATCAATCCCATCATATTGGATTTCTCGATCGTTTTATCTATTGTTCGTATACCAAAAAGTCGGGCAACGTACCGTGTCCGACCTTTTTGGCTTCAAATTGTGTTTTTAGTGTGCGGCGCCCTTGCGCAAAAGCTCTTCCCGAATTTTCTGCACAAACATCAAGCGGCGCACAGCTTCACGCGCTTTGGCGGCATCAGGCGTCACGTCGAGCGTCTCGGTCAAAGCGGCCAAGAGTTCGCCTCGAGCAGCGTCGACTCGACGCAAAAGCGCATTCAAATCGTCTTGATTTTGTGCGTCTTCCAAGTCTTCGCGCCACTGCATCTGCTCCATCAAAAAGGCGCTTGACATCTTGGTGTCGGTTTCGGCACCGATATCAAGCCCTAGCTTTAAGAGCAAGGCTTGTGCACGCTTGACCGGATCCAACAACGCATCTTTGGCTTCGTTGATGCGCCCGGCCCACTGCTCGGCCACACGGCGTTCTGCCGCCGGTCGGTCGGCAAAGCGATCGGGATGCACCACGGCAATGGTTTTGCGCCAGGCTTCCTGAATCGCGTCTTCGGCCAGATCAAAACGTTCGGGCAGCGCCAAAACGGCAAAAGGAGAATTTTGTGCCATGACCGGCCCTTTTACACGTGGAAGGACTTGCCGCAACCGCAGCGTTCTTTTTCCTGCGGGTTGTTGTATTTAAAGCCTTCCTGCAAGCCTTCCTTGACGTAGTCAAGTTCCGTGCCGTCAATGTAGGGAAGACTCTTGGCGTCCACAATCACTTTAACGCCGAAACTTTCCCACACCTGATCGTCTTCGTTGACCACATCGGCAAATTCAAGCTTATAGGCCATTCCGGAACAACCGCTCGTTTTCACGCCCAAACGCAAACCCACACCCTTGCCGCGCTTGGTTAAAAAGGCGGCCACGTGCTTGGCGGCGGATTCAGTCAATGTCACTGCCATTTTGATTCCCCATTACTTCTTTTGCTTGGCTTTGTAGTCTTCGATGGCGGCCTTGACGGCATCTTCGGCCAAAATCGAGCAATGAATCTTCACCGGAGGCAGAGCGAGCTCTTCGGCGATTTCGGCGTTGGTGATCTTGGCTGCGTCTTCAATGCTCTTGCCCTTGACCCATTCGGTCACCAAGGAGCTCGAAGCGATGGCAGAACCGCAACCGTAGGTCTTGAATTTGGCGTCTTCAATCACGCCTTCGTCGTTGACCTTGATCTGCAAGCGCATCACGTCGCCGCAAGCGGGCGCACCCACCATGCCGGTGCCGACGTTTTCGTCGTCTTTATTTAACGTGCCCACATTGCGGGGGTTTTCGTAATGATCCATCAGTTTTTCACTGTAGCCCATTTTTATTTCTCCGTCGTGCGACGCTATTTGGTTTGAGGTTTCGCGTCGCATGCTTTTATTCAAATTCGTGTGTTTAATGTCGGTCAAGCCGATTAGTGTTCGCTCCACTGCACCTGAGAAAGGTCCACGCCTTCGTTGTGCATTTCCCACAAGGGAGAGAGTTCGCGCAGCTTCTTGACCTTTTCGGAAAGCACCTTCACCGTCAAGTCAATGTCTTCTTCCGTGGTAAAGCGCCCCATGCTGAAGCGAATCGAGCTGTGTGCGAGTTCGTCGTCGCGTCCTAAGGCACGCAAGACGTAGCTGGGTTCCAGCGATGCGGACGTGCAAGCAGAGCCCGAGCTCACGGCGATGTCTTTGACAGCCATCATCAAGCTTTCGCCTTCGATAAAGGCAAAGGAGATGTTGAGGTTGTTGCAGACGCGATGCTCCATGTCGCCGTTGACATAGACTTCGGGAATATTGTCCATGATGCCCTTATAGAGGCGATCTCTGAGTGCGGTCAAGTGAGCGATGTCCTTGTCTTGCTCCAAGCGAGCCAAGCGATAGGCTTCGCCCATACCGACGATCTGGTGCACGGCCAAGGTGCCCGAGCGCATGCCGCGTTCGTGTCCGCCCCCGTGAATCTGAGGCTCAATACGCACGCGCGGCTTGCGGCGCACGTAAAGGGCACCGATCCCCATGGGACCGTAAACCTTGTGAGAAGACAAGCTCATCAAGTCGATCTTGAGTTCCTGCATGTCAAGCTTCATCTTGCCGGCAGCTTGCGTCGCATCGCAATGGAAAATGACGCCGTGCTTACGGCACATCTCGCCAATGGCTTTGATGTCTTGCATCACGCCGATTTCGTTATTGACGGCCATCACCGACACCAAGGTCGTATCGGGACGAATGGCGGCTTCCAAAGCGGCCAAATCCAAAAGACCGTTTTCCTGCACGTCCATGTAGGTCACTTCGAAACCTTCGGTTTCCAAATGACGCATGCTGTCCAAAATGGCCTTATGTTCGGTTTTCACCGTAATAAGATGCTTGCCCTTGTCTTTATAAAAATGTGCAGCACCCTTGACAGCCAAGTTGTCGGATTCGGTTGCGCCCGACGTCCAAACGATTTCGCGAGGATCGGCGTTGATGTACTGAGCGACTTCGTTGCGGGCTTCTTCCACCGCTTTTTCCGCTTCCCACCCGTAAGCGTGAGAGCGGCTTGCGGGGTTGCCGAAGCGGCCGCACAACCACGGAATCATTTTGACGGCCACACGCGGATCGGTGGGCGTTGTTGCTGCATAGTCAAGATAAACAGGCAAAGTCATTTTTTATCTCTTGTTAACGAGTTAGCCTTCAAGCGAGGCGCGTCCCAAATTGAAGTGCACGGGAACTTCGGCACCGGGCACGGAACTGCCGGCCAACGCACTCGTGCGACTGATATTTCTGTCTTTGATCATCTGCAGGGTTTGGGAATTGAGAAACTCGGCCATTTTGACGTTGAGTTCCGCCCAAAGACCATGCGCCAAACACTCGGCGCCGCCTCGGCAGGTTGCTCCGCCCTGACACTGACTGATGTCGACCTGACCTTCGACGGCTTCAACGATTTCGCCGGCCGTGATGTCGTCGGCGCCGCGCGCGAGCATATAGCCGCCGCCGGGACCGCGCACGCTTTTCACGAGCTTGGCACGACGCAGCTTGCAAAAGATTTGCTCCAAGTACGGCAGCGACATCTTTTGTCGACGGGCGACGTCGGCAAGGCGCACGGGGCCCTTGTCGGCATACAAAGCCAAGTCGATCATGCTGGTGACGGCAAAACGCCCTCGGGTCGTCAGTTTCACTTCTTTCTTCCTGTAGAAGACCTTTTCGGTTTGCCTTGAACTTTGCGAGAAGATGGGGTCTGTCGCAAAGGCAAATCGGCAATACCTTAGTCCGATGGTCAGGAATCATACAGAAAAATAGTCTACAAAAAAAGATGGTTATTTCCGCCTGTCGACTTAAGCCCGATTTTCTTGCGTTTTTTGGGCAATGAACGAGGACAATTCGACCCTGATTCCGTCTGCCAACTGCAACACTTCGCGGGCTTTTTCTCGGCTCTGGCAAACGGCTCGCAGGACTCAAGTGCCGGTCTTTGGGGTGAAAATCCTCGACCTTCTATTCTTTTTCCCAATAAAATCAATAGCCTTTTGCCAATCTATGCAAAAAACTTTAAGGAAAAAGTCTTGCAGGAAATCCACACCGCCGATTTTTCCCCTGTTTGTTCTCAAACGTATATATTTCCAAGACTGCCCCGAACATGCGTTTTGCGCTCTTAGGGTTTGACACAAAAGAATTTCGCAGGCAAACCCGACACTTGCCCGCAAAGAAAACCGGAGAATTTCAGGGATGTTTAAAAAGCTCGTTTTGTGCGCCGCCCTCGGCGCCGCTCTTGTCGGCAATGCTTGTGCCGACGATAAAGTTCTGCGCATGGCCACCGAAAGCGCTTACGCACCTTTTGAATTTTATGATGCCGACAACGGCAAGACCGTCGGCTTTGATATCGACTTGTTGGACGCCATCGCCAAGCACATGGGCCGCAAGCTTGAAGTGGTTTCGATGGGCTTTGACGCCATCATTCCGTCTTTGTTAACCAACACGACCGACGTGGGTGTGGCCGCCATCACCATCACGGAAGAACGCGCCAAGCGCTTGCAGTTCTCTTCTCCCTATTACGAATCGGGCCTTTCCACCTTGATTCGTGCCGAGGATAAGGACAAGATCAAGAGCATCAAGGATTTGGAAAACTGCACGATCTGCGCTCAGATCGGTACTTCGGGCTCTATGCGTGCCGCCAAGGTTCCGGGGGCTAAGGTCAAAAACTTCAACAACGTTTCCGAAACCTTCTTGGAACTCAAGAACAAGGGGTGCGATGCCGTGATCGGCGATCGTCCGGTTAACAGCTACTTCTTGACCTCTCGTCCGCAGCAGGCAGCCGACTACTACCACCTGCCCGAAAAGCTCAATACGGAACTTTTCGGTATCGCCATCAAAAAGGGCAACAAGGAAATGTATAACCAGGTCGAAGGTGCTTTGCAGAAGATGAAGTCAAACGGCGAATACGCCGCCATCTACAAGAAGTGGTTCGGGGAAGAACCGCCCAAAATGTAATCCGTTCGGACTTTCTTCACTCCGAGAAAGGGTCGTTTGCATTGCCGACGACCTTTTTTTGTGCTCGTTTTTTGCCCGCGCGCCGTGCATTCGCTTATACTTTGCCCATCCGTCGGATTTGTGTCCAAAGTTTTCCGATATTTATGCCGCAAAAGTCGCTCGCCGAAGCTGCCTGAAAGCTTTCGCGAGGCTTTTTGTCGATCCGAACTTTTAGAACTCTAACAAGAAGGGCCCCTAGCCTTATGGAATTCGATTTTTCTCTGATTACCTCTTCGATGCCGTTGCTTTTGCGAGGCGCACTTGTAACCTTGGAAATCACGGCCATGGCCGTGGGTTTGGGCTTGGTGTTCGGTCTTTTGGCCGCCTTGGCACAGTTGAGCAAATTTGCGCCCTTGCGCTGGATTGCCAAAATTTACGTGGACTTTATCCGCGGCACGCCTTTGTTGGTGCAAATCTTCATCATCTACTTCGCACTGCCTGCCATCATCGGTCAGCGAATCGACCCGTTTGTAGCGGCGGTGGCCGCCTGCTCGATCAACTCGGGTGCGTATGTGGCCGAAATCTTCCGTGCCGGCATTCAGTCCATTGAAATCGGCCAGATGCGCGCCGGGCTTTCGCTTGGCATGAACTGGTATCAGACCATGCGCTACATCATCCTGCCGCAGGCCTTTAAGCGCATCATTCCGCCGTTGGGCAACGAATTTATCGCCATGTTGAAGGACTCGTCTTTGGTGTCGGTCATCGGCTTTGAAGAATTGACCCGTTCGGGTCAGTTGATCATTTCCGAAACCTATGGCTCTTTGGAAATTTGGTCTGCCGTGGCAATCCTCTACCTCATCATGACGCTCACGATCACACGTTTGGTAGGCTACATGGAAAAGCGCTTTAAGACTTCGGACGCGCGCTAATCAAAGCCTCGGGACGGCAGCCAACAATTCTTTGGTGTAGTCGTTTTGAGGATGCTCTAAAATTTCCGAAGCAGGGCCGCACTCCACGAGGCGGCCCTTTTTCATGACCGCGACCGTATCGGCGATGTATTCCACCACGGCAAAGTTGTGCGTAATGAGCAAAATGGCAATGCCCGTTTGCGCCTGAATTTCCTTCAAAAGATTTAAAACCTGCGCCTGTACCGAGACGTCCAAGGCGCTTGTAGGCTCGTCGCACACGAGAACTTTGGGCGAGACTGCCAAGGCTCTGGCAATGGCAATGCGCTGACGCTGACCGCCCGAGAATTCATGCGGAAGTTTCCCTGCGGCAGACTCGGGCAAACCCACCTGCTTTAAGAGTTGGGCAATGCGCCTGCCTTGCTGCGCTTTATCCATATCGGGCACCAACGCAGAGAGCCCCTCGCGAATACATTCGCCCACGGTCATACGGGGATCGAGCGAGGCAAAAGGATCCTGAAAGACGATTTGCACTGCGCTTCTGAGTTTCGGATCAAACTTGGACTTGTGATAAGCCGCTTGTCCGGCAATCGTGACGGTGCCGGTGACAAGCGCATCTTCCAACAAACCCAATGCGGCCTTCGCCAACGTTGTTTTGCCCGAACCCGATTCACCCACCAAAGCCAAGGTGGTGCCGCGAGCCAAAGTTAAAGACACGTCGGCAACAGCTTCAAAAACGTCTTTGCCGTGCAAGAGTTCGGCAATCACGCCCTTTGACTTCACGTACTTGACCGAGAGGTTTTGCACCGTAAACACGTCCTCGCCCTTTTCGATCGTGCGAGTCAATTTCAAACGCGCTTCTTCAAAGGTCTTGTCGATTTCAAAGCAGCGCGCATAGACACCGTCGCCGATCATTTGAAGTTCGGGCAAAGATTTCGTGCACTTGTCTTTGGCTAACGGGCATCTCGGTGCATAGCGGCAACCTGCGGGCATGTCGGAGAGCTCGGGCACGATGCCTTTGATGTGAACAAGCTCGCGCCCCGCTTTATCTTTGCCCGGCACGGCCGAGAGCAACTGCTTGGCGTAAGGATGTTTGGGCGCAGCGAAAAAGTCTGCCACCGACTGCTCTTCGACAATGAGGCCGGCGTACATCAAGGCCACGCGATCGGCGTAGGTTTTCACCACCGCCAAGTCGTGCGTGATCAGCAAAAGCGCAATTTCGCGTTCTTTTTGAAGACGCTTTAAAAGGTCCAAAATCTGGGCTTGCAGCGTCACGTCCAACGCTGTGGTGGGTTCGTCGGCCACCACCACATCGGGCTTACAAGCCAAGGCCATGGCGATCATCACGCGCTGCTTTTGCCCGCCCGAAAGCTCATGGGCAAAGGCGGAGAATCGCTTTTCAGGCTCGTCAATGCCGACGCGATCGAGCCACTTTATAGCAATGGCTCGGGCTTCGGCTTTGGAAACCTTTTCGTGCAATCGCACCGCTTCGACAATTTGATCTCCCACCGTCATCACGGGATTAAGACTCGTGGCGGGCTCTTGAAATATCATCGACACCTTGGCGCCGCGCACCGACTGCATTTGCTTTTCGGTCAACTCCAACAGTTCGATGCCGCCCACTCGAATGCTACCCTCAGAAACATAGACACCTTCGGGCAACAATCGCATGATGGAAAACGCCGTCATCGACTTGCCGCACCCCGACTCACCGACAAGCGCAAAGCACTCGCCTTTGTTAACCGTAAAAGAAACACCGCTCACCGCCTCCAAAACGCGATTAGGCGCGTCGATTTGAACTTTGAGGTTTTTGACTTCAAGCATGGCTCTTTCCTTTGCTACTGCGCGGATCGAAGGCGTCGCGTACGCCCGAGGCAAAAAGATTGGCTGAAAGCACCAAACTCACCATGAAGATAAAGCACGCCGTCAGGTTCCACCATACCGTGGGCGAGCGGCTCATTTCGACTGCCGCCGCATTGATCATGGAACCGAAGGATTGCATCGTCGGATCCACACCGACCCCCACATAACTCAAGACGGCTTCGTAAAGAACGATCCCAGAAAAGTCCAGAACCGTGACGATCAAAACAATGTGAACGACGTTAGGAAGAATGTGCTTGAGCATAATGCGTGCGTGCGACACGCCAAAAGCCTTGGCAGCACTCACAAAATCCATGGCAGACACTTTCATCGTTTCGGCACGCAAAAGACGCGCAAGCCCCGCCCACCCCGTCATACCGATAATCGCAGCCAATAAAAACAGACGCACGTCGGCACGCTCCAGCCCCGTTGCAAACATCGTCGGATTCTTGTCGATAAAGACCTGAATCATCAAAACGGAAGCCGCAATCAACAAAACCGACGGAATCGAACTGATGGTGGTGTAGATGTAGCTGATCACATCATCCACCCAACCTTTAAAGTAACCTGCGGCAATGCCCAACGTCACGGCAAAGGGTAATGTTGTGAGCGTTGCCAGAGACCCGATCACCACGGCCGTGCGCACGCTTTTCATGGCGTTGTAAAGCACATCGTTACCCGTCGTATCGGTACCCAACACATGAAAATGCGGCCAAACAAGCATCAGAATACACGCCAGGAATATTGTCAACTGCCACACCATGATGGCCGGACGCGCAGGGTTCTTTCTTGAAGTGACGCACGCGATCGCGTCTTTAAAAGAGATGCGACGAACGATTTTGAGTCCCAAAGCCAACACGATCCAAAAAGCGGCCAAGCTCACAAAGCCCACGATAGTGCCGATTTCAACTCTACGCATCAAATACGTGTTCTTTATTTCTTCTTTGAGTTCGGGCGAGGCACCCGTTAAGCGTGCAAATACGCGTTCGGGTTTACCGTTTTCCAACACAGTGGTTTTGTCAAACTCGCGCAAAGCAAAAGGCGCCGAATAGCTGCGCTCGCGCCCGGCGATTTTTTCCAAAACCAACACATCCATCAAAGACACGGTTTCGGTGTCCCAAGCCGCCGTCTCGGTCACCGTTGCAGCCTTGGAAGGCAGCTTCATTCTGAAATGAATGCTGTCGGTCAAGGCCATGACGAAAAAGACCGAGAGCACCGCGGCGCAGGCCGTTGCGGTCTTATTCGTAAAAACGCGCGCCCACTTCTGCCGCAATTCCGCATTCTTGACAACGTGGCGCGCGTAAAGAATGATCAACACAAGCAAAAACCACAAAACCACGTCGGTATATAAAACGACAAACTTCACGTCAAACATTTCTTTCTCTTACTTCAGGCGGATGCGCGGATCGGCAATCGTATAGGTGATATCGGTAAGGATCAGCCCCACAACGTAGGCCACGGTCCCTAAAAACACCATGGCGCGCACGATAGCAAAGTCCTGCGCGTTGATCGCATCAATCGTATAAGACCCCAACCCCGGAATGCCGAAAAAGCTTTCCATGATTAAAGACCCCATAAAAAGCATCGGAAAAACAGCCACGGTGCTCGTGAGAATCGGCAGCATCGCATTTCCAAGGACGTGGCGTAACATCACGCGCCAGGGACCGGCCCCTTTGGCCCTGGCAGTTCTCACATAGTCTTTGCCGACCTCTTCCAAGAACATAGCGCGATAAAGCAATGTGTCGCTGCCTAATCTCGAAAAGATGCCGATGGCCACAGGCAACAACAAAAACGTCGCCATGTGCCAACCGTCCATAAAGCCAGACACCGGCACCAACATCAATGTTTTGGCAAAAAGCCACTGACCGACAATGATGTAAAAAAGCCCGGAAATACTCATCACCGTCACGCTAAAGGCCACACCCGCCCACTCCAAGGCGGTGCGCCTCACAAGCACCAGCATCAAGGAAAAAATCACCATCACCATCACACCCAAAATAAAGGTGGGCACGGCCAAAGCAAGAGAAGGCCCCACGCGTTCGGCGATTTCGCGATTGATGTTGCGCCCGTTGTCGCTCACACCCAAGTCGCCCCAAAGAAGCGGCGCCGAGCGCTGGAAAAAGACCGTTTGGGTGAGTTTTTCCGTTCCCTCTTTTTGCGCATTGAAGACCAAGGGCAGATCGTAGCCGCGAGAGGCCTTCCAATTTTCAATCGCATCCTGCGTGACGTAACGCCCGCCGATAGACAGACGCGCCATATCGTCCGGGGTATTGACGGCAAAAAAGAGCGCAAAGGTCAAAGCATTCACCCCCAACAGCACCAAGACGCCGTAGAGAATGCGTCGAATCAGGTAAGCAATCATCGCGCACCTCCCTTGTCACCGTTTAACCCTTTGATTTCGGCCATGGCCCGCATATGGCGCCAGACGAAAAGGACACTGGCCGCAATCAACAAAATGATCAACGCCACCGGCCAAACGACGGGGCGATTCCACTCGGCAATCTTGGCCGCGCGCGTCTCATGGTCGATGCGCATAAACTGCACGTTGTTGCGAATCATCGAGGTGGGCTTGGCGTTTTTGACCCATTGATGCAGTGCGGCGGCCGACGTCGGATAGTAGCCGAAGCTCCAGACGGCGTCGTCTTGCACAATGGTAATCATCTTGTCGATCACCTGTACCTTCTCGGGACCATTTTCCAGATACTTCATTTTGTCGTAAAGTCGGTCGTAATCACGATTGACGTAGTTGCTTGCGTTCTCGCCCCCGCCGCCCGTGCCCACTTTGGAGTTCGGACCATAGAGCAAAAAGAGGAAGTTTTCCGCGTCCGGATAATCCGCCAACCACCCCCAGTAGTAGATCTGAGCGGCCCCCTTCATCATCTTGTCCTGAAAGCGGTTGTAGTCGGTAGCGCGAATCTCCAACTGAATGTCGATCTTGGCAAACTGGCGCTTAAACCATTCCAAGAAGGCTTTGGAACCTGGGCTCGCCCCCTGCCAGTCGAAATTTAAAACCAAAGGTTGCCCCGTTTTGGCGTCGCGCCCGTCGGGGTAACCGGCCTGACGCATCAATTCTTTGGCCTCCTCAATGGAGCGACGCACGACGTTACCCTCGGGTGTCTTTTTGTAGACCACGGGATTAAACGCACTTCTGCCCTTTTCATCAAAGCCGAAGAGCCCCGGCGGCAAGGGGCCGTGCGCAGCAGAACCCTGCCCCTTTTCAAAGATAGCGATTTGCTCTTCCCAATCGATGGCAATGGAAATGGCTTGCCTTAACTTTTTGTTCCTGAGTTTTTCTTCGGGCATTTTGCCCTCTCCCACGACGGGATCGAGCCAATTAAAGCCGATGTACCAAAGATTGGCTTCGACTGCCGTGGGAAACTGCAGGTTTTTGTCGCGATAAAGTTTCGCTTTGTCGGGATCATCGCCCGCTGCCACCAAAAAGCCCTGTCCCACATCCAAACGCGTGATTTGCGGGCTGTCGTAGTAGCCTTGCAGGAATTTCGTCGTGGTCGGAACGGCCTCCTTTTCCATCGTCATCACGATTTTGTCGACAAAGGGCATGGGCTTGCCGCAGTCTTCCAAGAACCCCTTGGCTTTGTCCTCAGGCTCACCCTCACAAGGGTAAGGGTCGAAGCGATAATTGGGATTTCTCTGTAAAACGTGCTCGCGATTGGTTTGAGACACCGTGAGCATATAGGGACCCGTGCCCACCGGCCACGTGGCCAGCGAAATGTTGTTTTGGGCAAAGCCTTTTTGCGCATAAAACTTTTCGGCTTCCCAAGGCAAAGGCGCAAAAAAGGCCATGGCAAGCCAATTGTCAAATTGCGGATATTTGCCCTTGACACGAATTTCCAAGGTGTAGCGATCCAGCGCCTTGACGCCTGTAAACGACAGAGGTCTCAAATCGAGCCAGGCGGCGTCTTTATTTTCCTGCGCATATCTTTTCACCGTTTGGGCAAAATCGCCCAAGCCCTCGATATGCTCGGTCATCAAACCCAAAATGGGCGAAACGGTCGCGGGAGAAGCCATGCGTTTGACGCCATAGACATAGTCTTCGGCCGTCAATTCGCGTGTGCCTTTTTCGGGCAGCTCCAAGGGAGAAGTGAGCTTTGCGACTTCACTTTCAGACAGATCGTGATAGCGATACTCGCCCTTGTCATCCTTGGCAAAGGCCGGGTGTGGGGCAAAGACAATACCTTCTTTGATGCGAATGCGATAAACGGAAGTGGCGATGTCGCTCGATTGTACGTTTTGGGGCAGTTCGACGCCGTTTTTATCGAGATAGACGGGCTTGACGACGCTTTGTGCCGTGCGGGGCGCCAATTCGTAGGGGCGCTTGAGGTAGTGGTAGGTATAAAGCGGCTCGTAGACGTTATAAGTGTAAAGCGTCTCATCGCTTGAGTACGAGGCTTGCGGATCGAGCGTTTTAGGGCTTCTGCCCGAGAAACTCGAAAAAATGGTGTTGGTGCCGTAATCGGCCGTTTCTCGAGGACTGTTGACGACATTGTCGCAGCCGACCAACGTCAGGGCCACGGCCGAAATGGCCGCAACCGCCGTCCAGAGTTTCAATTTTGGAATCGATTTGCTTGCCGCCATAATATCCGCTGACACAAATTTCGCCTTGATTTTGCGAGAAATTTTCGACTTGGACCTGTCAAATCCAATATACTTACAGGTCTTGTATATTCGACGAGGGGGCCCTTGTCGCGCACTTTTTGTCAATCGCGCGCAACAAAGGTGTATTGTCGCCGATTTTGCCCCGACTTTTGTCTGCAGCCTTCGTTTTTTCACAAAAAATGACCGAAAGAATTTTCGAACACACCGTTCGCATCTATTTTGAAGACACCGATGCCGGCGGCATTGTCTATCACGCCAACTACCTGGGCTTTATGGAACGCGCCCGAGGCGAGATGTTGCGCGAACTCGGCTTTGAACAAAACGTCATGATGACGGAAAATAACCCGCTGATCGTGGTGAGTAAAATCGAGATTCACTATCGGCGCCCCGCCAAATTGGACGATTTACTCACGATTCGCACGCGCATTACGTCGCTACGTCGTGCTTCGGCCGTGTTCGAGCAAACGATTTTAAGAGGCGACGAAGTCTTGGTAACGGCGTCCGTGCGATGCGCGAGCATCGACCCCGTGAAGGGTATACCGGTGACGATGTACGGTCCCATTTACGAAGCGATGGCTGAAGCCGCGGGCATTGCCGTCGATTAAATTTTTTTCTTAAGTTTTAACCTGTTTTTCAAATGATGAATACCACTGCCGACCTTTCCGTCATTACGCTCGTGATGAACGCTTCCATCGTTGTGAAGTGCGTTTTGGGAATTTTGGTTTTCGCTTCCCTGATGAGTTGGGCGACGATTTTCTCCAAGGGCTTTGTGCTTTCGCGCGCCATGCGCCAGACCGATGAGTTCGAACGCCGTTTCTGGTCGGGCGCCGACTTGGCCAAACTCTATGAAACGGCGACGACCCGCGCCAACCGCACCGGTGCCGAAGAACGCATCTTTGCTGCAGGCATGACCGAATTTTTAAAGCGCACCGATCGCACGAGCGAAGACGTATTGCCGGGCGTACGCCGCTCGATGACGGCCTCTTTCCAACGCGAGTTGGACGACTTGGAGCGCGGTCTTCCGATGCTCGCATCGATTGGCTCCGTTTCTCCCTATATCGGGTTGTTTGGCACCGTCTGGGGCATTATGAATGCCTTTACGGGACTTTCCACTTTGGAAAACGTGTCCTTGGCCGTTGTGGCTCCGGGTATTGCCGAAGCGCTGGTGGCAACCGCCATCGGTTTGTTTGCCGCCATTCCGGCGACGGCCGCCTACAACTACTTTGCCAACCGCATCGAGCGCATTTCCAATCGCTTTGACAGCTTTAGCGAAGAGTTCTTGAACATCTTGGCGCGTCAACGCTAAGTCGCTTAATAGGTCACTTTGCCATGGCATTACGCAACTTTTCCAGGAAAGGCAAACGTCGCATGATGAGCGACATGAATGTCGTGCCCTATATCGACGTCATGCTCGTGTTGGTCGTCATTTTGATGGTGGCAGCGCCCTTCGTAAACCCCTCGATTGTGAACCTCCCGTCGGTTCACAAAGCAGGCAAAGCGCCCCCTGAAAACATTCAGGTGGTGGTGCATGCCGATAGCAAAATCTCGATTAAAACCAAGCAGGGACTCCACCCCGTGGACATGACGTCGCTTATTAACAACGTGCGCACCGCGCAACAAGGCACCGCCACGCCCGTGGTGATTGCCGCCGACAAGGACGTGCGTTACGAGCAGGTGATCGACGTCATGAAGGCATTGCAGTCGGCAGAAATCGAGCGTGTGGGTTTGGCGCTTCAAATCGAACCCGCTCGCCGTTAACGAGGTTTGTCGATGACCGAACCGCACAATAAACGCGTCAGCAACCAAAAGCCGTACGATCTTCCCCTGGGATTAATCGCCGCCGTTGCCGTGCATGCGCTTTTGTTTGTGGGCTTTACCTTCGTTTTCCAGTGGAAGACCGAACCCGAATCGGTCTATGCCGAGCTGTGGGCACCCGAAGACGCCTCAGGCACGTCGCCTACAAGTGATACGGGGCAAAAGCCCGAAGAGCCCACCGACGACGATTCCGCACAAAAGCTTTTGGAAGAAGAGTTGGCGCGCCAAAAAGCCTTGGAAGAAGAACGTCTGACGCAGGAAAAACTCGAGCAAGAGCGCTTGGCCGAGGAGCAACGTCAAGAACAGGAACGTCTCGAAGCCCAACGACTGGAACAGGAACGCTTGGAGCAGGAGCGTCTTGAACAAGAACGTTTGGCTGAACAACAACGTCTGGAGCAAGAACGCCTCGAAGCCGAGCGCCTCGAGCAAGAACGTCTTGCTGAACAACAGCGCCGCGAACAGGAACGTATTGCTGAAGAAAATCGATTGGCCGAGGAAAAGCGTTTGGAAGAAGAGCGTCTCGAAGAAGAGCGCCGTTTAGCTGAAGAAAAGCGTATCGAAGAAGAGCGCCGCATCGCCGAAGAAAAGCGACTGGAAGAAGAACGCCGTATCGCTGAACAAAAGCGTCTGGAAGAAGAACGTCGTATTGCCGAAGAAAAGCGTATCGCCGAGGAAAAACGCATTGCCGAGGAAAAACGCATTGCCGAGGAAAAACGCATTGCCGAGGAAAAGCGCATCGCTGAAGAAAAGCGCATTGCAGAGGAAAAGCGTAAGAAAGCCGAAGCCGAACGCCAAGCACGTATTGCACGCGAACGTGCCGAGCAAAAACGCATTGCCGACGAAATCCGTCGTCAGGAATTGGCGCGTATTACGGGCGCACCCCAGCGTGACACCGATCGTGTGGGCAAGACCACGGGGTCGCCTGAAACCGTGCGTCGCAATATCACCGGCACCGCAAGCCAAGAGTTTAGAGCGCGTTTAATCAGCTGCGTTCGTCCGCGCATTATCTTCAACGTCCCCTCAGGCGTCGTGCGCGGCCAGTATCAAGCCGTTTATCGCTTGGAATTGTTGCCTACGGGCGATCACGTGAAGCGCCCGCAAAAGCTTCAATCCTCGGGCTTGCCGGCATTCGATCAGGCGGTGGAACGCGCCATCGTGCAATGCGATCCGGTGCCGCGTATTGCGGGGCAGCCGGTGCCAAGGGTTCTCGAACTCATGTTCGATCCGGTTGACAACAACTGACGAACAGCTTCCAAAGCTTGAAAAACGGGCGCATCGGAATTTTTCCTTTGCGCCCGTGTCTTTGTCTGCGGCTTTGTTATCGTACGATCGGTAACGATTCGACGACTGCCAACCAATTTTTGAATTTCTCGTTGTCTTTGGCGTACTTCTCAACTTTGGATAGTTCGATGAAGTCTTCATCGCCCCCGGCCAGCCTTACCGGTGTCTCCGTGATTTTTTGCCCGAAAGCCGACTCAAAAGAAGCGCGCTCCACATACCGCACTCCCTCTTTTTGCACCAGGCGGCATTTGATGTCACCTGCCGCAATATCGTCGTCGACTTCGACCATCTCGGGCGTCACGCGCGTCTTCAAGTACGCCCAAATAAAGGGCCAAACGGCAAACATCACCCAAAACGGAGCCGTAAAAATCCAAGCAAAAAGGCCGCTGCCGCCCAAGGTGTCTTCAAACACGAAAATCGTACCGAAAATGCCCCAAGCCAACCATGCGAGCCACGCGGTTCTCGACTTGGCGCGACTCATCTTTTGTTTTCTTCTTGCCATACGCGTCACTCCTCTTTCTCAATGGCTATATATTTGGCACGCAACTGCCCGCAGCCGCCTTCGATGTCTTGTGCGGCACTGTCGCGCAAGGTGGCCACGATCCCGCGCTTTCTTAAAATCGTGATCATGTCTTCGATGTGCGCCTGCGACGGACGCTTGAAAGTGCTCCCGGGACCGGGATTGACGGCAATGAAATTCACCATGGCGTAGCGGCCTTGGATGATTTCTGCCAACCGCTCGACTTCGGCAAAGGTGTCGTTCACACCCTCGATCACCGTCCACTCAATCTGAGCCGGATATTTGGTGGCTTCAGCGTAGGTAAGCGTTCTTTCCAAGAGCTCTTCGACGCTGATGTCTTTAGCGTTGGGCAGCAACGCTTTGCGCTTGACGTTATCCGTCGTATGAAGTGAGAGCGCCAACGCGGGTTTAACCGGCAACGACAAAAGACTCTCGAAAAGTCTGATGTCGCCCACAGTCGACACGACGAGTTGCTTGTGTGCAAAGCCCGCAAAATCGCCCAAAAATTCCAAGGCTTCGGTCACTGCCTTCCAATTGTGGCTCGGCTCTCCCATGCCCATAAAGACGACCTTTTTTGTTTCGGGGCGAACTTTCAAGGCACATACGACTTGGGCCGCAATTTCGGCGCTTGAAAGCTGTCGAATCAAGCCGCACTTGCCCGTCATGCAAAAAACGCACCCCACGGCGCACCCCACTTGCGTGGAAATGCACAAGGCTTGACGGGGCAACAACACGGACTCGACCACTTCGCCGTCGGCCAAGTGAACGATCAACTTGACGGAGTCGATTTCTTGGCTTTGGCGATAGTCAAACGTAGCCAAACTGTCGAGCTCCTGACGGATGTTCGGCAATTCTTTTTCCAACGCTGCCGGAAAACGATTGGCTTGCGGGCACTCCCAGGCACCCAAGCCCAGCCAAGCGCGCCAAATGCGACGGATGTGCTGAGGCTTGGCGCCGAGCGCCTGAAATTTTTGTGTGAATTCGCTAAGGTGAAGCGATCGGGCCATAAATATTTCTTGTACTCAAAAGTCGGGGATGGCGCCGATTGTACCAACTTCGCTCGTTATCTCGAAATTCTCAATAGATGCCGAGCTCTTGAATCTTGCGCGTCAAGGTATTGCGCCCCACCCCCAACTTGGTGGCAGCTTCAATCTTGCGCCCGCGCGTGTGTTCCAAAGCCGCCTTATAAACAACGGTTTCAAATGCTCGCATCAAGTCGTCCATCACCTCGGGCGTATTGGCCTGAAGCTTTTCCATCACTTGAGCTTTCAACAAATCGGTCCACTGTCCCTGCGCGCCTGCAATCGGAGCGGTCGAAACACCTGCGGCCGTTTGCGCCGTCGACTGCGGTGCCTCGCTTCTGAATTCATAGGGAAGATCGTCCACATGAATCATTTGGGCGGGCGCCATCACCGTCAACCAATTGCACAGGTTTTCTAACTGACGCACATTGCCAGGGAAATTGAACGCTTGGATCACGGCCAAAGCTTCGGGGGTCAAGCGCTTCTTTTCGGCTTTTAGGTTCACGGCCGCTTGCGTTAAGAAATGCTCCGCCAACGACTCGATATCTTCCGGACGCTCGCGCAAAGGCGGCAACTGCAAATGAATGACGTTTAAACGATGATAGAGATCTTCGCGAAAGAGTCCTGCTTGCACACGCTCTTTTAAGTTTTGGTTGGTAGCGGCAATGACACGCACGTCGGCTTTCAAAGACTGTCTGCCACCCACACGGTAGTAGTAGCCGTCGCTTAAGACGCGCAAAAGTCTTGTTTGCAAGTCCATTGGCATGTCGCCGATTTCGTCCAAAAAGAGCGTGCCGCCCTTGGCTTGCTCGAATCGCCCGAACTGCGTTTGATTGGCACCGGTAAAGGCGCCGCGCTCGTGCCCGAAGAGTTCGCTTTCCAACAACTCTCTGGGGATAGCCGCCGTATTGATGGCCACAAAGGGGGCATTGCGTCTGAGACTATGACAATGAAGCGCTCGTGCCACAACTTCTTTACCCGTGCCCGATTCGCCCGTTAAAAGCACCGTCACGTTACTTTGCGCCAAGCGCCCGATCGCACGAAACACTTCTTGCATCGCGCGCGAATGACCGATAATTTCGCTTGCCGTTTGTTCGGTCGCGTCTTGCGGGGCGTCGTTGCGCTCGCTTTCTTCACAGGCGCGGCGAAGAAGTTCTACCGCTCGATTGATGTCAAAGGGTTTGGCCAAATACTCGTACGCCCCGCCCTGAAAGGCCGAGACGGCACTGTCCAAGTCGGAAAAGGCCGTCATGATGATGACCGGTATTTCCGGATGCATTTCTTTGACGTGCGCGAGCAAATCGACCCCGTTCATGTCGTGCATGCGAATGTCACTCAATAAAACCGACGGTGTATCGGTCTTTAAAGCCTCAACCACGTCTTTGGCGGATTCAAAGAGCGCAAACGGCATCTGTGCGCGTGTGAGCGCTTTTTCCAAGACCCATCGAATGGAACGATCGTCGTCGACTACCCAAATCTGTTTCATTTTTTTGCGCCTATTGCGTTAAACGGGTTCACTCAAAGGAAAAAGGAGACTGAATTCGGTCCGGCCCGGTTGGCTTGCCACTTCAATGCTGCCGCCGTGTTGTTCGACAAAGGTTTGTACGATCGACAAGCCCAGGCCCGTGCCGTTGTCTCGTCCCGTGACCAAGGGATAAAAGATTTTTTCTCGAATCGACTCGTCGATCCCTGCCCCGTTATCGATGACCTGCACTTTCAAGGCGAGCTTGTAGCGCTTTCTTTGAATCACGCACTGACGGGCAATACGCGTGCGCAAACGAATCTCGGCACGGTTTTCGGAAAAAAGGTGGCGCGTGGCTTCTGCGGCATTGCGCATCAGGTTTAAAAAGACCTGCACCAGTTGTTCGCGATCACCTTTGACTGCCGGAGCCGAGACGTCGTAATCTCGCGTAATCGTCAAGCCTTGATTGAATTCCGCCAGAACCAAATTGCGACTGTGTTCCAAGACTTCGTGGACGTTGACTTCGGCGAGAATCCTTTCGCGGCGATACGGCATCAAGAGTCTGTCGACCAAGGACTGCAAGCGATCGGCTTCGGCAATGATGACTTCGGTGTATTCGCGCTGATCGGGAGTCGCCAATTCGCCTTCCAACAACTGCGCCGCCCCGCGAATGCCGCCCAAAGGATTTTTGACTTCGTGCGCGAGGTTGCGCAAAAGCGCCTTGGTGGCTTCGCTCATGCCGGCTTCCTGCTCTTGGCGGGCAAGCTCCATCACGTGCTGCACTTGGGTGAGTTCCAGTAACAGCAACCCGTCGCTGCCTGCAATCTGAGAAATGCTTGCGTGCACGGGCTCGGGGTCCGTTAGCGGGCGACAGAGTTCGGTCACCGCGCTATAGGGCGTATATTTGGCGTCTTTGGCTGAAAACCTCGCCACCCAATCTCTGACTTGCGGAATCAAGAGCCCGATATCAGAGCCCTTGAGATTGCGTCTGGAACAGCCCACCAAAACTTCGGCTGACGAATTGCACCATCGCACACGCGCAAAGCGATCGAGCACGATCAAACTCGTGCACAACAAATCCGCAGTCGATTGCAACTGCGCATAGAAACTACGGGCGCTTTGCGGCATGTTCAAAGCCTTATGAGAAATCGATCGAGAAAAATTCTTTCACCGAAAAAATCAAGCCGCCGACTGGGTATACCAAAGCGGCGGCTTGAGAATTTCGGACGATTGTCGGGCACTTTTTTTTAAGCACCCGACAATTGATACCAAGGGATCAACCCGCAAAGTACATTTCGTACTCACACGGATGAACGGCCTGGCGATAGCGAGCCACTTCGTCGGCCTTCAAGTTGAGATAGCCGTCGATCATGTCGTCGCTAAACACGCCGCCGCGCGTCAAGAATTCGCGATCCTTGTCCAAAGCTTCCAAAGCCTGGAAGAGTTCGGAGCAAACCGTCGGGATCTTGGCGTTTTCTTCCGGCGGCAAGTCGTAGAGGTTCTTGTCGGCAGGATCGCCCGGGTGAATCTTGTTCTGGATACCGTCGAGACCGGCCATCATCAAGGCGGAGAACGCCAAGTAGGGATTGGCCATCGGATCGGGGAAGCGCACTTCGACGCGGCGAGCCTTGGGGCTCTGAACGTGCGGAATACGCAAGGAAGCCGAACGGTTGCGAGCGGAGTAGGCAAGCTTCACGGGAGCTTCAAAACCCGGCACCAAACGCTTGTAGGAGTTGGTGGTGGGGTTCGTGATGGCGTTCAAAGCGCGAGCATGCTTGATGACGCCGCCGATGTAGTACAGAGCCAATTCGCTCAAACCGGCGTAGCCGTTACCGGCAAAGAGGTTCTGTCCGTCCTTCCAGATGGACTGGTGAACGTGCATGCCGGAGCCGTTATCACCGAACATGGGCTTGGGCATGAAGGTGGCGGTCTTGCCGTAGGCGGCAGCCACATTCCACACCGTGTACTTCAGAATCTGCAACCAGTCGGCGCGCTGCACCAAGGTGGAGAAACGCGTGCCGATTTCGCACTGACCTGCTGCGCCCACTTCGTGGTGGTGCACTTCGCAAGGCACGCCCTGCTGTTCGAGCAAAGTCACCATTTCGGCGCGAATTTCGGTCAAGGTATCGACCGGCGGCACCGGGAAGTAGCCGCCCTTAAACTGAGCGCGGTGGCCGAGGTTGCCGCCTTCGTATTCGATCTTGGAAGACCAGGGGCCTTCTTCGGAGAAGATCTTGAAGAACGTGTTGTTGGGTTCGTTACCGTAGGTGACGCCGTCGAAAATGAAGAATTCGGGTTCGGGACCAAAGAAGGCCTGATCGCCAATACCGGTCGTCTTCAAATAGTTTTCGGCACGGCGCGCAATGGAGCGCGGATCGCGGCTATAGCCCTTACCCGTGTCGGGTTCGACCACGTCGCACGTCAGCACCAAAGTGTTCTGTTCGCGGAACGGGTCCATGTGAGCCGTTTCGGGATCGGGCATCAGGAGCATGTCGCTGGCTTCGATGCCTTTCCAACCTGCCATCGAAGAACCGTCAAAAGCCTGACCTTCTTCAAAGGTGTCTTCGGTGAGTTGATGCGCGGGAACGGACAAGTGCTGTTCCTTGCCGCGGGTATCCGTCAAACGATAGTCGATGAACTTCACATCGTTGTCTTTGACCATCTGCAGTACGTCAGCAGGCGACGTCATGATTGCTTCTCCTTGGAAACGAAATTCAATTGGTGTGAGAGGCTTAGAAAATTGTTATCCCCTCGATCTGTCCTTGCATAAGCAAAAACCGTGCCAATTTCTAAAACCGATGCCGACAGCCGATTTTTCTATCGACACCCTTTAGAGCGACGGATATTTTACTTTGATGCGCACTCTTTTGGTGCGCCATGCACCATTTTCGAGAACATTTGTTGCGTTGCCACAATTCGGGGCATGCGCTTCACTCGATTTAGTCACTTTTAAATCACAAAACCGGAATTTCGTCAAGCTTTTCGTGCGACTTGTCGCAAAACCGTCTCATCTTCACAGTTTGCGACAAATCTTTTTGGTGCATCCTTCCCTTTTGGCGCACGAACCCATACAATGCGTCTACCTTTTGTGGGGGTGTTCCGGTTTCGACGGGGTGTAGGACGTCGCACGGTGCATGCCGAGGTCTAGTCACCTCGTAAAACCGCTAGAAACAAATAAACGCCAACAACGAGCGTTTCGCTCTCGCCGCTTAAGCCGCGAGCGATGCACTGAGTGGTCTCTGGCTCAGGTCGGGTAAAACCGGCAGCATCGTCATTCACAGAGTCTAGGAGCAGACGGAGTCGTGACGGCTTCTCCGAAATTCAAGCGACTGGTCGTTTGCCGGCCCGTTCAATGGCAGGGCAAATGATGAGAACTTAAATGATTGAACTAAGCTTGTAGATCCGGCGGAAAAATCGCTTCGGACGCGGGTTCAATTCCCGCCACCTCCACCACCACATTTCGTAAGAGCGGCCTAAACAGCCGCTCTTTTGTTTTCACCGCACAAAAAAAAGCCGTCCCCCAAAACAAGGTTTCCCAAGGTTTGCATCATTCTCAGCTCAAATCTATATTCATTACAATCGGTAATATTACAACGTGTAATAAATAAAGGCTTCCGATGAAACTTTACGACAGAAACAAAGAACTGGCGGTTTTTGAGCGGGAAATCCGAGGCGTTGAGCAAGAGCAAAAGTCTCGTTTCATCGTTGTCTCCGGTCGCAGGCGCGTCGGCAAAACGAGGTTGGTGTTGGAGGCCTTTGCCAAAGACCAAGCGCCGAGCATCTATCTTTTCTGCTATCCCTACGCCGTTGAGCGCGAGATTGCCCGCCAATGGATGAACGAGGTTTGCCAAAAGCTTGAACTTCCCGAGCGCTACAAGGCCGAGACTGTGGGAGACGTGATCGAGGTTATTTTCGAAGAAGCCAAGCGACGCCGCATCAATCTATTCATCGATGAAATCCAGAATATGCTCACGGTGGCTCCGAGCTTTTTCGGCAAGTTGCGTGGTCAGTGGGACAAACTGACGTTAACTGGCCCCTCGCATTTGCTCATGACTCAAAGCGGCTCCGTTGCAAACGTCGTCAAGCAATTGTTTTCGGTCTACAGCCAACCGCTCTACGGCCGCATGACGGCGCGCGTTGAACTCAAGCCTTTTTCTCCTGCCGTACTCAAAGAAATTTTTGCCGACTATGCGAACAAAACAGACGCCGAAGCGCTTTTGGGGTTGTTCGCCCTCACGGGAGGTGTTGCGAAATATGTTGAGACCTTAATAACGAACGGGTATTTGACGCTTGACGCAATCCTCGAAGAAGTCACAAATCCCAACTCTTATTTTTGGAGCGAAGGGCAAATTTTATTGGCCAACGAATTCAAAACCGACTACGGCAACTACTTCTGCCTTTTGCAGAAAATCGCGCACGGAGTGACCAAGGGTTCGGAACTGCAAGACGGGCTTTCGGTCAATATTTCCGGACACCTTCGAAAGCTTGAAACCGACTACGGACTGATCGCGAAAAGCCAACCTCTGTTTGCCAAGGGCACACGCGGCGTGCGCTACAAAATGACCGATCGCTTTCTCATTTTTTGGTTCAGATTCATCCAGAGCAATCAACAATTGATCGGCTCAAACAACACGACGGAGTTGCGCGCCAGAATTCGATCGCAGTGGGAAAACTTCAGCGGTCGAGCGTTGGAACAATACTTCCTAGAACAATTTCTCGACTCGGGAAAATACACGCACATCGGTCAATGGTGGGATCGCAAAGGTGAAAACGAGATTGATCTCATCGCCGTAAACGCCAACGCAAAGACGATGGAAATTTTCGAAATCAAGCGCAATCCGAAGAAAATCGACTTAGAGCGCCTTGCTGCCAAAGCTGAAGTTTTCGTTCGCAATACGCCTGAAGTCAAAGGTTTTAAGTACACACTCAAAGGTCTGATTCTCGAAGATCTCAAAAAAGCCTAACCCCGAAGAAGGTCCTTTTACTTCTTGGGGGGGGGGGCGATTCTATGAGCCTCGCAAGCGGCAATCTCTGCCGCCTGCGAAACCGTTGACACCGTCAGTCGGCTCGCGAAACGATCCAACCCTGCGCGTCTTCTTTAACCGTCAAGGTCTCTGTCTTCGTCGGTCCGCGCAAATCGCGAATCAGACCTTCGCCCTTAGCGGGAAGACCGCGTTCGAGCACCTTGCTTTCGTTCTCGTCTTCGCTCTTGGCTGCCTTGTTCGCTGCAGCGTCCGAGCGCAGATGCAAGAAGAAGTATTCGTGACTCGGCGAAATCGTATCGATGACCGGGTAAACGAACGGGTTGATGCGATCGTTGTCGGCATATTCAAGCGCTAAGCCGTCAAAGACCAAATGCGGGAGCTCGGGCATCAACTCGAATGCCGTCATGTCCTTCATGTGTTCAAGGTCGATCTGGTTGCCGATATTTTGGGCATCCGTCACGGCGGCTTGCTTGTGAATGGCCGAGAGCAGATACTCGCGTCCCTTCGTCGTGCCGTTGCCGGTAAAGGTGTAGACCGTATCCTGACCGTACAACACGTCTGTGACATAGATGTCGCCGGAGCCGTTGTAGACCGAGATCGTATAGCCGCCTCGGCCGCCGCCCATCGACACCGTGCCTTCGTCTTCGGTTGTCAGACGATAGATGTCGATGTAGCCGTCAGTAGCCGTAGTCGTACCGTCAACCCGAATGTCGCCCGTGTTGGTAAAGATACCGACATGGTCTTGTGCCTTGAGGTTACCCGTAAAGGCCACACCCGTCAGGCGGTGTTCGCCTACTTCGTCGTCAAAGCCGGCGGTCACGATCTGAAGGGCTTTGCCCGCTTCCAAGCTCTTGCCGTGTACGGCAGAAGCGTAGATCAGGGCGTCGCCTGCGACCGACACATCATTGGTGAACTCAAAGGCGTTATGCAAACCGTATGCCTTCAATTCGCCGTTGACCTTGCCGTCGCGATCCTTGTTGATGGTCACCTTCGTATCGCGACCGTTCGAACCGAGATAGACGTTACCTTCGGACTCGATCGTCATTTCTTCAAAGGCATTGCCCTGAGAACCGATGCTCTTGTCTTCAATGGCTGCGAGCGTCAAATCTCCGCCGTCAGCCGTTGCCGTGAGCGTCTTACCGCGAACGCCTGCATCACCGTCAGCCGTTGTTTGCGTCAAAGCCTTCTTGGCGTAGAGCGTCACGTTCGCCTGATTTTCAGCGATCGTCTCGTCGCCCACCGTCACGGCGCCCTTGAGATCCAAGTCACCTGCAAGCGCCTTGACATCAACGCTTTCGTTGCCGGTCACGAGGATGTCACCCACAAGCGCTACATCACCATTGGCAACGAGCGAAGCATTCCTTTGAGCCACAATGTCGGTCTTGTCGTTGACCGTCAACCCAGCTTTCGTGAGGTTAAGCGAAACGCTGTCGGCAGCCTTAATGAACGAGCCTGCCGTCAAGCGATTACCGTCCAAGTTGGCAGCTTCAATCGAGACACTGCCCTTGGTTGTATTGATCGATTGCGAGGCGTTGCCAAGCGTCACTTCACCGCCCGCCTTCACAGTGAGGTTTTCGGCCGTAAAGGCTTCCTTCGTGGCGAAAACGTTCGTGAGATCGGCTTCGGTTCCGGCTGTGACTGACACGTTGCCTACTGTTGCACCGTCACCGGCGGCGTCGATTTGAGCGTTCGCCAAGTCCACAGCACCCTTCGTGGCTTCAAATGTCACATCACCCGACTCGCCCTTGACCTTGATGTCAATATTTTTAGCCTTAACATCCTGACCGGCAGCGATATTGAGGTGTTTGGAAACCGTCACTTCCAGGTCGTTTGCCGCCATGGAGCCGCCGGCAGAAAGATCAATTTCTTCCATGTCAAGCCCCTTGGCACCGCTCAAGTCCATGTCACCCGACTTAGCTTCGATCGTCATGCCGCCTTCAGCAATCGCAAAATCCACTCCCTTCAGATCAACAGAACCTTGTGCCGCGATCTTGAGGTCGCCCTTATTGATCGTGAAGTCCACATTGGCAAGATTGGCGCTACCCTGGCTATCGACCAAGATATTGCCGCCGGTCTCGTCCGTGGTCGTAACCTTGAACTGGCCGCCTTCTGCAGTGATGCCGCCTTCGCCGGTTGCAGTGAGCTCAATGCTCTTCGTTGCCTCGACAACAGCCTTGGTTGCCGTGATATCGACACCTTGGAGCTTAGCCTCAGCTGCCGTGAGTTCGCTATCGGCAAATCCGAGACTGCCTGCGGCTACGATATCAGCCTTGTTCGTCACTGTCAGATCAGCCGCACCGAGTTTGATATTACCGTCACTCGTGATTTGTGCGTCGGCTGCTTTAAGCTTCAACTTCGTAAAGTCGATGCCCTCTTTACCAGCCTTGACCGTTGCCTTGACACCCGCCGTGATCACGCCGCCTTCGAGCGTCACCGACTTGGCCGCCGTCATGGCAACGTCCTTCATGGCCGTGATCTTGACCTTGGAATCGAGCCAGATCGCATCAGCTTTGGAGGTCATCGTGATGCCATTACCGTCAACGTTTCCGTTGCTCGTCACGTCACCCCAGACCGTAATCTTTTGATCTGCCGAGATATTGATCGAACCTCCGGCGGTGATAAAACTCTTGACCTCACTATTGCCAGTACCGACTGTCATGCCGCCCTCTTGAGCTTCGAGTCGAACGTCCTTCGCACTGGTAATGCTACCCGTTATAGCAATATCTTTCTTGGCACTCAAATTGGCCAAGCCGTCTTCACCGTTGCTGACGATATCGCCTTCAATATCAATGCTTTCGCTTTGGGCAACCACCGTCACCTGACCGGCAGAGCTTTCGACCGTACCGTCAACCTTCACGCCATTGCCAGCTGTGAGCGAAGATTGGCCGATACTCGTCACGCTACCGTTGACAATAATGTCGGAAGTTGCATCCAACGCAACACTCTGCCCCGAGACACTACCAGCATTCTTTTCACCGATCGTGATACCGCCATTTTCGGCAACTACCGTCACAACGCCGGTTTTGCTCTCAACGTTGCCGTCAATGACCACATCGAGTCCGGCCGTCAACGCGGTCTGCAACTTGCTGTTGATATCGCCCTCAACTCGGATGCCTTTATTTTCGGCCGCGATCTCGACTGCGTTTTTAGTACTTTGAACCTCGCCGGTAACTTCGATACCGTTACCAGCTTCAAGCGTCGTCCGGCCGACACTCGTCACATTACCGTTGACAGTGATGTCGCCCGTTGCAGAGAGTAAAGCGTAACCGTTGTCTCCCGTACTTTCGACCGTACCTTCAACAAGGATATCGCCGACTTCCTGCGTACGTTTTTTTTCTTGACCCGCAACAAGCTCAACAGCTTCGGTACCCGAGACGTTGCCGTATACAGTGATACTATTTACTGCCGCAAGTTTAGCGTGCGTCGAACTGTTGACACTACCGTTGACAGAAATGCGTCCGGCTTGGGCTTCAATGTCAACACTCTTACCTGTGACACTACCCTTGGCGCTTTCATCATCGGCACTTTCACCGATCGAAACATCACCCGTCCTGGCAAGAATCGTCACAACATCAGCTTCACTCTTGATGTTGCCGTTAATACTCGCATCGCTACCGGCCGTCAACGCAACCTTGCCCTTGCTTGTGATGTCACCCACCACAGAAATGGCTTCAGTTGCATCAAGTGTGACTTGCCCGCTATCGGACGTACTTGCAACATTGCCCTTGACAGTGATTTCGCCACCGTCGGCATCAAGATTGACACTCGTACCAGTAACGCTACCCGGATTCTTGTCGCCGATGGCGATCTTGCCGGCTGCGGAAACAATCCTGACGGTATCGTTTGCGCTCTTGATATTGCCGTCGACCATTGCGTTGCTGCCTGCCGTCAATGCGACCTTGCCTTGACTCGTCAGGTTGCCGCCGACCGTGACATTACCTGCCGTCGAGTTGAGTAACGTTTCGGTGTTGCTAACGATATCGCCGTTGACAGTCAAAGCATTTGCCGTATTGACCGTCACGGAGTTGCCCTTGATACCACCCGGCCGATCGTTCACTCCGACCGTCACTGCATCGTCACCGAGGATATCCACAATGCCATTGGCTTGGATGTCGTTGATACGAAGGTTTCCCGCCTCCATGGCATGTAACCACAGATTTTGGACGCCGGGCTCAAAGTAAATCGTGGAACCCGAACCGACACGCAATGCGTTGGTCTTCTCACCAAAGTCGCCCGTCACCTTAAATTGCAGTTCTTTGCCACCAATGTAACCGAGCTGAGCAAAGTCATCGTAGCTACCGTCGGCCTTCTCACCGTTGTAGGCGTAAAGGTTATTAGCAGCAACGGACACATTACCACCACCAGCAATAGAGTAGATTGTGAAATCGCCCAGTTTTTGGTTGGCTTCATCGACAGACTCGATGAAGATGTCACTTTGACTTGAAACGGCCGTCCAATCTCCCGAGTGGATATGAATTGTTCCAGCTTCGGATCCAACGGAGCTGGTACCGCCGCGAAGCGTCACCGTCCCCTTGGTAGCCGATATGAAAGCTGTGCCATCATTGATGCCGAAGATACCGTTGCCAGACGTGACGCGCACGTCGCCCGTCTTCGAAACGATTTGGTCGATATTAAAGCCGTAGCCACCCTCTCTGGGCGTCTCGATGAACACACTCTTCGACGATTCGATATTGACGTTACCCGTTGCACCGATCGTGATCGGCGCCTTGAGCGTAACGGTCACTTCGTTACCCGAAACGGAGAAGTCCCCGACGTCGGCCTTGGAGAGATACTGCAACATCTTCAAGCGTTCTTCAGCCGTACCGTTGAGCCTTCCTGTCACGGGGTCGTCTACGCTACCCACGGAACCGCTCGGCGTACGAATGGTGACGTTGCGCGCCACGATGTTAGCGTTACCCGTTGTCGGAGTTGCGGTGCCGTTGACGATCGTACTGGCCACAGAGTACAACAAATCATTGGCCGTCCAAGAATCGAGCGTTTCGTTCATGACTTTATAAAGCGCAGAGTCTTTGGTGTTTGCCATGAGTTTGACCGCTTCTTCGGCCGAAGCACAGTTCTGATACTTCGCATTTAAAGCATCGTAGTCGCTTTGTTGTTGGTCTGTCAGCTTACGCCCTTCGACTTTAAGATAGTCTTTATAGCTTTCGTAACGAGTGAATTCGCTTTCAACTGCCGTTGTTTGCTTCTTGACATTTTCCTCATGAATGAGTTCGCTACGACTGTTGCCTTCGGCATCAATCAAGCCGGATGCAATCCAACTTTGCAGGCGATCGTTATCCGAGACTGTATTCTGATCGGTCTTGACCGCGTCGTAAAGCGTACCGTCATTGAGAGTAAGCACCACATCGGCACCGGTTTCCACCAGACCGAGTCCGAGACTCCCCTCTGTCACGGTCACATTGATATCACCTCTGGCAGATGCATCGAATCGGTAGGTCTGATCAGCGAGATCGTTATTGCCTTTGCCTTGCACGAGATCTTTGACCGTAATGCCGTTATTGTCGCTCGTAAGCGTTATGTCATTTCCGCGCAGTTTCTCAACATACATGGCATTACGCGTTGCCAAAGACAGCGTTCCTCCCGCATCAAGCAAAGAAGCTTTAACATCTCGGCCAGAATTCAAGCTTCTGGCATCGAGATAGATGTTGCCACCTGCCTGAGCCGACAGATTCAACGTTCCCGCGCCGCCCGTCATCTTAATGGCATTGCCGTCCGAACCGATATTTCCTCCTGCAACGAGATTAACGTGGGATGTTCCCGCGATGCTATATGTACTGCCAAGAGACGCAATGTCCGCCTTGGCAGTAATACCCACCGTACCGGAATCGGTTGTCAAGCTTCCACCGATATAGACGTTCTTGCCGCGCAGGTTGATCGTATTGGCATTTGCATCTTTAAGAACGCCGACCTTGATACTTTGGTCTGCTTTCACCGTATATGTGCCGATCGCTTTGCCGCCGGATTCCCAGATGTCCGTGACCACCCTATGCTTATAGAATCCCAAGAATCCCGTTGACCATACACCCGTGTCCTGTTGTGTATGCTTTTCCGACAAAGTGATTTTTTCATTCCAGGCATAGAACACATCCTGAGATCCTGCGCCATCAGGACGAACAAGTTTGTCGGTAATAGTGCCACCGGAACTCATGGAGGGATCGTAACTCGTTTCGGGAATAATAGGTCCAGGAGTAATATCAGACCACTTCGGTTCCCCCCACCATTTACCTTCGTACGTAGTTACCTGGGTTTTTCTTGTTGTAAACGAATAACCCTCTGTCCAAACATATAGCAATCCGCTCTTGGGGTCATACTTGCTCGCATCGGCTAAAGCCGCGACATTACCGATCGTGTTGCCTGCCGCATCGATCGCATAGGTTGTCGCATTACCGGATTGATATTCCGTTACAACGGCTGCGGTATTGCCGTTGGCTTTGAATGTGTCGGTAATCTTGACGAGTCCGGCTGCATTGCCCGTGGAAATCTTGCCGGTCTGGATATCGTAATTGGCTGCATCAATATTGACGTAGGCCGTACCGTCGACAGCATAGATACTACCGCCACCCGTACTGGCGATCTTGCCGCTGATGTAGACATTGCCGCCGGTAGGCGTCACATCATCAAGAATCAGTCGATCATTGACCGTATCGTAAGACAAACCGATCTGATACTTGTAAGTATTGCCGTCTTTGACAGCTCCGCCCTTAACAAGCGTGCAGATGCCCGTACAATTCTTTTTCACCTGAGCAATCTGAGATGCCAACTGATCGTCCGTCAGTGCGATTTCATACTTACTGAAGCCCGACTGCACTAAACCGTTGAGGTTGATCATTTCACCCGAAATGATGATCTGCCCACCGGCGACGATAGCTGAACCGGAGGTGTCTTGCATCGCGTTTGAGTGCACGCTTCCGGTTCCGTTTATCAACCCGTTTTGGAGATTGATACGCATATCCTGCAGTTGCTGAGCCCACGTAGAATTCCCCTGAATTTTTCCACCGATTTCGGTAACACCCGCCGTATAAGACTGCATCACGGAGCCCCCAGCACTCAGCTCGGTTTTTCCTGAGGACGTTATGCCAGCAAGCGAGAGCAAGTTGCCGTCGACAGCTTTAATAGACAAGTCGCCCGCAAGGTTTTCTATGTCACCCGACACCGTAATATTTGTAACGGGATTGACAACCTCCGAACTGCCCTGCCCGTCTCTAAGAACGAAAGAATTTCCGGTGTATTCCGACTTGATATTGATCGCCGGAGTGTCTGAGGACTCTTGCCCGGTCACTGTGCCGGTAAATCCGGCAGTGACAAAGGTATTGCTATTTGCCGTTGCACCGTTAAAGAACAAGTCACCGCCCTTTTCGTGAATGTGAATGTTACCGACATTCAAATTGGCGTTCGAGTTGTTTGTAATCGAAACCCCGTCGACGGCATTGGCTTTGATCGAGCCGTTACCCTTAACTGAATCGGCTTTGATTTCAATCGAGCCGCCCGAAACGGCGATGTCTTGAACCTTGACCACCAATTCCTGTTGCGACTGAATCGGAACGAGGGTGCCGCTGCCGTCCTTGTAGGCAAATCCCTTTTGCAGCATCAACGCTTGCAACCCTTCGAGCTCGCTTCTGTAAGCCGTTACTGCGTCCTGATTTGATTGAACACCATCGCGGGTGTAGTCCGCAATCAATTTTTGCAACTGGTTGTAGCGATTCCAGTAATCGTTCTTTGCTTCCTGTTCGGCGACAGTAATGTTGTTGAGAATTTCATCACGGAACTGCTGTTCGATATCCGTGAGATTATCGTCTTTTCCGACCTTGACAGTAAGAGCGTCACGCAAATCGTTGTGTACATTTTCGCCTTCAATTTCGAAACCTTCCAACCCAATAATGCCGTCAATGGTGATGTCGACTCCCGTCAAAACACCGGCTTCCAGTGTTCCCGAAACCGTCAATTCGTTGGTCTCATGCATATTGGGAGAATTCTTGCCGTCGGCCTTTTGCGCCACGTTCACAGTATTGCCCGTCCCCAGAGACCCCCAATAATGCGAAAGGGAGTCGGTCTGCTGCAACCACCAACCGGAGTCTGCATTGACAACAGCAGATGCCACCGAAAGCGCATCACCCGCAATATTGACGGTGTTCGATAGCGTTGTATTAAGCGTGAGGCTAGCCTCGGGTAACGCAAGCCCTGCTTTAGCAAAGACTTCTGCACGATGAATGCCCAACAAGTACGCATCGGCCCGAGCCGCATTTTCCCCAGCGCTTAGGTAAAGCTCGCCGCCGGCGAGAATATTTGCCCCAGCGACAACGTCAACAGCATTCTTGCGTACATAGTCGATATTTGTCGTCGAGCCTACCTTACCCCCAATCGCACCGGAGAAATCGGATACGGCTTCATGATAAAAATCATCATTTGCAGAAGCTGCCAAAACCATCACCCCGTCGCCTAAACGCGTACGAAGATTGGCACCGGACTTGAGATCAACCTTGTTGGTGATATCAAGATCTTGCGTCAGCGTAGCCTGAACTGCTACACCCGCAAGCGCACCGACAGTGGACTTCACGCGAATATCGGTCTTGCCTTGTGAGAATGCTTCGGCAGACAAACTGTCTCTGGCATCCAACTTGGCGTTACCGACTTCGACGATATTCGAGCGACTGTTAACACCTTCGTACTTGATACCGGTACCGGCAACACCGCCATAGACTTCGGAATTGACTACATGGCTATTGCCGTCAACGGCACCGACAGACCAGTCGGACTTGGCCGACATCAAAAGATTCTCGTCACTCTTAACCGATGCTCCGTCTTTGATCAAAACCTTGCTTTCGCCGCTTTGGTGATTGATCACCGAGGCACCCGAGAACGCTCCCAAACCACCCTTGGTGTTGTCTGCAGAAAGTTTCAGGATCGATTGCGAGAAGGTCGCAAAGTTGATGCTACCGGCCGTATGCCAACTGCCTGCGACATTGATGCGAGCGTTGGACGTATCGGTGTGCGAGATTCGCAAAGCATCCCCCGACAGACTTTCGGCAGCAATCAAACCGCCGCCGGCAGACTCGCCGAGCATCGTCACGGTTTCGACATTGTTGACGTTAGCATTGATCAGCCCGCCCACAGCGTTGGTACCCGTCAAATTCATCGTAGCATCAACACCGTGATTGACTTCAAGCTTGCTACTGCCGGAAGCCACTGCACCGGCGTAAATCGCGTCCGACTTTCCGTTATAAACGGCGTTGCCGCCGGCAAACAAATTGGCCTGTGTTGCCGTGCCGAAATTCGTACCCGAAAGATTGAAATCAACCTTTGCGGTATTGGTGAAATCAAGCGTATTGGCTCCGCCGGCACCCAAAAGAGCACCGCCGTAACCGGCAAGGCTGCCGTCCATCGTCAAAGCCTCTGCCGAAGTACCCAAGGCTCCCGTGAGACTGACTTCGGAAGTATTGAACTGGCTATCGGTAACGGTATAAGAAACCTTACCCGACTCTTTGATTATGCCTTCCACAATACCGACGGCCACACCAAGTGCACCGCCTGCAGCACCGGCCTCAACCGTCATGTTCGCATGACTGTTGGCATCGACCGTAAGGCGATTATCCTGAGCACTGTCTGTTTCGTCTACTGCATTTTCCGTCGTCACACCGACAAGCGAAACCGTGGTCGTGCCGCTATCGACAATTTGAGACGATGCACCGACACCGGCAAGAGCGCCGCCGTAACCTGCAAATGCAGCAACGTCAAGCGTCTGACCGCGATCGGCAACCAGAGACGTTTGGCCCGTCACTTTTGCACCGTTCATTTCAACCGTCACGTGCGAGGCGTCATTGATCTTGCCGATCATGGCCCCGGCGGCAACAACACCGGCTGCGATACCATTGACATCAAGTTTGGTGGAGCTTGCGTTAACAGCTCCGCCCGTAGTTCCTTGAAGTGCGTCGTTCACCGTCTTAGCGGAACTTGCCACCTCGGCGCCATTCGTGAAGCGAACCGCAACACCGCCCTGATTGTTGACCTCGGCATAGGCCGCAGCACCTGCAGCCAAACCGGCAGAAGCTTGCCAAACAGTAATGTCGTCTTTGCTGCCGAGCTTGGCAGAAACATCCAACGTTTCGGCAGAAAGTTTGCCGCCCGAAACCGTTACGCCCGCATTATGATTGCGAGTTAACGTTGCCACACCCGCGCCAAGCGACACGGCACCCGCATTGCCGCTACCGAGCGTCAAATTGACACCCGTACCGTTAGCATCTTCCAAAGCGGAAACATTTGCATTTTTCTTTGCCGTGATCGTGGCCCCGACCAATTGCGTCTGTGTGCCGCTTAAGTCATCGATGATGGACTGGGCGGACCGCGTTTGAACGGAGTCAGGCGTAGCGGAATCACTTTGATAGCCCTGAGCCGACTTCTTCAGATCGCTTGTTGTCAGGCCACTTGCACCGTTTTCATAGTTTTCAACTGCCTGCGCCGGATCACTACCGTTGCCCTGCACTTCCTTGCCGCCCAACAGGGTGGCGTAATCGCCCTGATATTGACCGATGGAAGTGGCCACAATGTTGGCGCCAAGCGACGCAATAAGGCTACCGGAGGCCGTCACGACCGTTCCCTTGATCGTGCGATTTTGCGCTGAAGTCACCGAAACGTCGTTAGCCGTCACGGAAGAATTTTCAATGCGCGTGCCTGCGGCACCGTTGATCTTGTTGACCACAACCGTTGCGCCGGCAGATGCCCAGAAACCGACACTTGCATTGATGCTGACGATATCGATGTTATCGTCATTGGTAGCCGCAACATTGACCTTTTCAGTCGTTGTCGTTACAACTTCGGTCGTTTCGCTATCGGGTTGCGTACTCGAAACACTCGTTTCTGCACCGAGCGAAGAATCGTCCGAGACTTTCACAGTCGCTTCGCCGCCCATGTTGTTGACAACCACCGCAGCAGCTGCCGCCACATTGGAAGACCCCGAAGCTGTTGCACCGTATTGCTTGACCTTGGCCTGACGATGCGCCGTCACGTCCACCGTGTCGGTAGAGTTGACATGGCTGTTATCAACTAAAGACGAAACTGTGGCCTTGTTGGTATTGAGCGCCACATTGGCACCCACAGCGGCCGTAGTCGAAAGCGCTGCGTTGATACCTAGATTGGCAATCGAGCCGAAGTAGTCGGCTTTTTGCGTGTAATTTTCCCCTTCGACAGTGCTGTTTGTGAGTGCAGTCGCAACACCGGAAGATTGATTGACGTCGGAAGCCGTAGCAGCGCCTGCGACGGTCATGGCAGCACCACCGTTAATCAACAACGACGAGAAACCTTCCTTGGATTCTGCAGTCAAACTCACATCATCGGCCGTTACGGTCGAAGTGTCGATCGTTGCCGTCGTTTGGTGCTCGGAATCAACCAGAGAGGCTCCGATTGCTGCCGTAGCAGTCCCGGCTACGCCGACACTTGTGAGCGACGTAAATGCATTGGCATAGTCGCCGGCAAAAACGGAGACGTTGCCTGTTTCACTTGTCAAGGTCGAACCCTTGACAGCTGCTGACGTTACGCCACCGTGCGTCACGGAATTAGAGGAACCGGCACCCGCTGCGCTACCTGCCAAAGCAGCATTGATCGCAAGCGTTTTAAAGGTTGTCGTGCTCGTTGCACCGACATGAATGCCGGAGACCGTTTGCTCTTGGCGCTTGTCGGCAAGGGTTGCTCCCGTTGAAACGTTTTCGACAACATCTTGATTGATGTCGCTATCGGCGACACCGCCATTGATTTTGAGAGTGCTGCTCGTTTCGTTGGTTTCCGTAATTTCGGAATTGATCATGGACGCCGAAGTCGTCCCGTTGCGTTCGGAGAAAGCAACGGAAATGCCTGCTGCTGCGCTGCCTCCTGCTGTTGCTTGGCCGCTGTAAGTGCCGATCGTGTCGTCGGATTCGGCATGCACCGCAACGGCACCCGAAGCCGCAAACTTAGAATTTGCAAGCGAAGCTTCAACGTTGCCGCCCGAAACATTATCGGCCGTCGATCCGCCAATGGCTCCGGAGCCGCCGCCGGCCATACCTATACCGATCGTATCGATATCATTGGCAGAAGCCGCAGCCACATTGAGAGTATCGAGAGCAGCATTGATCTCGGAACCCGTTGCCGATACGTCAACCGCAACCGTGTTTTGTGCAAAGCCCAAACCGCCGGCTGCACCCGTACCGACACCGGCCATAATGCCGAGGTTGGAAATCTGCGCGTTGCTTCGGCCTTGTACCGTGACGGAACCGAGTTGACGAGTACCGTCCCAGACAGTGTCATCCGCTTTTTTCACATTCAAGCCGGACAGTGTAGCCTCGACACTGCGTTTCACTTTGTTGATGGCCGTCGCATTAGAAAGCACATGACCGCCGCCGGCTGCTACGCCCAATGTCAAAGTCTTGATTTGATCATTGGCGTTTGCGTTGACCGTGATATCGACCTTAGGTGCCGATGCGTTGCCGATCAATGCCAGACTTTCGACTTGCGCTTGTGTTGTACCACCGGCATTTGTGACAGCAATACCGCCCGAAAGAGAAGCGCCCGGTGCAATATTGGCGGCAACCGATCCTGCCAATGTCCACAGTTCGGAATTATCCGTTGCCTCAACGTTCATCGCGTCCAAAAGCGTCAACGTTGTATCGGCTACATGTGCGAGGGCGTTATTGGATACATTGTTTAAGGCAAAAGCGCCCCCGATAGCGGCATTGGCAGCCACTGCTGCATTGGCTGCAGCATCCCAGCTTTCAGCCGAATTTTCAGCCGAAACGGTGAGCGTATCTGTTTCACCGCTACCCGCACTGACGGAGCTCTTTTCAACCGAAGCTTGTGCGGTATTTGAAATGTTCGTGACGACAACGGCGGCACCCGCACCTGCACCGGCTGCACTGATGGCAGCCGTGACGTTACCGGCCACATTCACGGTATGCGCCTTGTTGGCAGCCGCAATCGTTGCTGCAAGTTGCCCGGTCTTTGCGTCAAGCGTGAGTCTTTTGGCCGTGGCTTTAGCCGTTTGATTGATGCCGCCCACCACGACGGAGCCGCTCACGCCAAGCGAAACGTCGCCACCGGCAGCAGCTGCGACACCGGCAGAAACATTCACGGTCGAGACACCAGAAATGGCCTTTTGCACAAAGTCAAAGCCTTTGGCATCCGTACTTTGCACGGTCAGCCCCGTAGAATTCGCAGTGAAACTGTTGGTAAAATCCGTCACCAACACGCCTGCAGAACCCGAAGCCGACACACCCGAACCACCGCTGACACTAACGCCCACACCGACGGCCACTGACACTTGCGTCATATCGGCGTCATCAATAAAGGTGTTGATGTTTTGCTGATCTTTTTCGTTGTCACTCGTTTGAAGGTTCAAATCCTTAAGTAAATCGCCCGTCATCGGCGTCTTGCCGCTGACATCAAAGACGCCTTCCATACCCTTGGCCAACTGCGCATAAGCGTAGGCCGCTTCACCCTTGTCAGTGCCGGCATCGCTTGCCACAATCGCGACTTGCGGATTTGTCGTTTTCTTATCCTTGTCGGTGACGACAACCGTGGAAATGCTCGTGTCATCGGCCTGAGCGCTCACGATATTATTGATCCCGGCGCTAATAACAGCGCCTGAAATCGCCACAGAGGCAGAACCTGAGCTTTGCGCCACATTGGCACCCACTGCCGTATTAACTTGCGTGAGACTTGCCAGGGCCTTGACGTTGACCTGATTGGCATTAACCAAGGTCGACTTATTTAATGTTGCAGAAATCTTGTTGTTGATATCGGCCACAGCCACCGATGCACCGACAGCGGCCGATGCAGTTGTACTACCTACAGCCACACCCACGGACGTGCCGCCCGTGACTTGCGTTTCGCCCGACCACGCAGCGAGATCCAAAACCAAAGCGTCTTGGCTTGCTTCATTTTTTAAACCGGTCACATCGGCGGCGACGGTATTTTCCAGGAGATTGACCGAGACACCCGCATCAATACCCACGGTAACATTACTTTGTCCGGCGGCCACGGCAACGCCCAAACCTTCGGCAACGGTTGACCCGTTTACCAACGAATGGATGTTGATGGTTGAAGCCGTTGTCTTGAGATTGCCAATCGTGACGGTATTGGCAAAGGCGCCGTTATTGACTGCTACCGCGCCGCCGATACCGACATTGGCCTGTTTCTTGTTCTGACCGGCTGCGGCGGCAATGCCGGCTGCACCCGCAAAAGCCCCCACCCACTTATTGGTCAAAGATTCGACATTGAGTTGTTTGGTCGAGAAAGTGTAGTCACCGATATTGCTGACAATGCGAACGGCATTGTCGGAGCCAAAATCGTTCCACGCAAAGCTTCCTGCACCCGCGAGATTAAATCCCGAACTTTGAGTCGCCTGTCCCGCCTGTGTCTTACCTTGACTCGTACCGATATCGGGTTTTGCAGCACTGCCGGCACTCGGCGTACTTTGTTGCGACTGAACGCGGTTTTCCAAATCGGTGGCACTGTTTTGTGCCAACGCATCCGAAGTAGCGCCTTGAATTTTTCCGATGGCGCTCGTCATGGAGCTGCCGCCACCGGAATTGAGTCCGGAGACCACACCCGTAGCATTCTTGCCCTGGGATTGGCCCGATCCGGTTGAACCACCGGAAGTTGAAGCCGCCGCTTCACCGGCCACACCGATGGCATTCATCGTCAGGTCGGTGCCTGCGTTCACAGCAATGGAACCTGCCTTAAACGTGCCGGCATCGCCTTTGTAGGTGCTGCTTTCTTCGTCATTGTCTTCAATGGCAACCGAATTTTCAACACCCCCCAAATTGACGGCAATACCCACCCCCATAGCGGCATTACTGCCATCGGACATGGCAAGGGTCAAACCGCCGGCAATTGTCTGAATATTGTCGTATCTTTGGCCGAAAATATTGATCTTGCCGGCATCTCCCGCCGTGAAATTGACCTCATCGTCAATGGAAAGGACATTTTTGCCGATTGCGTTCGTCACGGCTGCAAAGCCCGAGAGCGCAACACCGCCCTTATTGATACCGGCCGTTGCCGCCACGGTGACAGCGTCAATCGCATCGTTGGTTCTGGCGATAATATCGTCCTTGGCTGTCAGAGTCGTGCCTTCGCGAACCGTCAAGCTCGTATCCGTCTCCACGTTTTGATAGACGACCGTGCCGCCGGCCGACTTGGAGTTATCTCTTTGCGGTAACGGTATACCCAAGAAGTTGTCCAAGAACCCGCCCAAAGCGGTGGATTCATTGTTACTCTCGGAGCCAAGCGTAATACTTTGTCCGGAAATCTTAACTTGTGAGCCGATGTTGACGTGCGACTTGGTCGATTGATTCAAGACGGCCACGGAACCCGCCAAAGAAATCGGTGAGTTGCTTGCTTTGGACGTCACGCCGCCTGCAGACACAAAGCCGTTGACCCAGCTTGCCGGGTTAATCAAGTCGAGAATATCAAACCCTGTTGACTTGACAGCTGAAAACAGAGCACTGGCATTTTCCGTAGCAAAGCCGGACAACGCTTCGATAATGTCTATCAGCTTCGTTGTCACGGTACCGAGCTTTTGTATGGCTTCAAGCGTCTGGCCGTCGTTTTGGGCGGCTTGGAACATATCGACAGCGTCATTGAAATCCTGTTTCGCCTGATTGAATTGAGCGATTTGTTCGGCTTGTCCCGCTTTTGTAAAAATCTGAGCGAGGCTGTCAAACGATTTCTCAATTTCGGAAATGAGGAACGGGAAACGATTCTTATTGATCGACACATCGCTTCGGATCTGCAAAACTTGTGTCGCGTCAAGCGTCACGCCGTCGGCAACATTGACCACAGCCGAGGCCGAACCTCCGTCACCGGCTTGGGCAATCAGAATCGACGCTGCACCTTGTCCGTTGGCATTGTCGTCAATCACCTGCTTGGTGATTGCCTCGTAGTGATGATCGTTTAAAAGCGATTGAGCAACAATCGTCAAGGTGCCGCTAGTTTCGATATTGCCTGCCACGTTGACTTCGGCACCCTGATGACTCTTGATGTAACCCAAAGCTCCGCCGACATTAAAGTCAAGACTGTCGAGTACTCCCGAAGCCGAGCCGCCGGCAGCCTCATTAGATGCTTTGATCAGACTTCCCAAAGCAACGCCCGTGAGCGCTCCCACTCCTTTCATGAGAAAGCCTTTATCGCCCACGGTGGTCTTGGCATGAATCTTGACGGTTTCGGTCGTATTTGTCGCGTCAATGTCGACGCTGCCGGCCGTGCCGAGGATCGCTGTACCGATGTTAACGGTTGCGTCCGAATCAAATTCCGTCCAGTTGACGGCAAAACCGATATCGGTACCCGACTGATCGTTCTTGTCGTCTTTAGAATAAACAATCGCTTCAGCCGATGTTTCAACGCGATTGTCGCTACCGGCTTCAACCTTCAACGACCCAAAACTGCCATCGGCATCTGCCGCCCCAACCTTGGCCGTTTTACCAATCGTCACGTCGGAGTTGGAGGCAAAGTCGCCCACCACGACTGCAACCTGCATGTTGGAGCCTTCCAGTGTCTGCGCCTTTGTTTCTGCCAAAACAGTGAAATCATTATGCGCTTTAAGCGTGATGTCTTTTTGAGCTTGAACCCGACCTTGAATTTCAACGTTACTTTGTGCGTTTGCCTTCACCACAGCAACGGCAGCCGTAGGAATTTCCTTCACACTCCCCAGCTTATTGAGGTTGCGAACGGCAGTCGAATCCCCGACATTGAGATCAATCGTTGTGATCGCTTCGGCGTTCACACTTCCGTTTTGAGCTTGAACAACGCCCGATTCTCCCACCACCACTTTAGAGACGGCGTCGGCATCGGCATAGGCTACAGTGCTACCGAAAAGCGCATTGGCAAAACCACCGCCAGCCTGCTCGGTGATTGTTGCCAGATTAAAGCCAAAAGAGTTGTCAACAAGATTGAATGCGTGCGCTTTCAGGTCGATATCGCCGCCGGCCGTTAACGTTCCGTTGATCGTCACAGTGGCCGTGACGTTATAGGACTGCGTGGCTTCATTGACTTTAAAGTCATAGTCGCCTTCTTTATCGCTACCGGAAGCTTTGACCAAATCGTATTCGCCGTTGCCGGCTTCGGCTGTTGCCTTAATATTGCCTTGAGCCGTGACCGTGCCGCCCTTTTCAACCGTGATCGTTGCTTGAACGTTTTCTTGGTAGGTACTGCCCTTCTTTGATTCCGAAATAATACCCGCCGATTCAACTTCGGCACGAGCGGCAAGAATGATGTCACCCGAATTGGAGTCAACTGAGAATTCCAGTTTCGGATCAAGCCCGGCACTCACCGTTGCCGTACCATTTTTAATGTTAACGAGATTGGCAAAATCGTCCACCCCGGTCTTGAGAGCACCCGTACTGCCTACCGTAATTTCTTTTGCACGCAGTGCAATACGATTGCCCGCATTGATGCTGCCGTTAACGGTAATGATGCCGGCCGGGTTAATCGCATAATGGCCGGAATCTATCGTATCGACAAGTCGGTCAGCGTACATACTCGGAGTATCGGCCTGTGTCAGCCATTCGTCATAGGTCGACTGCTTGGGTGTAGCGACTGACAGACTTCCCGCATTGATCACGCCCGTGGAGCCCACCACCATGCCCTGAGGCGAAATAAAGTAGAGGTCGCCGCCGATCTTGTTATCTTTGACAGCGTTTACCGTCCCGTCAACCTTGATCTGCTGATTGACAAAATTTAAAAGCTTATTGGCCGAACCGAACTGCAGATTGGCGATTTCTTTCTGGACGATCTCGAATCGATCGAACTTGTTGATGCCGACAGTACCCTGAATCGCATTGGTCGTGATGTTATGCACGCCGTCTTTACTAGACACGGTAGTGTTGTTCCACCCCGGCGTAATGGTACTTGCTGCCATTGTCATCGGAGACAGAACAAACAAAAGCGATGCTGCCCCTGTAGCCGTGGCAGCGCCCAATGTCGTCGAGAGCACGCCCTGACGGCCTTTACCGTGTGCAGTCTTTGCTTCATCTGTCACAACGCTTGTCGCGCGAACCTTATTCCACAGCACCTTGAAGATCTTATTCATATCACTACCTTTTCAGTATGCGTTTCTGTCATGGGTTATCGTCATTGAACCCGGATCCCTTAAAAATTAGGATCACCAAACTGCAGAAACCGCCAGGTCAAAACGCGCTTTATTCACGTGTTGTTCGTCGCCGATGTGGCGCACCAAGGGAAATCCCACCGAGCCCGTCACGGACGCGCCCGACCAAAGCGGCCAGGTCACCCCCGCACCGACGGACGCGAGTTCCCGCTTTTCGTAAGAGGATTCGCGCCCGAGTTTGCCAGCATCAAAGAATGCAAAAATCGCCGTTTGGGGACCTGCGGGCGCATAGCTCGCTTCGATATTGATATAAGCCCCCTGTTCGGCGGAAAGAACGTCGTTGTCATAACCTCGAACACCGTTCGTATGTCCGAGATAAAAGTATTGTGTTGTTGTTAGGGCGTCGCCACCCAAAACCGACTGCCAAGCGCCCGAAACCGAGAACATGGTTTTGGGTGTCACCTGCCAACGCCAGAAGGCGTTACCCATAGCCAAATTGGTGACCCAGCGTTCGTCAAAGGTCTTTTCCTTGGCAATAGCGTGCGCCACGCCCGCCGTCACGTAAAGGACCGAGTTGTCGCCCAAAAAGATCGCCTCGGCCCCGCTCTTATAGGTGTCGATTTCCGTTTCGTTGATCGTCACGGCAAAAAAGTCCGTTTCCGACTTCTGGCGATTAAATTCGCCGTAAATCGTCCACTTCATTTCGGCATCGGCATAAACGGGATGATCCATTCGCAAAGAGTAGTATTGCGATTCGGCCTTCACGTCTCCGGCAGTGGAGGCGCCATCAATCACCTCGACCTTGCCGTAGGAAGCGCTTGCCGTAATACGCGTACCGAGGCTATTGATCGGCAGACTGTAAGAGGCCATCGCGCTTTTGCTGCCTTGACTTGCCAAGCCCAAAACCGTAAGTGCGTCACGTCGACCGAACAGAGAGCGATTCGTGACGGACACGCCCGCTCTCGGACGCCCCGAAGACTCCGCCCCTGTTGTGTCGGCAAAAACGGTCGCTGTCCAATTGTTGGGTTCGTGCGCCGTAATTTCATAGTCGGTTGTCTCAACGGCTTCACCCGCACGAATATCGACCGAGAGCACCACGTCGTTGGTCATATTGAAACGCACGAGGTCTGCCGAGAGTTCTCGATAGTTGGCGACCTTACCCGATTCGAGATCGAAAGCGTTTTTGATGTAGGACTCGCTTGTGTGTTCAGCGCCCTTGACCGTCACGTTGCCGGTCTTGCCTTCGATTAACGTAACGAAAAGCTGACCGTTACGAATACGTTGCGGCATCAGACGCGCTTCACAGACAACAAATCCCTTTTCCCGATAAAGCGTATTGATAGCGGCAAGCATGGCCTGCACATCTTCCATCGTCACTTCTTTACCGATAAAAGGCTCGACGCTTTTAGAAATTTCGTCGTCTTTGAGAATCAGGGAGGGATTGTGGTCGACGCCGTTTAACTGGAACTTGAAATTTCCAAGATCGCTCGGCTGAGGCGCCTTAGGCGTTTGATTCTGAAGTTCGCGGCGTTGCTCCTGCAACTGGCGCACTTCGTGTTGCTGGCGATAGCGCTCGACATCTTGCTGCAACTGTTGCACTGGATCGCGACCGATAGCACGCTGCGAAGCTATGGCTTCAGGGCTCATCGGCGCGGCAATAGCAACGCCACCCGCCTCAACGACCGCGAGCAAAATCAGACTTGAAAGCCTGAGAAATGGGGGGGGGGGCGAGTCTGCATTTATCCATGTCTTTTATTAAAAGTTTTCCAGTTAAATCGAGCCGTAGCATCATCAAATCTGAAGGATTCAAAACGCCGAACGACCAAATTGGCGTCGTTCGAATCAGTTTCTTGACCAGTGCTACCAGAAATCTGCCCGGAAAACCGCTTTTCCAAACAACTGAGACATTCGCAGTCTTTCAATCACGCGCCTAACTGGTTTTAAACGATTGACGTCCGATACTTCGACCTACTCATCACTATCGATATCTACGGAGAAAGGCCAGGCATATGACAAGGCCTCGTTTCAGGGACAGCCAGCGAGACTGTCACCCTATACTCTGCGTTCATTGTAGGGTAACAATGCGTAGCGAATTCACTACAGATATGAGCTAAAACAAATTTGTTTCACAAATAATGCAATGGCGGTGTCTCTGAAAGACGTTGTTTTTACACGAGAAATTCCAAATACGCATAAAATGACAGACCGAAGTTGCACGAACCTCGATCCGCTATCCGTCGGAGAGATTGTCTATCCGCCGGAACTGTTCTTACGGAATAATCGTTATGCAGTCATTTCAGACTCCTCGCTTTTTTTAAACTCCAATTTTCTCGTGTCACACGGTCAATCTTCGCAATACAACTGACAAGGCTTGCCCGTCGAACCATTGTTTAAATCGACAATAATCGTGATACGGGTTTTGCTTTTACCTTTCAAGTACGCCAACTGCGCGTTTTCGATGACGTGACAACCGTGCTCTTCGCACAAAACATCCATCGCCGTGTGCACTTTGCCCGAAGTTCCGATACCGTGGGAGTCGAGAATGATGAAAGCGGGGCTCTTTGCCAAAATGGCGAGCAATGCCTCTTGCGTCAAAAACGTTTCCTTTTGGAAATACGCCTCGGTTGCATACTCGTTCATTTCAAGATTGCCTGTATAGAGAACCAGCGCCTGCCCGTTAAGCTCAGGCAACTGTTCGCAGATTGCGACGTCAGGCATCGCCTGTGTGCAATCGACGATGATGGCATCAACCTCATAGCGGGATTGTTCAGGCTCCGAGGTATAGCAATCGAAATGCGTACCGATGTGGCCGATCGCGCCTGTTTTGGAACGCTTCATCGCACGCTGAAATGCCGGATGGTCTTTGTCTAACGACTGATGCAATTGCTGCATGACTTTCTTCCTCATCACAAAGTTACAGGACGGTTGACATATAGTAGGACAAAAATCGAATGCCGTCTTCGTTTTAGATATCTCCGTCGTACCAAACAACTGCCTCACCTCTACGCAACCGCCGAGTCTTTCGACCAATGCACTCTTGCCCGCTTCCTCGACACCATACTGAAAAGGTGCACAGTGCGGTGCTCACTCGGCTTTCTACTTGAGGATTTCTCGATAGATCCTTTTCTCAAACTACTTAGCTCTAACTTTTGCACGATTGCGACATCTATTTGAGATTAATTTTTCACGAGTACACTACTTCCCACTTTTTAAATTTGTCTTTCGATCGTTACGCGTTTTCTTACTTTGAAATACGTCATTATCCTAAAACACGTTATCGCTTTTCCTTTAAAAAAATCCATTTATCCCACTAAAACAGTAGGTTCTATCAAATTTTCATCACATCACATTCGCTTGAACCAATCCATTTCAACTCACTTTTCAACTCTTAAAATTGTCGCGTAAAAGCATCGGGAAAACCTCCTAAGATCAAACCCTTAGGGCAGGGTGTTTCAAATTTTGTCGAGAATACACTGCAAGTTAGGAATCGGGAGAAACCACTTATGAAATGCACCCGTCGACAACTCTTCACCGCACATTGGCAGCCGCAAGCCGATGAACAGCCTCACCTATTGCAAGAAGAGTCCGATCAAGGTCGCATGACTCAACTCCCTTCCGATTTCTCACCCGCGCTCATTTTGGCGCAGGCGAAATTGCTTAACCTCGATGTCGAGAACATGACGCGAGAAGAAATGGCCCAAGCCGTTTTAAATGCGCTTAACGCACAGCGCCCCGAAGGCGCCACAGAAAAAGAAGAAGCTTAACAACCGCATTTGCTTTGGGCCGGAAACCTCCTGTCATCAAACACGATCGAGTGTTTGGCTTATTCGCGGAGGATATATGTCTGGCGCACAACAACTGCCGTTCCTGGAACAGCGAAAGCTCGTCAAACGTTGGAGCGGCCCCTGGCCCGCATTGGCCAATTTGGCCTTTACCTTAGTGATCTTTGCCATAACCTGGTGGATCTTTCAGGATCCGCGAGGCATTATGCGTTTTTATACGCCTTATGTCGGCTACAACTATTGCCGTTGGTGGTTGATCATCCTCATTTGGATGGCCTACATCTTCGACTTCTGGCCCTTTAGACGCAATTGGCTGATTCACGCGCACCCCTTGCAAAAAGGCGTGGTTTTATCCTTCATTTCCGTGGGTCTTTTGATTTTGATCATTCACGGGTTCTTTGAAGGCGTGTTGGGCAACACGGCATTTGCCTACTTCAATCCCGATCAATTACAAAAGCTTCCCGGTTTGACCGAGTTCTACGCAACCGAATATGCAGCGCAAGCCTGCATGATGTTTGCCGTGATCGCTTCTTGGATCAGCCCGGCGTGGGTTGTGGCACTTGAAGGGCGTCCCTGGCAGGACTTGGTGCAACCCTGGAAAGGCTTCTCGATTTGGATGGGAACATTTGCATTAAGTCTGGTCATTTATTTAATGACCATGCATAACCACATGGGTATTTTGTATTACCCGTGGCAGTACTTTACGGCCATTACGCCGCCTTACTGGGAAGAGTTTGCTCAGACTGTTTCTGCAAACTTCCACGTGGCATGGATTATGTGCTGTACGGTCGTGGTGTGGTTCATGGAAGGTATCTGGGAGCGCTATCCCTTTACGCTCATTAAGACGCCGTGGTTGCGCCGCTTCTGCCTGTTTTTCGGCATCATCGTTATTTCCGTATCGCTTTGCTTCTTCTTCTGGTTCATGCAAGAACTGACTTGGGGCGAAGCCATTCGCGGTCACCGTCGCGACGCAGCGCCCGACTGGCGTTGGTTGCATGTCGGCGAAACGGCCATCTTCTGCTTGGTGCCGGCATTGTTCCTGCAGTTTTATTGCGGAAACTGGCCTCGCAAGTTCTCCAAGCCCGTCAATATCATCATTCGCACGTCGATTGTGATTGTGGGTACCGTGATCCTGTATAGCCTCTATTACAAGTACGCTCACTTCTTACTCGGTACACAAAAGGGATTCTCGCATCCGCAGCAGTTCCCGATGATTCCGATGATTTGGTTGATCAACTTGTGGCTGATTAACTGGTGGTTCATGGACGGATGGCCCGGCTGGAAGCTCCAGATGCGCACCGAAGAAGAAATCAAGGCTGAAGAAGAAGAACTCGCGCAAGAAAAATGGCATTCCGACATGGGCGTGGGTTTGGTATTCGGTATCATCGCCGGTGTCCTCTTCTACGGTTTGTTGGTGTGGCTGTTGCCGCAAATGAGTGCCATCTTCACGCTTGTGGACTAACCGGAGAGACAAAATGACAGATAGACGTAAATTATTGATTTCCGGTGCGGCATTGGGCGCCGGTGTCGGAACGATCGGTGCGATGGGTGCGTTTTCCTATTCGCCTATGCGTATGAACGTATTGCCTCAGGTACAACGCGGCAATACCGATATCGGGCTTTGCAAGTCCGTAAAGGTGATCAACATCTCGGAAACGAGTTGGTTTGATAACAGCATCTTCATGACCGACGTAACGGCTTCGGGCGGTTTGCTCGTTGACCAATACACGTACAATTGGCCGCCATTTGGCAACGGAAAACCTGCCGGCAAAGGGACGTACGCCGACGGCATGAAGAACCTTCAACCTTACTTGGACAAGCACGACATTACAGGTGCTTGGGACGTAGCCAAGGAATTGAGTCAGCATCCCGATAACGCAGGTGGCTTTTCCTGCCTGGTGGAAGTCGAAGCCTTGGACGGTCAAAAGACTCGCTACCTCTTTGACTGCGGTTGGAACTACCAGTGGATGGATACGTGCTTCCAGCGCGAAGGCATTGACAAGATGTTGGCTAACAACGAAATCAAGGCCTTCATTTCCACGCACGAGCACATGGATCATTACTGGGGCTTCCCGGTCGTGACGAAGTACGCTCCGGGTATCGACGTGTACCGTCCGTCGACCTTCTATCCGGAAGGCAAGGACTACATGCAAAAGGCTGGTCACCGCGGCAAAGTGATCGAAGTCACCAAGGGGTTGCATCGCTTACAGGACGGCGTGGCGCTTTATCAATTCGAGTGCCCGATCATCTTCCGCGTTTACGGCGAAATGTCCATGTACTGCAACGTCAAGGATGTAGGACTTGTGAGTATCACGGGTTGCTGCCACCAAGGCATCATTCTCTTTGCCGATACGGCCTACAAGGAATTGGCCTACGAAAAGGATCAGTTCTACGGTCTTTACGGCGGCTTGCACATCTCGCCCTTTGATGACTGGGATCCGAAGTACGACGACTTGGTGATCGGTCTGAAGAAATGGGACTTGCAGAAGGTCGGTTGCAACCACTGCACGGGCTTGATTACAGCTCAGAAGTTTGTCGATGCCGGCTACCCGGTCGTAAAAGGCACTGCACGCTTCCGCTCCAAGACCACCAACTACTTGGGTAACGGGGATACGTTAACCTTCCCGTCCTAGATTTAAGATTGTCGAAAAAGTGCGATTCTCGGCATCGGGTTCGCACTTTTGAGACAACAATTCATAAGGTTTGGTTCAAAGTATGCTCAAGACGCTTTTACCCAGGGCGTTGTCGGCCGAAGCCGGCAATGAAACGGTCACTCTTTTCAACGCACTGATCGCGCGCATACATTTGGATCGACGACTGTCCCGCCGACTCGGATTTAGAGGCGTGCGCCCCTCGTTTTCTCACGGGTCGGCTTGGACGGTTCGTTTGGCGCAGAGCACCGACATTTTCGGCATTGCTTTTATCGATGAGGACTCTGAGGGCGACATCGTTGCCGGACGCTTTACGCTGTATCGTTTTCCTGCTCCCGACAGTGCCGGCGTAGCCGCATTAACTTCCGAGAAAAAAGCGATCGTTACCGATCGAGAATATCTTTCCCGCATTCGCGAACTTTCTGCCAACACCCATTATTTCGAGGCCTTTGCCTGCGCCGAGTTGGAGTTGCTCGTTACGATCTCGGGTGACGCTTTGGCACTCACTGTCATTGCTTCGGCTCAAAAAGGCTTCAACGACTTCACGTGTGTGTGTCCGCTTCTGGCATCCGTCACCGAAGCTTTTCGTCATGAAACGAAACACGAAGGCGAACTCGTTTTAAGTACAGATACCCAAGACGGAACCGTCAGCCTCTCTTTTGTAGCCGGCAACTTCGAAGGAAAGCTTCCGGGCAAACGCCTTCGCAAACTTTACTTTGCCCACCAACCCAAACCGGACGAATTACAAGACCTGCCCGTCGTTCATGTTTTAACTGGCTTTTTGGGTGCCGGCAAAACTACCTTCCTGCGCCAGTGGTTGGAATACTTGAACGGTCGCGAACGATTCACGGGCGTCATTCAAAACGAATTCGGCCAGGTGGATTTAGACAGTCTCGTACTGGCCGGACAAACACGTGTGGAGGCTTTGGACGACGGGTGCGTGTGTTGCTCCTTGGCCGACAGTTTGCGCCCCGGAATTTTGCGTTTGATGGAAACGACACCGGCCGAACAATTTGTGCTTGAAACGACAGGCGTAGCCGATCCGGTCAATGTTCTGTATTCACTATTGGCTTTAAACGACTTGGTCAAGCGCGGCCTTTTGATCACGGTAGTCGATGGTTGGACGCTCACTCAAAATCCGCAAGCGCTCTCCGTGACCGACGATGAAGACGCCAAATGCCGTTTGTCGCAGGTATTAAATGCAGACGTTCTGGTGGTTTCCAAAGCCGACTTGGTGGACGAACCCCATCTCGAACACTTGATGCAGCGTCTGCATGAACTCAACAACCAAGCTTTGGTTGTCGGCGCCTTTCATGGTGCGATTCCCTTTGCCGTGTTGGACAACTTCTATTACCACTGGCTCGATACCGAGCAAAAACCGCTACCCTCGCAACAGTCGCCCAAAACAGCAACACCTGAGACGTCGACCGGCTTTGCATTTAAACGGACTTTCAAGCCTATCGAGCCTACGGCCAACGAATTCGAAACGGTGACGATCGAGATCCCCAATGCCGTAACCGAAAATCAGCTCTCTGAAATCATCCAAACGGCAGGTACGGGTTTGCGTCGCGCCAAAGGGATCGTCAACATTCAAGACGAGGGTTTGTCGGTCGTTCAATTTGCTTCCGGTCTTTTGTCTTATGAGCCGGCAACCGAAGACATGTTGGAAAAATGGTCGCAGACCTCCGGCGCAGAACCTGTCGGCTTTTTCGTTTTAATCGGCCACGGCATTGCGACTCCTGCCGGATTCAAAATTGTGACTTCACCGGAAAGTCTCAACACACCGAAATAGGAAAATTGAGATGGAACTCATGCGATTAGGCGGCCCCATGATGTGGCCCTTACTGATTCTCTCGATTGCGGCTTTGGGCCTTATCGTCGAACGCTTTTTGGTGATTTCCCCTTATCGCGTTCCCAAAGGCATCACGGTTTTGTCGACCGAATCCGATGTCATGACATCACTTAAAAATTCGGATCATTTAGCGCTTTTTCGCGAAGTGCTGGCAACTAAAAAAGACGAAATCTCCATCGGCATTGCCGGTCAATCTGTCGTTGCCGTCATGGAAAAGCGATTGGGGTTACTCTCGGTCATTGCCAAGACCGCAACGCTCATGGGGCTATTGGGGACAATTCTCGGCATGATTGATGCGTTTTCCGTGATTGCCGCCACCACGACCGGAGTAGATATGACCAAACTTGCCGAAGGGCTGTGGCAGGCTTTGATCACCACGGCAACGGGGTTATTTATTGCAATTCCGACCTATCTCTTTGTAGCCTACTTCGAAGCGCGCGTGCGTGAAATGGCGAACTTCCTGACGCTTGCGGGCAACATCGTTTTACAGCAACCTCAGGTCAACCAAAATGCCTGAATCGTGAGGAAACTATGATTCGCATCACTCCCAGGCACGCTTCAACGACGGGTTTGGATATGACGCCTTTGATGGACGTCATCTTCATTTTGCTGCTCTTTTTTGTTTTGGCCGCATCGTTTACCATCCATGGGTTAGATATCGACCTGCCGCAAGCTAAAGCTACCAAAGCAATCTCCGGACGCATTGTCGAAATCCGACTTTCAACCGACGGAAAATACACCATCGACGATGTGCCGGTCGCGCGCGACGATCTTCCCTACAAAATCCACGATTTGGTGAAAACTTTTCGATCCCACCCCGGTCAAATGGTTCTGTTGGCTTCGCCTCAAGCGCCTGTAGAATCGCTTATTTTCTTGGTCGACCATGTGCGACGTAACGGCGGCGAAAAACTGATGGTAGCAACCGCCCCCGAAGGACAGAAAAAATGAGTCTCTCGGAGCCGCTTCGCATCGGATTGATGACTTCGCTGGGACTGCACGCCGTTTTATTAGCAGCTTTCAGCGGTTTTGACGCACCGACTGATGCCGGGCGCAGTTTCGTGCGCCTGAATTTGGACAGTACCGAAGCACTCGTGGTCGACGAAGCGGGTATCCTGAGTCTGGATGCATTTACGACGCCGGCCACTGCGCAAGAAGAAAAACTCGCAGAAAATCGCCGTCGCGCCTACAACGAATACTTGGATGCCGTGAGTCTCGAAATTCACTCGCACCGTCTGCAATTCGGTCACGAAGATTTAATCGGCATCGTCACCTATGCCTTTGTCATCGACTCCGACGGCAGCTTTTCAGACATTCGTCTGCGTCGTACATCGGGCAATCCGGAACTCGATCGCGTCGCATTACGTGCCATCGAAGTTTCCAGTCAACGTGTTCCTCGCCCTAAACTTTTGGGCACTCACCCCATTGCCGTCGTGCAGGAAATTCGGTTCCAATACGGGCTTCGCTAAGTCAGAGAACAGTGGTCACACAATATAGGGCAAAATTTGAATGCTGTTTTGATATTTGATTGAGCATTTTTTGACAATTTCTCTCTTGGACAACGTTGATTCTTCTACATTTTCACGATTGCGATCATTTTTCAAGCTCACTTAAAAATCTTTGAAACTTCGCTTATGTGCCAACTGCCTTTACCACCAGCCATACATCCCAGAGACGGTATCGAAAAAACCGGTATTGCGGAATAATTCGCCCAAGATTTTTGATTCCATTGTGGGAGATTTTTCCATGAAACGCATCCTTGCCGCATCGGCTCTTGTTTCTTTGTCCGTTGCAGGTCTTTCCCAAGCCGCAACCTTCACGCCCTCGACGCAGACCTCCGAAGCACAGGGTATTCACGGCCCCGTGGCTGTTGAGGTTGTCTTTAGCGACAACGCCATCAAGTCCGTCAAGGTCACCAAGCAGTCCGAAACGCAAGGCATCGGGTCGGTAGCCGTCGAACAGTTGCCCAAGAAAATCGTCGAATTGCAATCGACACAAATCGACGGCGTGACCGGCGCCTCTATCACGTCCAAAGCCATCTTTACGGCTGTCAACAACTGCATCCGCGCTGCAGGCGGCGATCCTGCCGCATTGGTTCCGGTTCAAGTCAAAAAGAGCTCGGCTAAAAAGACCTACTACACCGACATGGTAGTCGTAGGTGGCGGCGGCTCAGGTATGTCTGCCTCCATTCGCGGTCGCTACAACGGCTTAAACGTCATCCTCGTTGAAAAGATGCCCTATATCGGTGGTGCCGCCGCCATCTCGGGCGGTCAGGTCGTGGCTCAGGGTTCCAAGCTTCAGAAAGCATTCGGTGTCACGGACGACTCGGTCGAATCCATGATGCAAGACTTCTTAGCTAACGGCCACAACCTCAACGACAAGGGTAAGCTCCGTCTTTACGCTGAAAACGTAGGCCAGACCATCGACTGGTTGCATGACGACGTGGGTGTCAAGATCATCCCCAACGATTTGCCCTACTTGGCCGAATACTCTCACCGCCGTGCAGTGGAATTTGAAGGCGGCGCCAAGACCATGGCTCAGCATCTGCGCGAAGTCATTAGCAAAAACGGCACGCAAGTGCTCTTCAATACCCGTGTCAACGACCTCATCACCGACTTGGACGGTCGCGTGATCGGCGTGAAAGCCACGGCCAACGACGGCACCGAAGTGACGATTCGCGCCAAAGCGACGTTGCTGACCACGGGCGGCTTTGGCAACAACAAGCAAATGCTTCAGGAACCGATTCGTTCGACCCTGTACTACGGTCCGGTGTCTTCGACGGGCGATGGTCACCGCTTGGCCATGAACTTAGGTGCCGACACTCAATTGATGGCTTACGGCAAGCGTTATCCCAACGGTATCGAAGTGGCTCCGGGCATTGCCAAGTCCACGATCTACGCCAACGTCGGCGCCTTTGATCAGGCTGGTATTCTCGTTGACGTTAAGGGTAACCGTTTCGTGAACGAAAAGGCTTCCAACCGCCACATTCTCGACCCGATGCTCGAAACCGCCAACGGTCAGGGCTATGTCTTTATGGACCAAAAGAGCTGGGAAGGCTTTTATAAGCGCTTACCCGAAACCGGTGTGTCTCATGAAGATGCCGACAAGTACTTGGCTGCCGAAAAGACCCCGCTCTTTGTAAAAGGCGCAACCTTGGAAGAAGTTGCCGCCAAGGCGGGCATTGATGCCAAGAACTTAGCGAAGACCGTGGCTCGCTACAACGGCTTTGTGCGTGCAGGTAAGGATGCCGACTTCGATCGTCCGGTTCAGTACATGAAGGCTGAAATCGCTACAGAAGGCCCCTACTATATCGTCGAACAAAAGCCGCGCTTTGCGACGACCATGGGTGGTTTGAAGACCAACGATCAGTTAAATGTCATCAACGCCAAGGGTCAGACAATTCCGGGACTGTATGCAGCCGGCGAACTCGTGGGTGGCGTAATGGGTGACGACTCCCCGGCCGGTGCCAACGTCGGTTGGGCTCTCACCTCGGGTCGTGTTGCCGCCGACGCCATCAAGCGTGCTTTGACGAAGTAATCTCATATCGACATCTTCCTAAGAAAACGTTCCGATCCTGTACCGATGTGTGCAGGGTCGGAATTTTTTTTCGTTCTATAGCAAATTTCATCCAAAACTTTTGCGCATAGTTAAAACTAAAACATTCTTATTTGTTTTTGAGAAAATTAGGCACGGTTTTCGCCGTTGGGTCGCGTAAATTTCGCTTATCGATGCTCTAAGCGAGCACATACAGGGAGAAATTTAAAAAATGCAGTCTTTTGACCTCTATTTGCCCACGCACCTGATTTTCGGCGTGGGTCGTCTGAATGAATTGAAAAAAACGGTGGCCGGCTACGGCAAAAAGGTGCTCATCACCTATGGCGGCGGCAGTATCGTTAAAAACGGCATATTGGCCGGTGTGAAAGAACAGCTTTCCGATTGCGAAATCTTTGAACTTTCCGGTATCGAGCCCAACCCGCGTATCACTTCGATTCGCAAAGGAGTGGAAATCTGCAAGAAAGAAGGGATCGACTTTATGGTGGCCGTAGGCGGCGGTAGCGTCATTGACGCGACCAAGGCCATTGCCGCCGGCGCTTTCTACGAGGGCGATCCTTGGGACTTGGTTTTGGACTCCAACAAAATCACGCGCGGTCTTCCTTTCTTCTCTGTTTTGACATTGGCCGCCACGGGCAGTGAATTCGATCCTTCGGGCGTCATCTCCAATTTGGACACAAACGAAAAGTTGCCGATCAGCTCGCCCAAACTGTGGCCGGTGGCTTCCATTATGGATCCGAGCTTTACTTGCTCCGTTCCGGCATGGCACACCGCCGCCGGTGCCGCCGACATCATGTCGCACACGTTTGAGCAGTATTTTGTGAAAGAAGGCAACGAAATCACCGACAGCTTCTGCGAAGCCATGCTTCGCACCGTGATCAAAAATGCTCCGAAAGCCATTGCCAACCCTAACGACATCGACGCGCGCAGCGAACTGATGATGGCAAGCTCTTTCGGCTGCTGCGGGTTCTTGGGCATCGGCAGAACGCCGAGCGTGTGGCCCTGCCACGGGATCGAGCACGAAATTTCGGCCTTCCACGACATTACCCACGGCGCAGGTTTGGCCATTATCACGCCGCACTGGATGCGCTACACCTTAACCGATGAAACGGCACCGCGTTTTGCCCAATATGCCGTGCGCGTATGGGGAATGGACGCAAGTCTCGACACCATGACCTTGGCCACCGCCGCCATTGACAAAACGGCCGAATTTTTTGCTTCGATCGGTATTCCGTCCAAACTTTCCGATGTAGGCGTTGACGACTCGCACTTTGAAGAAATGGCAGATCACGTCGCGCAGTGCTGGTGGTCCTTGGAAGGTGCCTTCCGTCCGATCGATAAGGCGGGCGTCATCCAAATTTTGCGCAATTCTCTCTAACAATCCTTTTCACGGAGTTTGCTATGAAAACTCAACTCGTTACCCTGGTTGCCGCTTCCCTCGTCGGTTTGTCTTCCGTTGCGATGGCTGCCGACGCGCCCACCGAAGCTCAGGTCAAAGAAATCACCGAAAGCTTGATGAAAACCGGCGGCACGGTGTTTCCGATTGGGGTCGATAACGTCGCTTATGAAAAATACTTCACGGGCAAAACGTTCCTGGCGCCGTTGACCGGCAAAGGTGTGAATCCGGGCGTTTCCAACGTCACGTTTGCGCCGGGCGTCATCAACCACTGGCACACGCACCAAGGGTCTTGTCAGATTTTAGTAGGTGTTTCGGGTGCCGGCTACTACCAGATTTGGGGTGAAGAACCCAAAAAGATTGTTCCGGGCGTGACCGTCACGATCCCTGAAAACACCAAACACTGGCACGGTGCCGCACAAGGTTCTTGGTTCCAGCACTTGTCCGTCATGGCAACCGGTGCCGGCACCACCTGGATGGAACCCGTTGATCCCAAGGTCTACCAGAACTTGAAGTAGGTTTCGCTTACGCGATTCTTTTCGCCGATCCCTCAAGCTTCGTCTTGAGGGATCTTTTTAATTGCTGACAATTTTTACTCATTTTTCTCTTTTTTCTCAATTTTGTGGCATCATTGTCCAAGCTTTGAAAAAAGGAAAAGAATTGCCATGCCCAGCCGTTCTCAGCTTAAAAACCTCTCGCCCTTAGCCGCAAGAGACTTATACAGTCTCGGCAAGCTTTCTCGCTTTGAATTGCGTATGCGCGATTTTGTCAACGGCCAGATGTCTTTGCCCGTCTATGCACCGGCCGACGTCCGTCGACTGCGCAAAGAACTGGGGTTGAGCCAAAGCACGATGGCCTCTCTTTTCGGCGTTCAGGACAAAACGGTCTTGCGCTGGGAGCGCGACGGAGAAAACATTCCGGGACCTGCCTGCGTCATGCTTTGTCTTCTGGACAAGTGTCGCGACTCCTTTTTCGAGCTTCTCAATCCGAATCGCAAGCGCCTTCACTTTGCCATGCGCCCTCAAAAGGGCAAACAGCAGGCTTCAGATAATGACGACACGAACGCAACCGCTCTGGGCACTTCGCAAGATCCTTTCGACGCTACCAAACTGGAGAATCGGCGCAGAGACATGCCAGAAACCTTTGACGGTCCGGCAATCCGTCATTTAAGAGAGCGTCTTGACATCAGTCGCGAAGATTTGGCCGATATGCTCGACGTCTCCTTGAGTTCGGTCATCAAGTGGGAAACGGGTTATGTCACCCCCAAAGGTCCCACGCTCATTCTTTTGAAGTCGTTGTGGCTGCACGGCTTCGATGCCCTACCCGAATAGTCTCGAAAGGTTCGCTTATGATTATCCGTCCCGCCTGTTACAGCGATTTGGTCGAACTCGTTGCCATCTACAACAATGAAGTGCTACACGGCACGGCCACGTTTGATACAGAACCCGTCACTGCCGATTCGCGCTTGGCTTGGTTTGAAGCCCACAACAAAGCCAATCACCCGCTGTGGGTGGCAGAAATCGAGGGTCGTGTTGCTGGCTACGTGAGTCTGTCGACCTTCAATCCCAAGACCGCTTACAGCACCTCGGTAGAATTGTCGGTTTATGTGAGCCAAGATTTCCGTCGTCAGGGCGTCGGACTTGCACTTTCCCAAGCCATGATCGATTGGGCCAAAGCCGATTCTCGAACCCATCGAATCTATTCGCTTGTCACAAGCGACAACATCGCGAGCAGAACCTTGCACGAAAAATTGGGGTTCCGATTTGTCGGCACTGTCACCGAAGCCGGCCGAAAGTTCGGCCGGTTCTTAGATGTCGATTTTTGGGAATTGGCAGTGTAAGTCTTTACTTCGACAAGCCTGCGTTGCGGCAAGCGTTTTTGACGAACGTGTTTTCGTTTTTCTGAATCTTCTCAATGCGCTCGGCACGCAGGCATTCCCACTTATCCACCGGATACATCTTGTTCCAAGCCTCCATCAGCTTGCGATCGGCACTTGAAAGTCTGTATTGAGGATAGACGTCGGCCATATAAAGCGTCGTACGAGCAATAGCACCACGCGTGTATTCGGGCGGCTCCACGCGGTTGCCGTCGATTTTCATGGGACAGGTGCCGAACGTCACGGGACTTGTCGGCAGTTGGCTATAGCGGTAGTTGGAGCGAAGGGCGTTCACGGCACCGATGGCCGGATACAGGTTATACATATCGGCCTGCATCAAACGAAACGTTTCGTTGGCTTTCTCCGCACACTTTCTGCCCTTAAAAGACTTTCCCTTATTGTCCACGCACTTGGCATCGCCCTCGCGCCACTCGACAAAGGCGCGTCCGAAATTTTCCGCGGGCACCACATGCTCCCACTCTACGCGATGGGCGCGTTTTTCATGCTTGGGCGTGGTGAAGCCCGAGGGCAAATCGATATTTTTCTTCGCGTCAAAAGATGCCTGACAATAAAAAGTGACGCGGTGATCTTTATAGACCTTCTTTTCCAACAATTGCTTGGCTTGATTGAAACTAGCGATTTCTGTATTACCGCCCGCAAAAGCGACAGTGCATACTGTTGCAGCCATCGCAATCGACAACAATCGCAAAAACATGGAATTTTCCTCAAAATTTAATTCGGTTGACGAAATTCTAAGCGCTTCGCTCTCTGTCTTTCGTCGAGCACCTCGCGAATTTGTTGCGCTTGCCGATTTGCGGCTTACAATCGACGTTAGTTCGATCATCACTTTGCCTTTTAATTGCCATATTATGACGATTCATATCAAACCACTATTATTGAGTACCGCTCTGTCAGGCTTTTTAGGCCTGAGCCCCGTCACCTCTACCGACGTATTTGCCATGAACTACAAAGACATCAGCGCCGAGCAAGCGCGTGAAATGATGAATTCGGGTGCCAAACTTCGCATTGTCGACGTGCGCACCCCCGATGAATTTGCTCAGGGGCATATCCCGGGCGCCGTTAACATTCCGCTCGATCAGATTCAAGCCGGAAAAATTCCCTTTATCATCGCCGATAAAAATGCGACCTACCTTCTTTACTGCCGCAGCGGTCGTCGCAGCGGCATGGCAGCGGGCGCTTTGGCCGATAACGGCTGGAAGAACGTCTACAACTTCGGCGGTATTCTCGATTGGCCCTACGAAGTCGTGCGTTGATTCATCGCAAACCCACTTTGACTTTAACGCTCGCCTGCATTTTGTCGGCGAGCTTTTTTTATGGTCGATCGAAGTATTTCACAGGAATTTCATACCCTTTTCACGACAAATCTACCTCCTTTGTGGTAAATCATTTTTCTCGCATATTTCAATCTTTACAAAACTCTCAGCCATACGTTTTTGTAATTTATCCTTATACAGCACGACTTTTCGGGCAAACTTAAGTGCTTACCCTTACTCTTGCAAGGGTAAATGTTCTTTACGTTTAGATACAGATCAAATAACCCTAAAGTTCTAGCCCATTTGTGCAGTACTTACCATCATAATTGCACCGTCCTAACATTTCACTGGGGATAGAAAATGATTGGTTTTGACTTTTGGCTACAACTTTTAGTGTTGTTGGCCTGCTTGTTCTACGCAGCACCCAAGGGCGGTATGACGCTCGGTTTGATGGGTGGTATCGGTTTGGTGATCTTCATCTTCGGCTTCGGTCTGAAACCCGGTAAGCCGCCCGTTGACGTGATCCTGACCATTATGGCTGTGGTGTGTGCCGGTGCTTCTTTGCAGGCTGCTGGCGGTTTGGACTGCTTGCTGCAGATCGCCGAACGCGTTTTGCGTCGTCATCCGCGCGCAGTTTGCTACTTGGCTCCCTACCTCTGCTGGTTCCTGACGGTTCTTTGCGGTACGGGTCACGTGGTTTATACCATGTTGCCGATTATCTATGACGTTGCTATTAAGAATAACATCCGTCCGGAACGTCCGATGGCTGCTTCGACGATCGCTGCTCAGATGGGCGTGATCTGCTCGCCGGCTGCCGTTGCTGCCGTTTCCATGATCGCCCTTTTGGACGGTCAGCTGGTCGGTGGCAAGCCCTTCGGCTTCCCGCAGTTGTTCGCGATCGTGATTCCGGCCGCTATCGTCGGTTTGTTCATGGTCGGTACCTTCTCTGTATTCCGCGGTAAGGACCTCGATAAGGACGAAAAGTTCCAGGCTTTGATTGCCGATCCGGAACAGCGTGCTTATGTTTACGGTGAAACGACCACCTTGGTTGGTGTCAAGTTCTCCGGTAAGCAGTGGGGCAGCTTGTGGATCTTCCTCGTGACCGTTGCTGTCGTGGCTATTTTGGGTTCCTTCCCCGAACTTCGCCCGCTCGTCGGCAAGAAGCGTTTGTCCATGACCTTGGTCATCCAGATGTTCATGCTCTTGGCCGGTATCCTCATGGTCATGTTCTGCGACGCTAAGAAGATCAACAAGACCAACGTGTTTAACGCCGGTATGGTTGCCATCGTTTCCGTGTACGGCGTGGCTTGGATGTCGGATACGATGTTCTCGAACCACTTGGCCGACCTGAAGCTTGCTTTGACCGACTGGATTAAGACCGCTCCGTGGGCCTTCGGTATCGTTCTTCTGTTGGTGTCCAAGCTCGTGAACTCTCAGGCTGCCGCTGTGGCAACCGTGGTTCCCGTGGCATTGGCTATCGGTACGCCTCCTGGCATCATCGTGGCTATGGCTTCTGCAGCCTACGGCTACTACATCCTGCCGACGTATCCGTCTGACTTGGCCGCTTTGACCTTCGACCGCTCCGGTACGACGCACATCGGCAAGTTCGTGATCAACCACTCCTTCATCTTGCCGGGCTTGATCGGTGTTATCACTGCCGTCATCGTCGGTTACCTGTTGGGTATGGTTTACGGTTACATCTAATATAAAAAGAAAACAAAAATGATTTAGGTGTTAGGACAAAGGGGGAGTTAAATTCGAAGCTCCCCAAACACCTCGGACTCGGGACGGTACAATCGCCGTCCCCAGCTCCCCCGAACCCGAAACGAAGCCGCTTCGTTTCGGGTTTCATTTTGGCCGGAAGTTTCGTCTTTCTTTTCCGGCAATTTTGGCAAATGGCCTAGTGGCTCTGTAGGCCAATTTACAAATTAACCGTTGATTTCATTGAATTTTTCCTCCAGTATCGTTTTAAACACTATCAATAGGTGTAAGTGTTTACACCTAAATTCTGCACTTTCTCACCTACTCACTCGGTAGGATAAGCCAATGGATTGCCAATCCCCGTTGCAATCCTCTCAGGAGAGATTTGTCAAATGTTTTATTCCGGCCTAGTCGTCACCTGCGTGCCTGAAAACTTTGAGAAGCTTGAAAATGAGCTCAAAGCGTTGCCCGGTGCCGAAATTCATCAAACGGATCACGCGACCGGTCGTTTTGTCGTCGTTCTCGAAGAAGAAACGATCGAAGCCGAAACCGATCGCTTTGCCCAAATCCGCAAACTCGAAGGCGTCGTTGACGTAAGCCTTGTCGTGCATCGCGAAGACGACACCCCATAACTATTTTTGACTCAGAAAGCGCCGTTTCGAACCCATAAAAACAAATCTTCGCCCGGCATGACAAGTCCCGGGGCTCGAAAAAGAGCAAGACGGCCCAAATTTAGGAGAGAGAAACCATGACTCAACCCAGAGTTATTCCTATTTCACGTCGTGAATTGATCAAAACGGGCGTTGCCGCCACCACGGCTTTGACCGTAGGCTTGCCCGTGACGCAAGCAGCCGCACAAGCGGCCAAAGACAGCGACGCCGGTATCGTATGGCACAAGGGTGTCTGTCGCTTCTGCGGTACAGGCTGCGGACTGCAAGTCGGCGTTCTCGACGGGCGCGTGGTTGCCACCAAGGGTGACCCCGATGCCCCGGTCAATCGAGGCTTAAACTGCATTAAAGGCTACTTCAATGCCAAGATTCTTTACGGTAAGGATCGTCTGACACAACCTCTGATGCGTATGAAGGACGGCAAGTTTGATAAAAACGGCGCCTTCACACCCGTGTCTTGGGACGTGGCCTACGCTGAAATGGAACGTCAGTTCCGTCGCGTCTACGAAACCAAAGGCCCCGAAGGTGTTGCCATCATCGGCTCGGGCCAGTACACAATCCCCGAAGCTTATTGCGCATCCAAATTGCTCAAGGCCGGTTTCAGAACCAATAACATCGATCCTAACGCTCGTCTTTGCATGGCTTCCGCCGTGGTAGGCTTCTATCAGACGTTTGGTGTGGACGAACCCTCCAACGTCTACGGCGACATTGAAAAGTGCAACGCCATGGTTCTTTGGGGCAACAATATGGCCGAAGCCCATCCGGTGCTTTGGAGCCGCGTGACCGACCGCAAACTCACGCACAAGGCCACCAAGATTGTGAACTTGACAACGCACACGAATCTGTCGTCCGGCATGGCCGACTTGGAAATCATCTTTAAGCCCAATACGGACTTAGCCATTGCCAACTTCCTGGCTCGCGAAATCGTGCGCCGCAAAGCTTTCAACCAGAAGTTCATCGACGAACACTGCATCTTTGCGACCGGCAACGTCGACATCGGTTACGGTATGCGCCCGACCGACAAATTTGCCTTTGAAGCGGAAAAAGACATTCAGGCCAAGCAAAAGAAGATCGTTTTGTCCGAAGCAGAAGCCGTGGGGCAACGTCGCAAGGCTGGCATCGAAGTCGAACAAAAGCACGCGGGCGGTACCGCAGGCGGCCACTGGCACATCTCCTTTGACGAATACCGTCGCGGTCTCGAACCTTACACCTTGGACTTCGTGGCCAACTTGGCTAAGGGCGATCCGGACGAAACGCTCGAGAGTTTCAAGAAAAAGCTCGTCGCTTTGGCCGACATCTATTGCGACGCCAAGCGCGACATCCTGTCTTTCTGGTGTATGGGTGTGAACCAGCACGTGCGCGGCGTTTGGGTCAACGAACAGATCTACGCGCTTCACCTTTTGACCGGCAAACAGGCTCGCCCCGGTAACGGTGCCTTCTCTTTGACGGGACAACCCTCGGCTTGCGGCTCTGCCCGCGAAGTGGGCGCTTTCTCGCATCGACTGCCCGCCGATATGTTGGTGGGTAACCCCGCACATCACAAAAAGACTGAAAAACTCTGGAACGTGCCCGAAGGCACTTTGAATCCCGTTTTGGGTAAGCCCATCATGGGCTTGTTGCGCGGTCTTGAAGACGGCTCGGTCAACTTCTTGTGGACGCAGGTTGTGAACGTCTTCCAATCGGCGCCGAATTCGAATCACTGGTTGCGTGCGGCTCGCAAGCCCGAAAACTTCGTGGTGGTAGCCGACGTCTATCCGACGTTGTCGGCTAAGGTCGCCGACTTGATTTTGCCTGCCGCCATGATCTTTGAAAAGTGGGGTCTGTATGGCAACGCCGAGCGCCGCACCCAGGCTTGGCAGCAGATGGTTCTGCCTCCGGGACAAGCCAAGAGCGATATCGCCATGATGATGGAATTTGCCAAACGCTTTAAGGTCAAAGAATGCTGGGGCGAAAAGAAGTTAAGTAACGACAAAGTCCTGCCCGACGTTCTGGAAGGCGCCAAGGCCATGGGCATAGACCCCGAAGCCTCGCTTTTCGACGTGCTTTTTGCCGGCATGAAGGAAACCAAGGAATGCAAGTGGCCGGATGCCAAGTATCCGGGCACGCAAAACAGCACCCAGAGAATTTTGGGTGTGGACTGGTTCCCCGAAAAGGCACTCTTTACCGAATACCGTCAGTTCACGTTGGGTGACGGTCACGATTTGGCAGAGTTCGACACCTACATGGATCCCAAGGTCAGAGGGCTCACGTGGCCCGTGGTCAACGGCAAGGAAACGACATATCGCTTCAATGCCGAGTACGATCCTTATGTCAAGACGGGCGACTTTGAGTTCTACGGCAAGTTGATGAAGGCCATTCCTCAGGGTAACCTCGACGGCATCACCGACAAGACCCCGAAGCCCTTGCCCGGACGCGCCAAGATTTTCTTCCGTCCGTTTGCCGAACCCGTGGAAAAACCCGACGCTAACTACGACTTGATGCTTTGCACGGGTCGAATTCTGGAACATTGGCACACCGGCACCATGACGCGCCGCGTGCCTGAGTTGCACCGTGCGGCTCCGTCGGCCGTGCTCTATATGCACCCGACAGATGCGCAAAAGCGCGACTTAAAACGCAACGACGTGGCCCAGATCACGAGCCGTCGCGGCACCATCAAGGCGTTGGTGGAAACCCAAGGCCGCATGAAGATGCCCAAGGGCACGGTTTGGTTGGCGTTCTTTGACGAATCGGTTCAGTGCAACAAGCTTTGTATTGACGCGACCGATCCGATTTCGGCCGAACCCGATTTCAAGAAATCGGCCGTTCGTGTCACGCGCGCCTAAATCCGACATTGAGGTTTAAACGCCTCTCGTGCCGAGCCCTTCGGCTCGGTACGAGAGAAAACGAAGAAAATCGAAATGCCAATCAAAGCCAATCGACGCGAAGTGATTTCCATTGCGCTTCAAGGCGCTGGAATTGCGGTTTTGGGAACGGGAGTTCTCTCAAGTTGGGTCAAAGACGCCAAGGCCAAAGGCTGGGTGCCGTTGCCTCCGGGCGCGCACGCCGATTTTGCGACCATGTGCCTGAAATGCGGGCTGTGTGTTCAAGCTTGCCCGTATAAGACACTCAAACTTGCCAAACTCTCCGACCCCGCCCCTTACGGAACGCCGTTTTTTGTTCCGCGAGAAGTCGCCTGCTACATGTGCGCAGACATTCCTTGTGTGCGCGTGTGTCCCTCGGGCGCTTTGGATCGCGAGATGAAAGACATTAACGACGCGCGTATGGGTGTCGCCGTCGTCGATCCCGCGTCGTGCTTGAGTTGGCAGGGTTTGCGTTGCGAAATTTGCTATCGCATTTGCCCCGTCAAAGACAAGGCCTTGAAACTCGATCCGCACCCGCGAGAACTCTCCAAACACGCAGTCTTTGTGCCGACGATCGTTCCCGATCACTGCACCGGCTGCGGGCTTTGTACGTGGAGTTGTCCGACGCAGGAAGCGGCGATCAACATCGTCGATCGCAAAGCGGTGTTGGGACGCATTGGGGATCACTATCGCCTCGGTTGGAAAGACGAGCAGCCGCACCATCCTCAGGTTCAGTCTGCGCCCAAAGCGCCGACACCAGAAGCCAACACGGCGCCGGGCGGTCTGGATTACTTAAACAACATGGAAGACCCGACATTATGAGTACGCAAAACGAATTTGCGACCCGGAAATCGGGACGCGCTCCAAAGTCCGAGACCCCCAACCGCAAGCGTTTGTTGATGGTCAACATCGTGCGTCGCGTGTTGCAATTGACTGTTTTGACGCTTTTTGTCGGCACCGCTCGCTTGGGCTGGACGCTTTTGGGAGCGCCGTTACTTTCTGGCGACTTTTCGGCGAGTTTAGTGGTCGGACTCGTTCCTTTAACCGATCCCTTTGCTACGTTGCAAAAGCTCGTTGCAGGTCACGCGCCGGAACTCACGATGATCACGGGTGCCTTGATTGTCTTGGCGCTTTACATCCTTTTGGGCGGGCGCGCCTTTTGCGGTTGGATGTGTCCCATGAATATGGTGACCGATTCGGCTGCCTGGCTGCGCGAAAAAACGGGTTTGCGAGCCGACATGGTGCGCATCCATCGTTATACGCGCTATGCGCTGTGTGTCGCAAGCATAGTCGCATCCGTCATCACGGGCGCAGCGGCCTTCGAGTGGGTGAGCCCCCAAGCATTCTTGTGGCGCGAAGCCGTTTGGGGTGTGGGCTTAGGCTTCATCTCGGCCGTGCTCGGCATCTTTGCATTCGATTTTTTGGTTGTGCCCAGAGGTTGGTGCGGTCATTTGTGTCCGCTTGGCGCCTTTTGGTCTGTTGTCGGCAAAGTCGGCGTTTTAAAACCCGTTTTTGACGACGATCGTTGTACGCGTTGTGGGCTGTGTCTCAAACCCTGTCCCGAACCTCAAGTCTTGAACTTTCAGCGTGCCGCCCAAATCGGTTTCATCGCCTCGGGCGAATGTACCGGGTGCGGACGCTGCGCTGCCGTTTGTCCTGAAAACGCCATTCGTTTTGCACCGCGTTTTTCAGCAAAAAAAGCAGTCCTAAAAGAAAATAATTCGACCCAGTAAGGAGAGATTCCCTATGAAAAAACTTCTTCTTTGCGCCTTTGCCGCTACCGGCCTTATTGCCGGCTGTGCCGCCACCGTGGGCGACCCCGTAGATATCGACAAGATGAGCTTGGAACAAACGAGCCCCTTTGAAGTGCCGACACCCGAAGCATTCGAACTCAATGCCGGTCAGTATCGAGAAACCCAATTGGGGGCTCCGGCCATGATTCCGCATGCCATCAACAACTACCCCATCACGCAGGATCGCAACATGTGCGTGATGTGCCACGGCAATACCGCAAAAATTGATGCACCCAAAGTCAAGGGCCAAGCCACGGCCATGCCTTCTACCCACTGGACCAAGGTCGACGGCAAGTTCGTGATGCAGCCCTCTCGCCACGAATGCACGCTGTGCCATGCACCGCAAGCCAATGTGCAGCCGTTGGTCGATACGACGCACTAATCGGTCTTAGCTGACCAAAAATCTATGAGAACGCGCGGGTTTTGCACTTGCGCGTTCTTTTTTGTGTATCCTTAGCCGCAATCCAGAATTTTTGCGCAACACATGTTGCAAGCCTGAAAAACCATGAAGAAAAAAGTTGTCATCGGCATGAGCGGCGGCGTCGACAGTGCCGTGAGTGCCTATCTGTTAAAAGAAGCCGGATACGACGTCACCGGTCTTTTTATGAAAAACTGGGAAGACGATGACGATTCCGAGTACTGCTCGAGCCGCCAAGATTTCTTGGACGCGGCCAGTGCGGCCGACGTGATCGGCATCGACTTGGAAGCCGTCAACTTTGCCAAAGAATACAAAGAGCGCGTCTTTTCCGACTTTTTGCGCGAGTATTCGGCCGGCCGTACCCCAAATCCGGATGTGCTGTGTAACGCCGAAATCAAGTTCAATGCCTTTTTGGATCACGCCATGGCCATGGGAGCCGAGTGCATCGCTACCGGCCACTATGCCCGCGTGCGAGAGACCGATCACGGCTTTGAATTATTACGAGGGTTAGACGAAACCAAAGATCAAAGCTACTTTTTGCATCGCTTAAACCAAGCACAGCTTTCCAAAGCGATGTTTCCTGTGGGGGAACTTCGCAAAACCCAAGTGCGTGAAATTGCGCAAAAGCTAGGTCTGTCCGTGGCAGGTAAAAAAGACTCCACCGGCATTTGCTTTATCGGCGAGCGCCCCTTTAGAGAGTTTTTGAATCGCTATTTACCCACGCACCCCGGCCCCATTTGCCGCGACGACGGCAAGGTGATCGGAGAACATGTGGGTTTAAGTTTCTATACGTTGGGTCAACGCAAAGGCATCGGTATCGGCGGCAGCCAAGAAGGTAACGGCGAGCCTTGGTTTGTGGCGCGCAAAGATATGGCCACCAACACCCTTTGGGTGGTGCAGGGGCACGACCATCCGTGGCTCAATACGCATGAATTGACCGCTGTAAACACGAGTTGGGTATCGGGGACGGCACCCACCGTTGACACGGAAGTCACTGTCAAAACCCGCTATCGCGCACCCGACGGCGCTTGCCGTATTTTGGGCTCGGGAGACTCTACCATTGACTTGGCATTCCCCGTGCCGCAATGGGCGGCAACACCGGGGCAAAGCGCCGTTTTATATGCAGGCGAAGTGTGTCTGGGCGGGGGCTTTATCGATACGATCGACAATTGCGATCTGCCGGAAATTCAGCACCCTGAGATCAAGAAAAAGAAGCGTCGTCGCGCCAAAAAGCCCGACATCATTTCCGCCTAACCCTTCGTTTTTTGAGTCGATGCGTCAGATTTTTCAGTCTTTACCGTGGATTCATGCTTCTGAGCCCGATTTCCTCGTCAAACTCTACGAGGAATTGGGAGTCGTGCGTCATGTGAAAAAAGGCGAAGTTCTGAAAAGCGGCGGCCAAACTCCGAGGCTCTTTTATCTCAAAAAAGGGCTTTGCGCGTATCTGATTGCCGAGCAGGCCAAAGGACGCCCTTCGGTCTTAAGCCTCATTGTGCCCGGGCGCACCATGGGCGACTTGACGTGCTTGACTGAAGACAAGGTCAATGTCTTTTCCGTGGCTTGGCAAAAGTCGGACGTTCTTGAAGTCGATGTGGCGCAGCTCTATACCCGCATCGAATCCACACCCGGACTCATGCGTCAGTTGGCACTCCACTTGGTGAGAAAACAAGAGTCGCATTTGGAAGGCATGGTTGCCAACTTCACGCTTTCGGCTGACAAGCGCTTGAAAGTCTTTTTGCGGGTGCTGATTGAAAGCTATGGGTTGGAGCTCAAACTGCACGACAATGTAGTGCCATTGTTACTCACCAACGAACAAATCGGGCTAGTGACCAACCTCACCCGCGTTTCTGTATCCCGCATCTTCTCTCAGTGGCAGGAAGCAGGACTCTTACGCAAAAACGGCAAGACGCTTTTGGTGGAAAAGGCGCTTTTTGACGAAGTTTATGATTGGTTAAATCGCTAATCGACTCGGCTCATGCAAAAACAATTCGGCGCTCGTTTCTTTGAAAGAAAAGCGAGCGCCAATGCTTTTGTGAACCGCGTGTTTGATCGGCTCACGCGTTTCAAGTCATCAAATTACTTCTTGGACTTGGCGTACTTCACGGCGTTTTCAGCAGCGATGCGACCGGAGTTGACAGCCCAAGCGATGGTGGAGCCAGCCATCAACAAGTCGTAGCTGTCGCCATACATGCCGCCCACGTCGTTACCGGCACAGTAGAGCCCCGGAATCGGCGTGCCGTCCTGGCTCACGACTTCAAAGCGTTCGTTGGACTTGATGCCGCCCAACGTCCCCAAGCTCGTTGCCACGGACTGAATGGCGTAGAAGGGGCCCTTCTTGACGGAGCGCAGGTATTGCGGCTCTTTGGCAAACTGACCGTCGTGGCGGATTTCGGCAAAGCCGTTATATTCGTCCACGGTCTTCTTCAAAGTTTCGTAGTCCATGCCGGTCTTCTTGGCAAGTTGCTTAAGGCTCGAAGCCTTCACAGCCCAACCGGCTTTTTCAGCTGCGGGCCACTCTTTGTCAAACTTGTCCAACTTGGTCGCCACGGGCACCATCACGCCCACACCCAAATCGATACCGGATTCCTTGACCATATAGTCCAGAGTCTGCTGATCGTAAACCACCCACATCTTGCCGCCGATACGTTCCAGAGCGTTACCGGCAAAAGGCCAGTTGAGCATGATCGTTTCGTCGCAGAAGCGGTTGCCCTTGGGATCGAGCCAAAGGTGGGGTTGCTTGGCGGTAGCGGCTACGTGGTTGGTCGTGCCCACGCCCTTGGGGCCCGGACGATAGCTTGCCTGCACTTCGACACCGTCCTTACCGCCGCCCGCAGCCCAAGCCATCTTGATGCCGTCACCGGTCTTACCGGCTTGCGCCAAGCCGTCGACACCGGGGAATCGCATATATTCCTTCATCATTTCAGGATTGGCACCAAAGCCGCCCGAAGCGATGATCACGGCACCGGACTTGATGGTAATTTTGTCGCCGTCGTCGTTTTCAGCCACAACGCCCACAACCTTGCCGTTTTCCTGAATGAGGCTCTTGGCAGGCGTTTGCATCAAAAGCTTCTGGCCCATTTCGGCGTATTTCTTGTGGAAGAGATTGATCCAACCGGCGCCGCGCCCTTCGTAGATATGCCACGTGTAGAGGCCGCCCGGATAGTTGGAGTAGAGCTTTTCGAACTTCACGCCATAACCCTGCATCCAGTCGATCGTGCTTGCGGTCTTGTCCACAAAAGCGCGCACCATCTTGGCGTTGCCGCGCCAGTGACCGTAATCCATAATCATTTTGAAGGCTTGATCGCGCGTCAGGTTGTAGTTCCAGTCGCGCTGCATCTTGCTTTCCACGGCCATGATGCCTTCGGAGAAGTTGCCCGTGCCGCCCACGGTGGCATTCTTTTCCAGGGTAATGACCTTGGCACCGGTTTCGGCAGCGGCCAATGCGGCGGCCGTTCCGGCAGTACCGGCACCGATCACCACGACGTCGGCCGTCATTTCAATGTCGGCAGCAGAAACGTTGGCGCCCAAAGCGGTCATGAGGACGGCGGCGGTTAAAGTTTTGAGTTTGTTCATCA